>PAKW01000096.1 GCA_002707215.1 Halomonas sp.
AGTATCTGATTTGGCCTGAAAAACAGGTAACTATTCAGCTCACTTTTTCTCAAATCGCCATGGCCGGAAGGCCAGTTAAACTGGATCCTTTTGGCGTTTGTCGCATTTGTAGAATTGGCTAAGGGATATTCGTATATGTTGGACTTGGGCCGGTTTAAAGTCGGAGGACTTTCAATTGTTTCGGCGGTCTTAGCTGCCTGTGGGGGGATGAATAGCGGCGAAGAAAAATACCAATCAGACATTGCTCGACATGCTGTTTCTAATCAGGTGTTTGTGGAAGGCGGTGATTTCGAGCTGGGAGACGTTGGCCGTCCAGATGGCTCTCCTTACGTAACTTTGACTGATTACGCCCGACCACCCGTAGATGTGCAAATCGATAGTTACTCCATTTCTCGATACGAAACCACTTGGGGAGAAATGGAGTCCTATTACAAGGCATCTGCGCGACTATCTCTCTACGAAAATTCTCCCTTCAAGAACCGGTACGTGATCACTCCTACTGATGATCCCCTATCGCCCTATTTTCGTGACAAACCCGCCAGAGTGCCTAACTACCGTGAGGCTGAAGGTTACTGTGCTTGGCTAGCCGACCAAACCGGCTTACCCTTTGCATTGCCAACCGAAGCCCAGTGGGAATACGCCGCTCGTGGCCGTGGCAAAAATGTCCCGTATGCCACAAATACCGGAGAAGAAGACAATGATACGTACTTGCAGAGGCCCAAAGAGTATATCGACCCAAGTATCCCTCCTTCTGGCAATTTATTAAGCCACTCTTCTCTGGTTATGGAGCGAAGGCCTGTTGGTAGTTACCCGCCCAACCCGATAGGCTTGCATGATATGTCAGGAAATGTTGCGGAATGGACTCAGGACTGGTTTCAGGAAGACTATTATGCCAATGCTCCTCACGATAACCCACGGGGGCCATCAGAGCCGGTAAATCCTGAAAAGCTGGAGAAAACTGTCAGAGATTGGGCCGGGAGGGGGGATGGTTTCGGTGGTGGTGGAACCGTATTTGCAAGAGCGCCAGTGCAGATCGGGTCGGGTGGTATTGGATTTCGTTGCGTCGTCAATCACTCCGAGCCGATCAATTAACTGACACTTTGTAGAGAACAGGGACGTGTTCGATAGAAGCGTAACAGGGATGATTAGCGTACTGGTGCTTTCAGCCATTTTTGCCGGTTGTGGCGCTTCGGCTGGTAGTGATGAGAAGCAAAGTCGGTCGAGCGAATTGCAGAAGCGGCTGTTGAAAACCAGGTGTTTGTTGGAGGGGGTACCTTCCAGTTCTGCCGCACAGACTCCTAGCCGCCAAGGTAGGCGTTCCGGACATCCGGATTGGCCAGCAGATTCTTGCCGGTATCGTGCAGGCGAATCTTGCCGGTTTCGAGCACATAACCACGGTCAGCCAGGTTGAGAGCCTGGTGAGCATTCTGCTCAACCAGGAAAACCGTAATGCCTTCGTCGCGCAGGTGGCCGATGATCTCGAAGATCTGCTTGATGATCAGCGGAGCCAGACCAAGGGAAGGCTCATCCAGGATGATCATGTTCGGCCTGCTCATCAGCGCCCGGCCGATGGCAAGCATCTGCTGCTCGCCACCAGACATGGTGCCGGCGCGCTGGCGCTCACGCTCCTTGAGGCGGGGAAAGAGCTCGTAGACATGGTTCTGGCTCTTGCGGATCTCGGCCCTGGTGTTGAAGAACCCGCCCATATGGAGGTTTTCCTGGACAGTCAGGCTCGAGAAGACCCGCCGTCCCTCGGGGACAATGGCGATGCCGGAGCGCATGATCTGCGCCGTCGGCTCGCGAGTGATATCCCGTCCTTGCAGAAAAACGCGACCAGAGGTGGCCTGGGGGTGGCCGCACACAGTCATCAGTAGCGTTGTCTTGCCTGCGCCGTTGGCGCCGATGAGAGAAACAATTTCCCCCTTTTTGATCTCGACAGAAACCCCGTGCAGTGCCTCGATTTTGCCGTAGTGGGTATGGACATCTTCTAGTACCAGCATGGTTTTCCCTCAGGCCTCGCCCAGATAGGCTTTGATCACGTCATCGTTCTGGCGGATTTCATCCGGCGTACCACAGGCCAGGGGTCTGCCCTGGTTGATCACGTTGATGCGGTCGGAAATATCCATAACCAGGCTCATGTCGTGCTCAATCAGCACTACGGAAACGTTGTAGTCCTCTTTCAGGCTGACGATCAGCTGATTGAGATCCTTGGTCTCTGCCGGGTTGAGGCCGGCTGCCGGCTCGTCAAGCATCAGCAGCTTGGGCTCGGTCACCATGCATCGGGCGATTTCCAGCCGGCGCTGTTGGCCATAGGCCAGGTTGCCTGCTTCCCGGTTGGCCAGGTCCATCAGGCCCACGCGGTCCAGCCAATAGGCAGCCCGATCCAGTGACTTCTGTTCCCGGTCCCGGTAATTCGGGGTCTTCATCAAGCCGGCAATCAGGTTCGTGTTCAGGTGCCGGTGCTGGGCAACCAGGAGGTTTTCCACCACGGTCATCTGGTTGAACAACCTGACATGCTGGAAGGTTCTTACCATCCCCAAACGGGAGATCTTGTGATCCGGTTTGCCCTGGACTGCCTGCCCCTCGAACAGGATCTTTCCGCCAGTCGGTTTGTAGAAGCCGCTCATACAGTTGAATACGGTAGTTTTACCGGCGCCGTTAGGGCCGATGATGGACACGATTTCGTGCTCCTGAACCTCCAGAGACACCTGGTCTACCGCCAGCAGGCCGCCAAAGCGCATGGACAGACTCTGTACGTCAAGCATTGTCCGTCACTCCTGCTTTTTCAGTTCAATGTGGATCCGGCGCATGGGCATCAGGCCCTGCGGACGCCAGACCATCATCAGCACCATGGCGGCACCGAAGATCAGCATGCGGTATTCGGAAAATTCACGGGCCAGCTCCGGCAGGATGGTGACGGCAATGGCCGCCAGAATCACACCGAGCTGGGAGCCCATGCCCCCAAGCACAACGATTGCCAGGATGATGGCCGATTCCAGGAAGACGAACGATTCCGGGCTGATAAAACCCTGTTTGGAAGCGAAGACGGTACCGGCAAAGCCGGCGAAGAAGGCGCCAATGGTAAAAGCGGTCAGCTTGACTGAGGTGCGGCTGAGGCCGAGGGATCGGGCCGCAATTTCATCCTCCCGCAGGGCCTCCCAGGCGCGGCCCACCGGCATGCGCATGAACCGCCGAATCACCAGGGCGGTGAAAACGGCCAGTACCAGGGAAATCAGGTAGAGGAAAATGACCTTGTCTTCACCACTGTAGGCAATGCCGAAGGTTTCGTGGAAAGAGGAGTTGCCCTCTTCCTTGACGTGCCGGCCGAACTCCATGCCGAAGAGCGTTGGCTCCGGAATGCCGCCGATACCGTTGGGGCCACCGGTCAGGCTGGTCCAGTTGTTGAGCAGAATACGGATAATTTCGCCGAAACCGAGGGTTACGATAGCCAGATAATCCCCTCGGAGTCGCAACACCGGGAAACCCAGTACCAGCCCGAACAGGGCTGCGAGAAGTGCCCCGAGCGGCAGCGACATCCAGAAGGAAATACCGAAATACTCTGAAAGCAGGGCAAAGGTGTATGCACCTACGGCATAAAAGGCTACATAGCCCAGGTCCAGCAGGCCGGCCAGGCCGACCACCACGTTCAGGCCAAGAGCCAGCATGATGTAGATGAGCGCCAGAGTCGCCAGATCCACAGAGCCACGGGATACAAAGAAGGGCCAGAACAGAGCCAGTACAATAATAGCAGTGAGTACCCGGGATTCGATTTTTGCCCGCTTGTTTTCAGCCACCGGCTCTTTATGGGTTTGTGGCAGCGGTCTTGGAATGCTTTTCAGCGTCGCCATGACGCTTTCACGGAACAGCTGGAACAGGAAGACAACCACTGCCGCCAAAAGCACCATCACAATGGTCGAGGTCCCGGCCCCGGTAAGGGTGACATTAATGCCCTGTGCTTCCAGATTAAACCCGAGAATCGGGTAGGAAATAATCAGGGTGATAACGGCGCAGAAAAACGCGTGTTTCAGATTTTGAGCGGCCATCAGATCTTCTCAACCTCCGGTTTGCCAAGCAGGCCGGTGGGTTTGAACAGCAGAATGAGGATCAGCAGGCCAAAAGAGACCACGTCCTTGTATTCACCGCTGAGGTAACCGGAGGTCATGCTTTCGGAAACGCCCAGGATCAACCCCCCCAGCATGGCGCCGGGAATGCTGCCGATACCGCCAAGGACGGCGGCGGTGAACGCCTTGAGCCCAGCGATAAATCCGAACAGCGGATCAATGGAGCCGTAGTACATGCCCAGGAGAAGGCCCGCGACCGCAGCCAGGGCAGCACCGATCACGAAGGTCGCCGAGATGATCCGGTTGGTGTCGATGCCAAGCAGGTTGGCCATGCCCAGATCCTGTGAAACTGCCCGGCATGCACGACCGGTACGGGACCGCGAAATAAACAGGGACAGCACGGCCATACAGACCAGAGTGGTGACGAAGACGGTGATCTGCATGTAGGAGAGCGACATCTCGAACGCACCCTCCGGGCCGAACTGGAAGCCACCGTCAATCAGGGCGGGAAATCCGATGTTGCGGGATCCCTGGGCGAGGTGGACATAGTTCTGAAGGAAGATCGACATGCCGATGGCGGAGATGAGTGGAATCAGGCGGTGACGTCCGCGGACCGGCCGATAGGCTACCCGCTCCACCGCCCAACCCATCGCACTGGAGACGATCATGGCGCAAACCAGTGCAACGATCAGGATCACTGGAAGCCAGGCAATACCGAGGGTGGCGAGGCCGGTGATGGCGATCAGGGCTGTATAGGCACCGATCATGTAGATCTCACCATGAGCAAAGTTGATCATGCCGATGATGCCGTAAACCATCGTGTAGCCGATGGCGATCAGGGCGTAGGCACTCCCGATCGTCAGCCCATTGATGAGCTGCTGGGAAAAATAGAGGAGATCTTGCATTGTATTGGAACCCCGAAAGCCCGCTCCCCCCGCTATCACACCACTGGCGCGGGATGTTCGAACCGAGGGCGGGGGAGGTTCAGCAGGCGCCTGGAAAAGCACCTTCTCCCGGATCCCGGTGAGAAGGTGTTCTCCGCATTACCGTTTTTTAACGATTTGGCTTAGTTTACCGGAGTTTTACTGCCATCTGAATGCCATTCGTAAACAACGAACTCGAACGACTTCATATCACCGGTCTTATCATACTCAACCTTGCCGATCGGTGTTTCGAAAGAGCCGCTGCGCAGGGCTTCCGCTACCTGGAACGGATCCGTGGATTCCGCTTTCTCAATACCTTTGGCAAGGAGTTGAACGGCGGTGTAGGACGTGAGTACAAACGGACCGGAGGGGTCTTCACCCTTGGCTTCGAAGGCCTGAATCAGTTCCTGGTTTGCAGCTTTCTGGTCAAACGCCGGCGGCAGGGTAACCAGCAGGCCTTCGGCAGCTTCGCCGGCTATGGTGTTGATGCCCTTGTTGCCCACGCCTTCCGGGCCCATGAAGGTGGTGTCCAGGTCAGCCTGGCGTGCCTGACGCAGGATCAGGCCCAGCTCCGGATGGTAGCCACCGTAGTAGACGTAGTCGACATCGGCCTGCTTCAGCTTGGTTACCAGGGAAGAGAAATCTTTGCTGCCAGCGGTGATACCTTCAAACATGGCGATTTCCACGCCCTTGTCTTTGAGGGTGTCACGTACGGCGGTGGCAATGCCCTCACCATACTGCTGTTTGTCGTGGATGATGGCGACGCGCTTGGGGTTCAGGCTGGCCAGATAGTTGCCAGCAACCGGACCCTGCATGCTGTCCAGGCCGATGGTGCGGAACACCAGCTCGTAACCACGTTCGGTAATTTCCGGGCTGGTAGAGGCCGGTGTAACCATCAGGATGCCTTCGTCCTCATATATGTCCGAGGCGGGCTGGGTGGAGCTTGAACACAAGTGGCCGACGACAAAGCGGACGCCATCGTTGACCAGTTTGTTGGCAACGCTAACGGCCTGCTTCGGGTCGCAGACATCGTCGTATTCCACGGCGACCAGTTCCTCGCCCATCACGCCACCATTGGCGTTGATCTGTTCAATCGCCATGCGGGCACCGGAAAACTGCATGTCACCGTATTGGGCGACAGGGCCAGTCATGGGTCCGGCGATACCGATCTGGATTTCGGCGGCGGCGTGGCCGGCGGCTGTCAGGGCGATGGAAGCGCTGACAGCGGTTACGAGTTTCTTTGCCGAAGTTCTCATTGAGTCTGTCCTGTTAGGTTCAGGGTTGTTCTCGTGTTCTCAGCGAGTTGAAAAAACACCACGGCTCGCTGGTTGTCAAGCATCCGTGCCGTCGTCCTGATCCGGGCAGACCAGTGTGCGGAAGCTTTCATGATCTCGCAACTGCTCGAAACTGACATCCACGGAGGCATCGTCCCGGTATGCCTCGGAAATATCAATCGCTTTTTGCAGGGTGCTGATAGCATCCTCCCAGCGGCCGATCTCGGCATAGGCGCATGCCAGCTGATAGTGCGCATGGCCATTATCCGGTGCAAGTTTCAGGGCCCGCTGACACAGGCTGATGGCCCACAGCGGCTCCTGCATTTCCAGAACGGCGTCGGCTTTATAGCTGAGGGCTTCCACGTCGTCGGGGCGAAGATCCAGAATGGTGTCGTAGGCGGCGATCTTGTTCTGCTGTGAGGTTTCCTGGCTGGCTTTCAGCCACAGGGAGTGCACTTCATTGGTGCGCTCAATCTCCGCCTGGTTCTGCTGGATGATGTCGGATTTCTGCCGGAGCTGGTCCTCAATAAATTCCAGGCGCTTCTCGTACTCAACCACCAGTTCGTTCACCCTTTTTTCCGCCAGGCTGGTGAGCTGGTTGCGCATATCGCGGATGGAGTTCCATCCGATAACCACCAGAATTGAAGTTGCACCGGCGATCAGGTAGAAGAAATAAGTCACCGTGTCGGTGGCGTAGGACATGGTTTTGTCGGCGACCGACAGCTCTTTATCCACCACCTTTTCGATCAACTCTGCGCGGGTGTTCATCATCTCTTTGCGCAGCGCCTTGCTTTCCTCCAGCAGGTAAAGCTCTATGAATGGCGTGTACATGGGCTTTTCCAGGGTTTTTATGCGTTCCTCCAGGTTTTCCGGGGTTAGCTCTTCTTCCGGCCCGAGCTTGTCCTGGCCATACAGGGTGCCGGTAAGCGCCATGGTGAGGAGGAAAAGCAGAAAATACCTGATCATCGGGTTGTGTCCGTCGGTCTGTCGGAAATGGAACAAGTTCGTGACCTTAGCATAGTGGCTGGGGGAAAAAATGCAGGGGGACCTCCGTGGCTTGCATTTCCTGGTGCAAAGACCTCTAATGGTTAGTGGTATAAATAAATTGTCAATCCCGAGTCGGAGTAATGCCGTGAACAGTTATGAAGATGTACTGGTGGCACTGAGGCGTGTGATCCGGGCAACGGATCTTCATTCCAAACGCCTCAGCAAGCACGCCGGGCTTACGGGGCCGCAGCTGTTGATCATGAGAACAATTCGGGATCTGGGGGAAGTCACCATCGGAACCATTGCCGACAAGGTGAGTCTCAGCCAGGCGACGGTGACGACGATTCTGGATCGCCTGGAGCATCGCAAGCTGGTTTACCGGGTGCGCAATACCCAGGACAAGCGCAAGGTACACGCCCACCTGACGGACGAAGGCGCCGAGCTCCTTGCCCGGGCCCCCAATCCGCTGCAGGAGGATTTTATCCAGAAATTCCAGAGCCTGGCGGAGTGGGAGCAGACTATGATTCTGGCCTCACTCCAACGGGTGGCCAACATGATGGATGCGGACGATATTGACGCGTCGCCGGTGCTGACGGTCGGGTCTGTTCTGTAAAAAGAGTGAAAAAGGGGTCAGATGAAAGCCTTCATCTGACCCCACTCTCAATATGCAGGCTCAGGAGCCGGAACCGGTATAGGCGATCCGATAGACAGCACCGGCCAGGTCGTCAGAGACCAGCAGTGAACCATCTTTCAACTGGGCCGCGTCCACGGGCGTGAACATCACCCGTGCACCGATGGGTGTGGTCCGGTTCCAGGAGCCGTGTTGCGCGGAGAAAATTCCGCCCTGATATTTTTTCGGGAACATGCTGCCGGTGTAGAACACCATCCCCAGGTCTGCGGCATGGGCTACCGTTTCGGAAACCGGGAAGACCACGTCGACCGGAACGTCTTCACCCTTGTATTCGTTGGTGCGGACATCGCCGCCTCCATACCAGGGATGGCCAAAATGCTGACCCATGGCGGTTTGCCGGTTGATCTCACCAGGGGGAATGTCGTCTCCCATTCCGTCAACCTGGTTGTCGGTGAACCAGAGTTCTCCCGTGGTGGGGTGGAAATCATGTCCGACGGAGTTCCGGATGCCGCGGCTATAAACTTCGCGCCCGGTGCCATCCTGATTCACCCGGATCACACCGCCGATACCCCACTCGCTGAATGTGTCCAGATGCTCGCGCGGTGCCACATTGTAGGGCTGGCCTAGCGAGATATAGAGCTTGCCGTCTGGACCAACATCGCAGACCCGCGCGGTATGGTTGTAACTTACAAACTCCCCGGGGATCAGCTTGCCCTGGGGGATGACTGTGAACCCGGCCTTTCCCGTGGTCTGGAAATTACCCAGCTTTTTCAGGGTGCCGTCGGACTGGCCCTGAGCGAAAGGGGCGATAGCGAGGCCTGCGGCCACGCAGAGAATCGAGGCTTTCCTGTTCATTGTTTTACCACTCTCTTTGGCAACGAGTAGGATGCTGGTAGCCTTGGGCTACTGATCGTTCACTTTTTGATCAATGTCAAATCGAGTAAAGACAACGGCCCGGAAAGCGTCAATGTAATTGCACACTGGTTAGACCAGTTATTTCAATGGACACTGGATCCTCTTCGGGGTTTGTTGCCGAAGCACACCTGAAATACCTCATTGTAGTGCCGGGCAAAATTTACCGTCAGGCCTTCTTTCAGATACTCCGGCAGCTCCTCATAATCCCCACGGTTTGCCTCTGGCAGAATCAGGTTACTGATTTTCTGCCGTCGCGCGGCAATAACCTTTTCGCGGATACCACCCACTGGCAGTACTTGCCCGGTCAAGGTCAGCTCCCCGGTCATGGCCAGATTCTGCTGCGGTGCCTCTTTGCGGGCGATGGACAGAAGCGCGGTCGCCATGGTGACACCAGCGCTGGGGCCATCCTTCGGCGTTGCGCCTTCCGGTACGTGCAGGTGCACGAAGGATTTGTCGAAGAAGGTGGGGTCGCCCTTGAAACGCTTAAGGTTTGATGAGACGTAGCTGTAGGCGATTTCGGCCGACTCCTTCATCACGTCCCCGAGCTGGCCGGTCAGTTTGAAGCCGCGTTGGGAACTGTGAATCCGGGATGCCTCAATACTCAGGGTGGCGCCACCCATGGCAGTCCAGGCGAGGCCAGTGACAACGCCGGTGCCCTTGAGCGATTTCTCTTTTCTGAACGACGGCTGGCCGAGGTAGGTTTGCAGATCAGAGACGCCTACTTTCACCGGCTGGTCCGGATTTTCCAGTAATTTCACAATGCCTTTGCGCAGGATCTTGTGCAGCAGCTTTTCGAGATTCCGCACACCGGACTCGCGGACATAGCCCTCAGTCACCTGCCGGATGGCGGCGTCAGTGATATTGAATTGCTTTTTCAGCAGACCGGCCCGCTTGAGCAGTCTTGGCAGCAAGTGATGCTTGGCGATGGCCAGTTTCTCTTCACCAATGTAACCGGACAGGCGAATGACATCCATGCGGTCCAGTAGTGGCCGGGGAATGGTGTCCAGCTGGTTGGCGGTGCAGATGAACAGCACCCTGGAAAGGTCCATGCGGACATCCAGGTAGTGGTCCAGAAACTCGCGGTTCTGTTCCGGGTCCAGGGTTTCCAGCAGAGCGGAGGCCGGATCGCCCTGGTAAGAGGCGCCGATCTTGTCGATTTCATCCAGCATGATCACTGGGTTCGCCACTTTTGAATCCTTCAGCGCCTGCACGAATTTGCCGGGCATGGCGCCGATGTAGGTGCGGCGGTGGCCCTTGATTTCAGCTTCGTCGCGCATGCCGCCCACGCTGAAACGGTAGAACTTCCGCCCCAGCGCGTCTGCCACGGAATGGCCGATGGAGGTTTTGCCCACACCAGGCGGGCCCACCAGCAACAGGATGGAGCCGCTGACCTCCCCCTTGAAAGTGCCTTCGGCCAGAAACTCGACGATGCGGTCTTTCACGTCGTCCAGGCCGTCGTGGTCCCGGTCCAGAATCCGGCGCGCTTCGGTCAGATCGAAATGATCCTCGGAATGAACGCCCCAGGGCACCTGGGTCAGCCAGTCGAGATAATTGCGGGTAACACCGTATTCCGGCGAACCCTGTTCCAGCACCTGCAGCTTCTGAACTTCATCACCGAATCGCTCATGGACGGCCTCCGGCGGATTCAGTTGGGCCATCCGTTCCCCGAATCGCTCCACATCTGCGGTCTTGTCATCCTTGGCCATGCCCAGCTCGCGCTGGATGACCTTCAGCTGTTCTTTCAGGAAGAACTCCCGCTGGTGCTTCTGAACCTTGGCGTTGACCTCTTCGCTGATTTCCGACTGCAGGCGGGCCACTTCCTGTTCCTTGCGCATCAGGAGCAATACCTTCTCCATGCGGCGAAGCAGGGGGATGGTGTCAAGCACATCCTGCAGCTCCCGGCCCGGAGCACTGGTCATGGAAGCACCGAAGTCGGCCAGGGGCGAGCTGTCGTCCGGCCCGAAGCGGGACAGGTATTGTTTAACATCTTCGCCGTACAGCGGATTGGTGCGCAGCAATTCCTTGATCGAGCTGATGATAGCCAGGGTGTAGGCCTTGAGTTCATCGGCTTCTTCCTCCGGCCCGGCAGGGTACTCCACTTCCACCAGGTACGGTGGCTTGCGGCGCAGCCACTGAACAATCCGGAACCTCTGCAGACCCTGGGCTATGAACTGGACCTTGCCGCCTTCGTTCTGGGCATGATGAACGCGAACGGCACAGCCGGTGGTTTCCAGCTGGTCACTGGCGGGTATGCCGTCTTCGGTTTCCTGCTCGTCAACAAAGCAGATGCCCAGCACCTTGTGGTCGGTTTCGCCGACCCGCTTCAGGGTTTCCTGCCACGGGTTCTGGTTAACCATTACCGGTTGCACCTGGGCCGGAAAGAACGGACGGTTCGAAACCGGCAGCACATACATTCGCCGGGGCATCATCTGCTGGGGCAGGGCCAGGCTCTTGCTGTGTTCGTCCTTGCCGATGTATTCCGTCACGTCCTCTTCGAAGTCCTCAAGTGAATCTTTGCGCGCGTCTTCATTCATGCCGTGAAGTATCCATCCGGAAAGGTTGTGAGTCCTCCGGGTGCGTTTTCAAAGCGATGCACCGGAGCGTTGCGTATTTAGCTTATGTAACGGCAGATATGGTTATTTCAAGGAGCTGGCTTGTACCCGATCATGCTTGAATTTTCCGGCATCCGGCCCCATGTCCACTGGCAGTTCCCAAAGATTCATTCGACTTCTTCAGGTGCCCTGCATGAGCAACTCTCCCTACATCTTTGAAGCCACCATGGAAAACTTCCAGCAGAAGGTCATGGAGGCCTCGGCCAGCACGCCCATTCTGGTGGATGTCTGGGCCGAGTGGTGCGCGCCCTGCAAGCAGTTGATGCCGCTTCTGGAAAAGCTGGCCAACGAGTACCGGGGCGGGTTCATGCTGGCGAAGGTCAACGCCGACGAGCAGGAGCAGCTCACCTCCAGTCTGGGCGTGCGCAGCTTGCCGACGGTAATACTCGTGAAGGATGGCCAGGCCGTGGATGGTTTTAACGGCGCCCTGCCGGAGAGCGAGATCCGCAAGGTGCTGGACAAGCATGTGACGGCGCCCAAGGAAGACCCTTACGACAAGGCTCACCGCATCTTGGAAGAGGGCGATCTGGAAGGTGCGCTGGTCATCCTCTCGGAGATGAACCAGAAAGACCCCGAAAACCTGAAGGTGCTGATTGATCTGGCCCAGCTAAAGGCGGAAACGGGCGACCTTGAAACGGCTGAGACAGTGCTCGAGAGCCTGCCGCCGGAAGAGAAAATGCAGCACCAGGCCAGGCAGCTGGCGGCCCGGGTGAAGTTCCTGAAGCAGTCAGCGGAGCTGCCGCCGGTCAAGGACCTGGAGATGGCACTGGAGCAGGACCCGAAAGACCCGAGCGCGCTGCACCAGTTGGCGCTTCATCACGTATTACAGGAAAACAACGCCGAGGCCATGGACCTGCTGATTCGCCTGATGCAGGTAGACAGCAAATACAAGGACGAAGTGGCCAAGACCACACTGATCGAGCTGTTTGACAAGCTGGGTAACAACAACCCGGACGTGCGGGCCTATCGGCGCAAGCTGTATACCCTCATGCACTGATCCGTTCGAGTAGCCAGCAGCGGGTAGAGCTTCAGGCGAAACCCGACGGGTAAACTGTTTCCCAGGGAAGCCCTGTCATTCCAGTGATCGCAACACATGGTTGGAACCAGAGAACTTGCTGCCTGTCCGAACTGCAGGAAGTCGACAGACTGGAGGGACCAGCAATGCGGCGATGGGCAGGGCTCCCGGCTTTTCTGACAGTGGTGGTTGTCGGCATCGGCGGGTGTGCCTCACTGAATTATTCTTCCGCGCCTATCGAAGCGGTCACCGTCGACTGCGACAGACTCTTCCGCCAGTGGCAGCAGGAGGTGGTTGGTGGCAGCCACTTTGATGCGCAGGCCTGGCCTCCGCCTGGCTTTCCCTATTTGCGGGTTGACCGCTTCCTTGCCAGTTTCGAGTTCTCCGGTTTGTCGGCTGCACAGCGCCAGGAATGGCTGCAGCGGGCGCACCTGAAAGCCGTGGAAGCCCGGGCTTATGAGGCGGACAGTCTGGGTGGCGTAAGCCCGGGCCGGTTGGCAGCACTTCGGGAATGTGGGCAAGTGGCGACTGCCCGGCTTCAGCGCGGTGGCAAGGATTGGCATAGGCTGGACGTTGCCAGGTCGGTGCCTGACAGCTATCGCGGCCTGGCACAGGTGGTTGGCCTGTATCCCCTGATGGCGCCCTTGGTTCAGTGGCGTGCCAGGAAGGTGATGGGGGAGTTGATTGAGGATTACCAATTGCCCTATCAACCTGCCTATCCCTGGACGGTTTACGCACCGCCGGAACCCGTCGGCCAGGAGGATTTCGCCGGATTGCTGGAACGGGCCTCGCGTCGCAGCACACTGCGGATTCCGATGTTCAGCGAGGCGGAGTCCCAGGCCCTGTTTGCCCGCTATGCGCCCACCTGGGTGCTGGAGACGCGGGACGGCAATGACGTGCCGGGCCGCCCTGCCCGCCGGAGCGATGGCAAGTTGTTATTCGAGCCCACCCCTGTTGTCTATACTCGACTGTCCTATACCCGGTTCGATGGCCAGGTGCTGCCGCAACTGAACTATCTGATCTGGTTCGCTTCCCGGCCACCGGCGGCGGCCGTGGATATCTATGCTGGTGCGCTGGATGGCTTCTTCTGGAGGGTCACACTCGGCGAGGACGGTTTACCGTTGGTCTACGATTTCGTCCATTCATGCGGCTGCTACCATCAGTGGCTGCTTGTCGAGTCCGGGCTGTTGCCTGTGGATGGGGTTCCCGCTGGTGAGGAGCCCCTTTGGATAGCCGGTGCTGTGCCGCAGACGGATACCGGCATGACGCTTTACCTGTCTGCGGGCGAGCATCAGTTGGTGGCGTCCCGAACGGCGCCGGATCAGGTGGCGGATCATGTCTACCATTTCCTGCCATACGATCACCTGCGCGGGCGTTCACCCGAGGGCGGGCGGCTGTTTGCTTCCGACGGCCTTGTATCCGGGTCCGAGCGGTTGGAGCGGTTCCTGCTCTGGCCCACGGGAGTGGTGTCGGCCGGTGCCATGCGCCAATGGGGGCAGCATGCGGTTGCGTTCACTGGCCGTCGTCATTTTGATGACCCGAACTTGCTGGAGCGCTATTTCCTCGACCCGACCGGTCGCCCGTCTGACTCCTCCGCGGGAAAGCCGCATTAGCGACGTCACCAATGCTGCGGTTTGCCAGGGGGGGCAAAGAATAGCAGGTTGCCGGTGAGCGAGAGGCTATCCAAAGCAGTTAGCCGTTACCCTTCTTCATCTCTTTGTACTCATCCTCAAAGAAGAACTCTTCCTCCCCGAGGGCCGGTTCCAGCTCATGCAGCCAGGTGGCTGTTTCGCTGTACCTGGCAAAGAACGGGCGCTGCACCCAGTCCGGGTTGCGGGCCTGGATAAAGCGAAGCACGAAGACTTTTTCACCGTAAATCTCGGTGATGCCCTGCACCTCAACCTTACCCGGGCCGGCACTCATGGAAGGGCCGCGGGCGGTGCGTGCAAGGCCGGAGACCTGCTTCATGGCTTCCCGATAGATGCGGTAAGCCTCGGCCAGTGGCACTTCGAAGTAGTTCTTGGCGCCGGTGTCCCGCTCCACAAACATGTAATAGGGAATGATGCCCAACTGCACTTCCTTGTTCCACAGCTTCGCCCAGTCGTCGGCATTGTCATTCACATGCTTGATCAATGGGCCCTGGGCGCGAATTTCGGCACCGGTGGCGCGAATTCGGCGGATAGCCTCCTCGGCGATCCCGGTGGTGATTTCCTGCCAGTGGTTGTAGTGGGCCATGATGGCCACATGCTTGCCGGCAGCCACCAGGCGGGTGAACAGGCCGATCAGCTCATCCGCGTCCTTGTCCGTTACGAAACGGTATGGCCAGAAGGTGAGGGCCTTGGTGCCGATCCGGATGGTCTGGATGTGGTCGAATTCTGGCTGCAGCAGCGGTTCCAGGTACTGCACCAGGTTCTTGGTCTTCATCACCATGGGGTCGCCGCCGGTCAACAGCAGGTCGGTGACTTCGGTGTGCTGCTGAAGGTAGCCGTGCAGTTTCCCGGCGTCCGTGCTGGCCATCTTCAGCTCCTTGTCACCAACAAACTGCGCCCAGCGGAAACAGAAGGTGCAGTAGGAGTGGCAGGGCTGGCCCTGGGCCGGGAAGAACAGCACCGTCTCCCGGTACTTGTGCTGAACGCCGTCTAGCACCTCGCCGTTCAGCTCCGGCATGTTCATGTCCATCTGGCCGGCCGGGTGGGGGTTCAGTTCATCGCGAATTTCCCTGGCAACGGCCTGGATTTCTTTCTTGCCGGCACCTTCCCGGTGCATGGTTGCCATGCGCTCGTAATGTTCGTCTTTCAACATGCCTTTTTGGGGGAAGACAAGTTGATAGATCGGGTCGTTCGGTACCCTGTCCCAGTTGATCAGGTCGTTGATCACATATTCGTTGACCCGGAAAGGCAGCACGCTGGCTACCACCTTCATTTCAAAGAGGGTCTCTTCCGGGAGATTCTGAATGACTTCGATCTTGTCGATCTGGCGGTCTGTGTAGACCTTGAAACGCCGTTCCTCGAACTCCGTAGTGGGAATCCGGTTCGGAAAGGTGACGATGGAGTTCATGGATCGCCCTCTGTTGGTACCAATGACAGAAAAGTGGTCCAACCACTTTTTCGGTGGTTAAAAATCAGGCAGGCGAGTATACATAAATCGGGAATTGTTTTCAGGTCTAATTAAAAAATCCAGGGAAAACAGGTAAGTGTTGGGTGAAATCTGACTGAAAATTCAATAAAAAATGCTAAAAACGCCAAAAGAGCAGCGAACTGTAGAGAGTTGATCGTTTAGTGTGGTGATCAATTTGTCAATTGATAAGAATGCTACGACATTGGTCGCAGTCTGGTTGTCTGCTGGTCCAAAAACGGTCATTATTCCGTAAGTAACCGAAAGAAGCCCGCCTGAAACGGATATCATTAAGGCTTCAGTTGAGCTCGAGGGGTAAAATGTAGTAAAAATACTACGTAACTGGGTGGCAGATCCGCGCACTTCGCCGGCTCGCCGGTCATCCTCAGGGCCAAAAGCCGGTGAGCCAGGGCGATGATCAGGCAGGAAAAGGGTGAAAGCTGTTCTATGCTTTGTACAGGTTCTGTGTGCTGTAAGCCGGTACATCTGTCAGGCTCATTGAACTACCCATAACAACACGCTGCATTTCATCGCAGCTTACCGACACCACAACGCGCCAGGCTGCTGATCGTGGCCGCGCTGCACTTTTTGATGCCAAGGGGAGGGTTTGATGTACCAGGACGATGATCCCATTGAAACCAGTGAATGGCTGGACGCGCTGGAATCTCTGATCGAGAACGAAGG
>PAKW01000097.1 GCA_002707215.1 Halomonas sp.
GGCACTGCTGCCGTACTCGGACAGCCACGATAACTAAGTAACAGAAACACAGGACTTGGGACCATGCGTGCACTTGCACAGTATGTAATGCGCGGTCCCCTCCAGGCCGGTGGGGTAGCAGCAGTAACAACTGCCGTACCCTTGTTGTTCTGGATTGGCGCAGCCGTTGTTGGCCTGGTCATTCTCAGGCTTGGCATCAGTCAGGGGCTCAATATCGGGCTCTGGGCATTACTTCCGGCGCTTGGCTGGAGCATTTTCGGGCAGGACCCGACCGCTCTGGCCGTGTTGCTCCAGGTGATGCTTATGGCGTCATTGATCAGGACAACGCTGTCCTGGGAAAAAGCTCTGCTTGCGGGAAGTTTTCTCGCAATCGTCACGGGCCTGATGTTGCCTGTGGTGTACCCGGGGCTGCTGGATGATCTGGTCCAGGCCGGGGTGAGTTTTTACCAACAGTACAATGCCGAAATTGCGAAGAGTCTCGGCGATGACCTCGATAAGGTTATCCGGGACACGATGAACGCGAGCATGTCAGGCCCCTACCTGGCAACGGGTGTGGGCATGACCATGCTGGCGCGGGCCTGGCAGGCGGGGCTTTACAACCCCGGTGGATTCCGCAAGGAATTCCATGGCCTGAGGCTATCTCCGCCCATTGCGGTGTTGTGCGCGGTGACCATGGTAGTCGGTCCGTTCCTCGGGCTGAATTCCATGCTGCTGGCCTGGGCCGCGGGAACGCCGCTGTTCCTGGCCAGCCTGGCGCTGGTGCACGGCGTTGTTGGTTTGAAACAGCTCAGTGGGAACTGGTTGGCGATGTTCTACGTAGCGCTGATCCTTCTGGGCCCAAGTCTGATGATTCTGTTAGTGGTTCTGGCTTTTGTGGATAGCTGGCTGGATATCCGGAGGCGCATAAGTCCTGCCGGGCCGGCTGAATAAAGCACGAAGAGGTTAACGAGATGGAAGTTATTCTGCTCGAGAAAGTTGCAAACCTTGGCTCCCTGGGTGACAAGGTAAAGGTCAAGGCCGGTTACGGTCGTAATTTCCTGCTTCCGTATGGCAAGGCTGTACCTGCCTCCGAAGCAAACCTGAAGGCGTTCGAGGAGCGTCGTGCCGAGCTTGAGAAAGCAGCTGCCGAGAAGCTGTCTGCTGCACAGGCCCGTGCCGAGGCTCTGGAAGGCGCTTCCTTCACCATAAGCTCCAAGGCTGGTGAAGAAGGCAAGCTGTTCGGCTCTGTCGGTGTGCGTGACATTGCCGATGCAATCACTGCCGGTGGCACCGACGTTGAGAAGAGTGAAGTTCGTTTGCCGGAAGGCCCACTGCGTGTGACCGGTGAATACGAGATTGAGCTTCAGTTGCATTCAGACGTCGAAGTCACTATCAAGCTGGCGGTTGTTGCCGAGTAACCCGTTTTCCCCGGAAAACGGAGCCGGGGTTTCCCGGCCTTGGTAATAAGCTGGTGGCCGGCGCTGTCGTTTCGAAGGCATCGACCGGCCAGCCCAACAGGCCCGAACCGCATCTTGCGGCTTTCGGGCCTGTTTCTTTCTGGTATGCTGTTACGGTCTGGTAACCCTCTCAAAATTGCAGCGGCAGGTCGCTTAAACTGTCGTGGTTTTGACGTCCAACTGAAGATGTTTTCATGGCCAAGCCCAATCTGAAGCCCGCGAGTACCGATCTCGAAACCAGTCGTATCAAGGTTCCTCCCCACTCTGTTGAGGCAGAGCAGGCGGTATTGGGTGGCCTGATGCTCGACAACCGTCGATTTGACGAGATCTCCGAGGTTATTTCGGCCGCCGATTTCTATCGACAGGACCACCGCCTAATCTTTGGCGCCGTGGAGCGCCTGGCCAGTGAAAGCGAGCCACTGGATGTGGTGACCCTCGCCGAATTTCTGGAACGGGCCGGGGATATTGAAGATGCGGGGGGGCTGTCCTATCTGGCCGAGCTGGCGGAAAAGACGCCGGGAGCGGCCAACATCCAGGCTTACGCCAATATTGTTCGAGAACGCTCTGTCCTGCGCCAGCTGGTGGAGGTGTCCGGCAAAATCTCCGATTCCGCATTCAACCCTCAGGGCCGGAACAGTAGTGAAATTCTGGATGAGGCCGAACGGAACGTGTTCCAGATTGCCGAAGCGCGGGTCAAGGAAGGGTCCGGGCCCCAGGCCATCAACCCGATTCTGGCCAAGACCCTGAGCCGGATCGAGGAGCTGTTTGAGTCCGGTGAGCAAACCACCGGTTTGACCACCGGGTTCAAGGATCTGGATGAGCGGACCTCGGGCATGCAGCCCTCGGATCTGATCATCGTGGCCGGTCGTCCTTCGATGGGTAAGACCACCTTTGCCATGAACATTGTTGAAAATGCCCTGATCAGCACCGGTACGCCGGTGCTGGTGTTCAGTATGGAGATGCCGGCAGATGCGCTGGCCATGCGCATGCTCTCCTCACTCGGGCGTATCGACCAGACCAAGGTCCGGGGCGGCAAACTGGAAGAAGACGACTGGCCCCGCCTGACGTCCGCGGTCAGCCTGCTTAAGGACAAACCGCTTTATATTGATGATACCCCGGGCCTCAGCCCCACTGAGCTGCGCTCCCGGGCCCGGCGTATCGCCCGCGAGAACGGCGGCAAGATTGGCCTGATCATGGTCGACTACCTGCAACTGATGCGGGTGCCTGGTAACACCGAGGGCCGGACCGCGGAAATTTCAGAAATATCCCGGTCCCTGAAGGGGATTGCAAAGGAACTGAGCTGCCCTGTGGTTGCCCTGTCCCAGCTCAACCGGAGTCTTGAGCAGCGGCCCAACAAACGCCCGGTTAACTCGGATCTGCGTGAATCCGGCGCGATTGAGCAGGATGCCGACGTGATCATGTTCGTATACCGGGATGAAGTGTACAACGAGGATACGTCGGACAAGGGTATCGCCGAGATTATCATCGGCAAGCACAGGAACGGCCCCATAGGCACCATTCGCCTGGCGTTTATCGGCAAGTACACCAAATTCGAGGACCTGGCCCATGGCGATTACAGCGATTACGGCGGAGAGTATTAATGCCAAGGAGCACTGTCGCCCGGATTGACCTTGAGGCGCTTCGCCGGAATTACCAGACCGCCTGCCGGTGTGCCGGTGGCGCGCAGGTGATGGCCGTGGTAAAGGCTGACGGCTATGGTCATGGCATTGGTCCGGTGGTGTCGGCCCTGAATAGCCTGGTACCGAAATTCGCGGTAGCCTGTCTGGAAGAGGCTTTGGCCATTCGAGCGAATGGGCTGGAACAGCCGGTTGTGCTGCTTCAGGGTGTCCACGCCGGTGAGGACTTGGCCGAATGTGCACAGCAGGATTTCGAGCCGGTACTTCACAGTGTCCAGCAACTGGAATGGCTGGAGCTATCAGATCAACTGCCGGCGTTCTGGCTGAAGGTTAACACCGGTATGAACCGGCTAGGGTTTCATCCAGGCGAACTGGCCGGGGTGATGATTCGGCTGGAAGCCATGAAGGCCAGTGAAAGGCTGCTGGGTTTTGTGACCCATTTTGCCTGCGCCGACGATGCCGAAAACACCATGACGGCCGATCAAACGTCGGTCTTTGAGCAGGCAACTGCTTCCTGGCCCGGATTAATGAAAAGCGTTGGTAACTCGGCTGCTCATTTTCTTGCCGACCAGCCCCTGTATGACTGGAGCCGCCCCGGCATCATGCTTTATGGCGGCTCTCCGGGGATTGGCAAGACCGGCCCGGAGCTTGGCCTTGAACCGGCCATGTCGCTGGAAGCGCCGTTAATCAGCACTCGTGTTGTGCGTGCCGGGGAATCCGTCGGCTATGGTGCCGGCTGGGTGGCTGACCGGGACACCCGGATGGGTATGGTGGCCATCGGTTATGGAGATGGCTACCCAAGACATGCCGGGACAAATACCCCCGCTGCCATCAATGGCCGGCGAATCCGGCTCATTGGCCGGGTGTCCATGGACATGCTCGCTGTCGATCTGACCGGAGCACCGGAGGCCAGAGAAGGGGACAGTGTGGAGCTTTGGGGCAGAACGGTGGGAGTTGATGAGGTGGCTGCCTGCGCAGGTACCATATCCTACGAGCTTCTGACCGGTATCACCGCACGAGTTGCGCGACAATACCGGTGATTTTGCCGGGCTGGCCGTCAGGCCTGCTCCGGCTCGTGAATAATTTCCTCGATGAAGTCGAGAATGGCAGCCAGGCTTCGGGCGTCGAGCTTTTTCAGAACCTTGTGAACAACCATCTTGCTTCCCTTGAGCATGCTGCTGATCCCTATTTTTGCCATGCCCATCATCATGCTGCTGGCGTGCAGTCGCCGAAGCGGCTCAAGGAAAAAGAAATCCAGACCTTCTCCGGTTAGCTCCACGATCAGGTTGAAGAGTGTGTCAATCGCTTCCTTGTCGGCCCTGCCGTGTTCGCGAAGTTCGCCGACGGTATACAGGGCACGGGTTCGCAGCTCATCGGGAATGGGCGCCACAATGTGGCTCTGTTGCTTCAGCATGACAGTTCCTGTTGTTGTATGCTCTTGAAAGGGATGGCAATGAATTAAATTCAGACTGCACTAGTGTAGGGACCGGAAAGACTAAGCCATTGGCCAGACCGGTTCGGGACTACCGTCACATCAGTGATATCCGGAGGCATTGAACCCGCGTGCATGTACTTGTTGTTCACGATTACGGCCCCTTGGGGAAGATTTTGCTGGAGCGCCTGCGGGAAACGCACCTGCACGTCAGTCCGTTGCTCGTCAGTGATGCCGCCAATGCAGATCTGGACGCCCTGGAAAACTGGATTCCCGAGGATACCGACCTGATCATAAATGCGCTCTGGATGGCGAACCCTGAAGTCGCCGAAAAGGATCCCGAGGGAGCCCGCACGGCGGCATTTTCATTGCCGGTAGCCATGGCCGGGTTTGCCCATGATCATGGTATGGCGCTGTTCCAGCTGTCCTCATGCTATGTCTTTGATGGCCGCAAGCAAAGCGGCTACATCACCTCCAACCCCGGCCAGCCGGTAAACGAGCTGGGTAACTGGCAGTGGGAGTGTGAGCAGGCGTTGCGTACCCTGCTGCCGAGACACATTATTCTGCGAACTGGCTGGAGCCTGGCGCGGTTCATCCGGAAGGTGCAGGCCAGTATTGCTGCAGGCGAGACTCTGTCACTGCCCGGGCGTTGCCGCGGCCAGCCCGTTGCGGTTCGTGATCTTGCGCGGGTGATAACGGCAATGGTGCTTCAGATCGATTGTGGTGCTGAAGTATGGGGCACCTATCAGTATGCCGGTGCCGAGGAAATCAACCTGTACGAGCTTGGGCTCGCGATCACCGGGCTTCCGGGCATTCCCGAGGGTACCCGGGTGATCGATGAGGTGCCCGGCTGGGGGCATCTTGAGCCAGTAAACACCACACTGATCTGCACCAAGATCCGAAATACGTTCGGTATCAAACAGTTGCCCTGGCGCTCCGGATTAGTGGATGAGCTGTCGATGCTGAAACAGACCAATGGCAGGGAAGTGACCGGCGAGCCCGCCGGATAACTCCCGGGCGGGCTCTGCATTTTCTGAGCTCAGGGGTGAGACTGCCGTGAGAACTCGCGGGTAACCAACTGCAGGGCCTCCACGTCCAATAGTTCCACTTCCCGGCCTCGGGCCTTGATAATTCCCTGGTTCTGGAAGCGTGTGAACACCCGGCTGACGGTCTCTACAGCCAGCCCGAGGAAGTTGGCAATATCGTTCCGCGCCATCGGCAGGCTGAAGTTGGTGGGGGACATGCGCCGGCGCTGGAATCGGCTGGACAGCGACAGCAGCAGGGCGGCAATGCGTTCCTCGGCTGTGTTCTTGCTCAACAGCATCGCGAGCTGATGACTGTTCTGGATTTCCTGGCTCATCAGGTGGTACATGTGGTGCTGTAAATCCGGTAGTTTGCCGGTCAGCTCCTCCAGTTTATCCACCGGAAACTCGCACACGCTGGTTCTCTCCAGAGCCCTGGCCGTGCAGGCGTAGTTCTCGCTGCTCATGCTGTCGAGGCCGACCAGCTCGCCGGGCATGAAGAACCCGGTGACCTGCTCCTCACCACCTTCGGTAATGATCGACGTCTTGATAGACCCGCTTTTAACCGCGAAACAAGAGCGGAAGGGTGTGCTCTGGTCGAAGATATGCTCGCCGCGATTGAAGATCCGCCCTTGCTGGATAATATCTTCCAGCCTGTCCAGATCGTTCTCTTCAATGGCCAGGGGCAGACACAGGTTGCTCAGGCTGCACTGGTGGCAGGACGCCTTCAGGGGGGATGCCTGGCGAAACGGAATTGCTTGAGCCATACGTAATGATCCATCCAATTTGATCCATATCAACAATGTACCTTAATACGGATGACTGTCTTTGCCAATGATCAAGCGGGATGATCCTAGAATTATTTTTTTACAAAAATAAGGGCCCGAGGGCCCTTGACAAGAGGGTTTACAGTTTCTCAAAGACCAGCGAGGCGTTGGTGCCGCCAAAACCAAAGCTGTTGGACATCACGGTGCTCAGGTCTGCCTCGCGGCCTTCAGGGCCCACCAGTGGAATGTCGCGGATTTTCTCGTCCATATTGACCAGGTTGGCGGTGCCGGCCATGAAGCCATTCTGCAGCATCAGCAGCGAGTAAATTGCCTCCTGAACGCCGGCAGCCCCCAGGGAGTGCCCGGACAGTGACTTGGTTGAGGAGATAGCGGGAATGTCGGGTCCGAAGGTGGCACGTACCGCGCCCATTTCAGCCACATCGCCTACCGGGGTACTGGTGCCGTGGGCGTTGATGTAGTCGACCTTGCCACGGATCGTGGCCATGGCCTGTTTCATACAGCGTTGTGCGCCCTCGCCGGAGGGGGCTACCATGTCGTAGCCATCAGAGGTGGCGCCATAGCCTGTCAGCTCGGCAATAATATTGGCGCCCCGTCTCTTGGCGTGTTCCAGTTCTTCCAGAACCACCATGCCGCCACCGCCGGCGATCACGAACCCGTCCCGGCCGCTATCGAAGGGGCGGGACGCCGTTTCCGGGGCTTCGTTGTATTTGGTAGAGAGGGCGCCCATGGCGTCGAACATCATGGTCAGGCTCCAGTCTTCTTCCTCGCCACCACCGGCGAACACGATGTCCTGCTTACCGGCCTGGATCTGCTCCATAGCGTGGCCAATGCAGTGGGCACTGGTGGCACAGGCAGAGGACATGGAATAGTTTACGCCCCGGATCCTGTACGCGGTGGCCAGGCAGGCTGACACCGTGCTGGTCATGATGCGCGGCACCATGTAAGGCCCGATGCGCTTGACGCCTTTCTCACGCATGATATCCGTGGCTTCCACCTGGCTGGAACAGGACGCGCCACCGGAACCGGCAATCAGCCCGGTGCGGTCGTTGGAGATCAGATCTTCGGTAAGGCCCGCCTGGGCAATGGCCTGTTCCATGGCGAGGTAGCTGTACATGGCGGAAGGGCCCATGAAGCGGCGGATCTTGCGGTCGATAACGGATGTGTCCACATCCACAGAGCCGGCAATCTGGCTGCGGAAGCCCATTTCCTTGTAGGTTTCGTTGAAGCGGATGCCAGACTTTCCGTTTTTCAGGCTGTCCGTGACCTCATCCAGTGAATTGCCGAGGCAGGAAACGATGCCCATGCCGGTGACGACGACGCGTCTCATAAGTTCCTCCTAACCGGCCGGCCGAAATGGCCGACCCTGCGATCAATTACGTTATTTAACAGTCTAGGCGCTTTGGGCCGAATGCGATATTTGACCTTGGTAAGGGGGCGGTTAGTCGGTTGCCTCCCGGGCTTCACGCTCAACCATCTCTGGTGTTTCCAGGGAGATGCGCCCCAGCGTTCCGGCCCTGAATTCGTTGAGCAAAACCTCTGACACCTTGTGCAGATCCGGAACGCCACCGCGACCGAAAAACCGACGTTTTGCGGCAATACCATCCATCAGTCCCAGGCCGTCTTTCGGCAGCTCCTCAAAACCGTAGCGGGCCTTGACCAGCTCTGGGTAGGCCTCGAGCAGGTAGTCCGCCTCGAACATGGCAACGTCCTCGAAATCCAGCACCGAGCTTCGAATGGCGCCGGTGACCGCCAGGCGGTATCCGCAGGCTTCCGGAGACAGCTTGGGCCAGAGAAAGCCGGGGGTGTCGTACAGAAGGATGTTATCGGGCAGCTTGATGGCCTGCTGCGCCCTTGTGACCGCCGGCTCGTTCCCGGTTTTGGCCGCGGGCCGTCCCGCCAGGGTATTGATCAGGGTGGACTTGCCGACATTGGGAATGCCCAGGATCATTACCCGCAATGCGCTTTTCTGGCGGTCGTGATCCGGTGTCATTTCCTCGGCAAGCTTGAGGATGGACAACGCCTCGGTGCGTTGATTGTGAGTGAGGGTCATGGCACGCACCCCACGCTCTTTCTCGAGCCAGACCAGCCACTGCTCGGTGATCTCCGGGTCTGCCAGGTCGCGCTTGTTCAATACCTTGATCAGCGGCGTTTCGCCACGCAGGGCCGGCACCAGCGGGTTTTCGCTGCTGAAAGGAATCCGCGCATCCACCACCTCAATGATGAGATCCATCTGCGGCATCACTTGTTTGATTTCCTTGCGGGCCTTGTGCATGTGCCCTGGAAACCAGTTAATTGCCATCTTTTCTGCTCCGGCTGCCTGTAAACGGCGCCATTATGAAGGGGAATGACTAAACTTTCACATTTGTTTGAATGCCCGTGTGTGGCGGTTTGTGGCGGGGGATAGTGAGAAGTATGTATAAAAACAGGGCTGATCGGGGTGAAAAACCGAGTGTGGATGTTTTAGGGTGTAGGGCCTGAATGACGAAATCAATGTAGGTCGGTGGTATTCAGGTTGTAGCCACCCTGTCAACGGAGAATTTTATGAAGCTTGTAAAACTGTTTGGTACTGCTCTGGTCGCCCTAAGCCTTTCGGTTCCCGCCATGGCGCAACAAGCCGCTGGCGGGCAGCCAGACCAGGTTGATCAGCTGGCGCAAATGGTGGGCCTGTCGGAGGATCAGCAAACGGAGATCCGCGCCATCATCGACGAGATGCAGGGCGAAATCGGCGAGCTCCGCCAGGAAGCCCGTGCCCTGCAGCAGCAGATGCAGGGTGAGATCAAATCCGATTTTGATGAGGCTGCCATTCGCGAGCACGCCGAAAAACTGGGCGATGTCACCGGCGAAATTGCGGCCTTGTCCACGCTGATGCAGGCCAAGGTAGATAATGTGTTTACCCAGGAGCAGCGTGACGAGCTGGATAAGCGCATGCAGCAGATGCAGCAGCAAATGCAGCAGCGTCAGATGATGCAACAGCAGGGCCAGGGTATGCAGTGATTTAGCTTCCGGCTGGCTGTCCGGGAGAAGGGTCGCATCTTCGGGTGTGGCCTTTTTTGTTTGGTGCCTGTCCAGCCAGCTACGGAGCCAAAAAGGTCAGGAGCCGAAACCAGACTTAACACCCGAACCATTTTCTGGCAGCCATGCCAGTTGTTCATGAGCAACTGCTCTGCCGGTTCAAACGAGTGCGGAGTGTGCTGTAAACCTCAGTGAACCGTGACCTTTGAGGATGCTTCTTCCAGGGAATCGATCAGCCGCTTCAGGCGCTTGCCCATTTCGGCGCTCTCGGCAAGCTGGGTCACCATGTTCTGGGTGGTTTCGCGGATACCCTGAACATTGGCCAGGACATCGTCGGTGCCGGCGGTCTGTTCAGCGGACACATTGGCGATCTCCTGATTGCTCTGATCAATCCGGCTGACCACCGCGTTGATGGCCTCAAGGGCGCGGAGGCCTTCCTCGGATTCCTCGACGCAGCGGCTGGCATCCTCGGAGCTGCCGGTCATCCGGTTCACGGCGGTACTCATGGCATTGAGCAACCGGTCGATGGTGCCCTGAATCTGATCGGTGGAGTCCTGAACCCGCTGTGCCAGGTTGCGCACTTCGTCGGCAACTACCGCGAACCCGCGGCCCTGTTCACCGGCCCGGGCCGCCTCGATGGCGGCATTCAGAGCCAGCAGGTTGGTCTGCTCGGCAATGCCCCGGATCTCGGTAATGGCGTGGCTGATTTCGTGACTGTTCTCGGCCAGGGCATCGACACTGCTGGCGGAATTGCGTACCACATCGGCCAGCTTGCGGATGCTGTCTGCGCTCTGTCCGACACGCTTGCTGCCGTCACGGGCGGCGTCCCGGGCCTCGTGGGAAAGGGTTTTGGCGATCCCCGCCTGTTTGGCAATGCCCGTGAAGCTCTGCAGCATGGTTCCGATGATCTCTGCGGAGCGGTCGGCGTCTGCCTGCTGGCGGCTCAGATCGTCCCGGCGGGCGCCGGCAGTTGCGGTCAGTTCCCGGGCTTCGCTGTGCAGGCGATCAATGGCTTCCTTCATGCTCCTTACAACGCCCAGGGTACGGTCCTGCATGGCATTGAAGGCGCTGGCCATTTCACCGATTTCGTCAGTGGAATCCACATCGGCCCGTTGGCTCAGGTTGCCAGAGGCCTGTACCTCCACCATGGTGTTTTTCAGGCGATTCACATGGCGCTCTATAAAGGAGATCAGTAGCTGGGAGGCGGCCATTTCGAGCACCATGAGAACCGCGACCATCAGCGCGAACCCCGGCGCCGTTTCGGCAAATACGTCATTCAGGGCTTTGCCGGTTTGTCCTGCAATGGTGTGCATGGCATAGAGTGCCAGCAGGCAAAGCACTGCAAAAACGACAATGTTCAGCAACCAGAATTTGTACTTCAGCCGGGCATTTCGCAGCAGTTTGAGCATGGGCGTTCTCAGTCGATGGCCTTCACCGGAATCAGCATGGCGTTGGCGGTCTGGGGGACTTCCTGTACGGCGAGACCAAGATTGTTTTTATCGAAGACTCTATCGGCACGGTAACTGGAGCGGACCATGGGGCCGGACGGCACTTCCATGAAGCCTTTCTCCAGACCAATCTCGCGGTAGCGGTTGAACTCTTCGGGCGTGACATAGCGTTCCACCGGCAGGTGGTTCGGGGTGGGACGAAGGTACTGGCCGAGAGTCAGGATATCCACGCCAATGGCCCGCAGGTCGTCCATGGTTTCCAGGATTTCTTCCTCGGTTTCGCCCAGGCCCAGCATCAGGCTGGTCTTGGTAAGCACATCCGGACGGTGCTTCTTGGCGTGTTCCAGTACGCTCAGGGTTTTCTCATATCCGGCGCGCGGGTCCCGCACGTGGCTGGTCAGGCGTTTCACGGTTTCCACATTCTGGGCGAAGACATCCAGCCCAGAATCCACCACTTTCTCAACATCCGACATCACCGCGTCAAAATCCGGAGTCAGGGCTTCCACCGCCACTTCCGGGGTGCGCTGCTTGATGGCGGATACGCAGGCGGCATAGTGCGCGGCACCACCGTCGTCCAGATCGTCTCGGTCCACTGAGGTGAGCACGATGTAGCGAAGGCCCATCAGTTCCACCGACCTGGCGGTATTTTCCGGTTCTTCCGCATCCAGCCAACCTTTCGGGTTGCCAGTGTCCACCGCGCAGAATTTGCAGGCCCGGGTACATACCGATCCCATCACCATGATGGTGGCAGTGCCGGCGGTCCAGCACTCGCCGATGTTGGGGCAATGGGATTCCTGGCAAACGGTGCTCAGGCGGTGCTCGCTCACGTTCTTGCGAACCGCCTCATAGCGCTCGCCTCCGGGCATGCGTGCCCTCAGCCATTTCGGCTTGCGCTCCACCGGTGTGGCTTCCTGCTTTGATGACCGCTTGACGCCATCCTTGATGGCCGAAAAACCATGCTCGTTGCGGAATTTGGAACCACTGGTAATGCGGGGCTTTGCGCTGTCGCTCATTGCAACCGGACTCTTGTGAAGACTTGGGGGACACTAAAGGGTAATGGGCTGGCGGGGGAGTTACAAGGCAGGTACGGGCAATCACGGGGATACCGGGCACGACATTGGTCGTACCCGGTTGATTGTCATCAAGCCTGGGCTTTGTCCAGGGCCTGGGTGATGTCGGCAATGATGTCATCGACATGCTCGATGCCGATAGACAGTCGCACCAGATCCTCGCTCACGCCGGCACTTTTCAGTTCCTCCGGGTTCAACTGGCGGTGCGTTGTGGTGGCCGGGTGGCAGGCCAGGGATTTGGCGTCTCCGATGTTTACCAGGCGCAGGATCAGATCCAGCGCATCAATGAATCTGGCGCCGGCTTCCCGGCCACCCTTGATGCCGAAGCTCAGGATACCAGAGGCCTTGCCGCCACAGATCTTGTCGCAGGTGGCCTTGTACGGGCTATTGGCCAGGGTCGCGTAGTTCACCCATTCCACCGACGGATGATCCTGCAGGAAGTTAGCGACTTTCTCCGCGTTCTCGCAGTGGCGTTCCATGCGCAGCGCCAGGGTTTCCAGCCCCTGCATGATCAGGAAGGCGTTGAACGGCGCCAGGGCGGCACCGGTATTGCGCAGGGGAACCACGCGGCAGCGGCCAATAAAGGCAGCAGGGCCGAGGGCGTCGGTGTAGACCACGCCGTGGTAAGAGGGGTCCGGCTCGTTCAGCATCGGGAACTTGTCGGCACTGGCTTTCCAGTCGAACTTGCCGGAGTCGACCACGACCCCCGCCACGGTAGTGCCGTGACCGCCGATGTACTTGGTGAGCGAATGAATCACTATGTCCGCACCGTGCTCAAAGGGACGACACAGGAACGGCGTGGCGACAGTGTTGTCCACCAGTAGCGGAATGCCGTGCTTGTGGGCTATCTCGGCCCAGCGCTGGATATCCACCACATTGCCAGCCGGGTTACCGATGGACTCGCAGAACAGGGCGCGGGTTTTGTCATCAATCGCCTTTTCCACAGCATCGAAATCATCATGAGGTACCATCCGGCACTCAATGCCCTGATTGGGCAGGGAATGGGCGAACAAGTTATAGGTGCCGCCATACAGTTGGCTGGTGCTGACAATGTTATTGCCCACCTTGCAGATGGTTTGCAGGGCGTAGGTAATGGCAGCCATGCCAGAGGCCACCGCCAGGGCGCCAACGCCGCCTTCCAGTTCGGCCATCCGTTCTTCCAGAACCGCATTGGTGGGGTTCATGATGCGGGTATAGATATTGCCCTGAACCTTCAGGTCAAACAGATCGGCACCGTGCTGGGTGTCGTCGAAGGTGTAGGAGGTAGTCTGGTAGATCGGCGTGGTGGCGGCCCGGGTAGTGGGGTCGCTCTTGAAGCCTGCGTGAAGGGCGAGCGTCTCGGATTTCATAGTAACTTCCTTGCGAACGGGGAATTGGTGTTATTGGGTCCGGATTTCAGTATGCCACAGAGAGTGTGCCGGGAGGACAGTTGCCGGAGCCGAAAACAGCGCCAAAGACGGCTTTTAGCCGCGCCAGAAGTGAGGAGAAAGCAGCACCAGAACGCTCAGCAATTCCAGCCGCCCAAGCAGCATGACCACCATCAGAACCCACTTGGCGGCATCCGGCAACGACTGGAAATTTCCGGCCGGGCCAATGGTATCGCCGAGCCCGGGGCCAACGTTGGCCAGAGCCGTGGCGGCGCCGGTGAGGCTGGTGACCAGATCCAGGCCCAATGCTGCGAGCACGGCAGAGGCGAGGGCGAGAGTCGCGAGAAAAATGAAAGAGAAGGCGACGGAGGAGGCAATAATCTCGTCACCGATGATCCGGCCATTATAACGCCGTCCCATGGCAGCCCTGGGATGGAGCAACCGGATCATTTGCTCCCGGAGCAGAAGCATTGAAAGCTGGAAACGGAACATCTTCATGCCGCCACTGGTGGAGCCGGAGCATCCGCCGACAAAGGTCAGGAAGAAAAAGACCACCATCACCAGCGGCCCCCAGAGCATATAGTCCTCACTGGCGTAGCCGGTGGTGGTGACTACGGAGGTTACGTTGAACAGGGCATGAACAAAGGCCTCCGCCACTGGTGTGTCTGTGGTCACTGCCCGGTAAAGCGTGATAATGAGCGAAGCAATGAGAAGGAACTGCAGGAAAAAATGAACCTGTTTGTCCCTCAGCAGTGGCATGTAGTGACCATTCAGCAGCCTGACAAAAAGGAAGAACGGAATGCCGCCAAGGGCCATAAAGAACGAGGAGGCGAGGAAGATCAGGGGGTTGTCAAACTGGCCCATGGAGCTGTCAGAAGTGGAATAGCCTCCGGTTGAGACAGTTGTAAGTGCGTGATTGACGGCATTGAAAAGATCCATGCCCAGAAACCAGTAAACGCCGATGCAGCTCAGGGTGATCGCGAGGTAACTGAAGACAAGCCCCCGGGCAAGCCGGTTGGTGCGGGGCACGGCTTTTTCGGTCCATTCGGAGGATTCGGTGGCAAACAGGCGCATACCCCCGATTCGCAGGAAAGGCAGAATCGCCACGGCCATCCCGATGATACCGATCCCTCCCATCCACTGCATGAGTGAGCGCCAGAGAAGAATGTCTGCAGGCATGTCGTCGAGCCCGGTCAGTATCGTCGAGCCAGTGGTTGTAATGCCGGAAATGCTCTCAAAAAAAGCGTCAGTGACCGATAGGCCCAGATCGCTGAAAAGAAGCGGCAGGCTGGAAAAGAAAGGGATAATCACCCAGGTGGAAACGGTCAGGAGAAACATCTCCCGCTGTTTCAGCCCGTGGCGTTCTCTGCCAGTTACCATGAAGCAAAGGAAACCCACGCCAAAACAGATCAGTGCCGAGGTGACAAAAGCTTGCTGATCCGGCGTTTCTCCAAGAACAAGCAGGTTAACGGGTAAGGTGATCAGAAAACTGAGCAAAATCAGCAAAAAGCCGACGATCTGAACAATCGGAAGAACTCTCACCGGGGGTAGGATCCTTGCGCGCCACAACAACAGGCGAAGCATACCACGAGAACCCTGAACGGTTTGAAGGTTCAGGCGCCAAATTCAGGTGTCGGTCTGGTGGCAGACTGGGCGAAGTCAAAATAATGCAAAATATTTTATCTTCTAACGAGGGTATTTTCTATTCGCATATACTATTAACCCCGAACCTTAAAAAACGGATTTTTCTCTGCTTGGAGCCCAGCCTACCAATTGCTCCAGGGTTTTTCCGGCTCCGCTGAAGGCAGGCTGGATGCTATCGATGGTCCGCTCTATGAGGTGATTGATCCGGTAACCGATAAAATCGGTGAATTGGTGAGCCTTCAGTTAGCCGTTGCCTCACAAGAGCGGGAAGCGGTTGGAGAGCTCTGCAGTCGCAGTCAGGTCATCTATCCGACTATCGCGCTGGTCGTCGCGTTGTTCGGGTTGATCGCCAGTTTTCTGATTATCAGGTCCATTAGCAAACCACTCCAGGCCATGCGTAAAATGATGAAACGAGTGGTGGAGAAATCAGACCTTTCAAGCCGCCTCACCATTGAAGGCAGCGATGAAATCGCTGAGCTCGGTACCGCCCTCAATCACATGATGGGGAATTTCGACAAGGTTATCTCCCGGCTATCCAGTGTGGCAGACGAAGTGGCTGCTTGGCGCCACACAGTCCTCGACGGCCAGTGAAGCGCTGGCACGCCTGGCCACTGAAATGAAGGATCGCGTATCGGCGTTTCGGACCTCCTGATCCCCGCCTCGCGCGGCAGCCACTCTGGCCGAGTGAGCAGGGTGGCGCTTTGTGAGCCTTGTGGTGCAACCGCCGGTCAAACCAAAAAAAGGGCTACGACGTAAATCGTAGCCCTTTGAATCCTGGTAGCAAGGGGCGGAGTCGAACCGCCGACCCCAGCATTATGAGTGCTGTGCTCTAACCAACTGAGCTACCTTGCCATTTCGCTTTGGGCATCGCCC
>PAKW01000098.1 GCA_002707215.1 Halomonas sp.
CCGCCCCGGGGTACCAGGATGTGGGTACCGGCAAAGTGGTTGTTCTTGCCAAGTGGCGTCACCGGGCCTTCGTGCACTACGTTGCCGGACGGCAGTTCTCGCCGCCCCATGCTGGCGTAAGAGAACAGGGTGCCGAAACCACCATCAATATCGATGCCGTTATCGGCTTTGCTCGATCCGGTATGCATCGACAGTGCGTAAAGCTCTTTTTTGTGTTCCTGCAGGTACATGGCCATGGCCTTGAGGGCCAGGGCGCGCTCCTGGAAATCCATGGCCATCAGGTTCTTGCCGCCGACCTTGCGGCCATATTCAACGGCTTTCCTGAAATCGAGGGTGTCGTCGTGGGTATGGGCCACGATGTCGCCGTTAATGGCGCTGGGCAAGGCCTTGGCGGCCTTCTCACCGACCCACTGGCCGGCAATGAAACTTTTCAGGACTGACATGGGAAACTCCATTAGTGTCTGAAACGCCAAGGCAAGCCCCGCGGAAACGGGACTTGCCTTGCTCGTGTCTTACTGTTGGCTGGCCCGAAGCTACATCTCGTCGTAGTTCAGAACCACCTTGTCGCTGATCGGGTAGCACTGGCAGGAAAGCACGTAACCGGCTTCCACCTCGTAGTCTTCCAGGGCAAAGTTCTGGTCCATCTCCACTTCGCCTTCGACAACCTTGGCGCGACAGGTGGAGCAGACACCGGCCTTGCAGGAGTAGGGCAGATCAGCGCCTTCCTCGTTACCGGCTTCGAGGATGCTCTTGGTATCACGAACCAGCGGGAAGGTCAGGGAGCGGCCATCGGCAATCACGGTCACTTCGCTGACCGACTTCGGATCAACGCGGGCGGGGTCCCTGTCTTTCCGAGCCTGGGGCACGCCACCGGCCGGGGTAAACAGTTCGAAGTGAATCCTGTTCTTGTCCATGCCATGCTTCAGCAGTGAGTCCTGCACGGTTTCGGTCATCAACTGCGGACCACAGATGAACGCAGCAGTCAGGTCTTTGGCATTGATCCAGTGGTCGAACAGTTGGTCGCACTTCTCGTGATCAATCCGCCCGTTGTACAGGTCAATGTCCTGTTCTTCCCGGGTGAAGATGTACACCAGGTTCAGGCGGGCCATGTACTCGTTCTTCAGATCCTGAAGTTCATCACGGAACATGGTGCTGCTGGTGGCCTTGTTGCCATAGAACAGCGTTACCTCGCTCTTGGGCTCGGTTTCCAGAGTGGTCTTGATGATCGACAGGATCGGGGTAATGCCACTACCGGCGGCGACCGCCAGATAGTTGCCTTCCCGCTCGGGATCCAGTTCGATGGAAAAATGGCCCTGGGGCGGCATGACTTCCAGCGTTTCACCGGGCTTCAGCTGCTCATTGGCAAACGTGGAGAAACGGCCACCGGGCATCTTCTTGATGGCGATGCGCAGTTCCTGATCGTTGACACTGCGGCAGATCGAGTAGGAGCGGCGAACTTCCTCGCCATCCATTTGGGTTCTGACAATCAGGTGCTGGCCCTGCTTGTAGCTGAACTTGTCCGCCAGGTCTTCTGGCAGATCAAAAGCAAGTGATACGGCGTTTCTTGTTTCAGGTCTGACCTCTTTGAGGGTCAGTGGGTAGAATTTGTTCATGATCGTATCGGCTCTAGATGCATTTGAAATAGTCGAAGGGCTCGAGGCATTCCTTGCAACGGTAAAGGGCTTTGCAGGCGGTGGATCCGAATTCGCTGATCCGCTCCGTGTCCTTGCCACCACAGTGGGGGCAGGCAATGACCTGCGGTCCCCCGAGCAGGCTCATCTTGCTGGAGACGCCCTCAGGCGGTGCGATTCCGAATGTCCGAAGCTTCTCTTTGCCTTCGGCTGTGATCCAGTCGGTGGTCCAGGCAGGGGTCAGCACCTGATTGATCTTCGGATCCCGGAAGCCTGCGGCACGCAGGGCTTCGGCAATCAGTTCCTCAATCAATTCGGTGGCCGGGCAGCCGGAGTAGGTCGGGGTTACATCAACGGACAGCTCGTTGCCGTCCCAACGGACAGCGCGAACAATGCCGAGCTCCACGACACTCACGGCCGGCACCTCGGGGTCTTTGACCTCTTTGAGAAGTGCCCAGATGTCATCCTCTGTCAGCAGGTCGGGGCGGGCGTTTGCCGGCACCCGATCACTGGCAATCAGGATATCGACGGCTGACCGGGTGTCTGAATCACCATGTTGTGGCATCGGGATAGGCCCTCTGCAGGAACTGCATTTCTGCCAGGATGAAACCAAGGTGTTCGGTGTGCTCGCCGTGCTTGCCGCCCATGTACATCCAGGCGTCTTCATCGCCCGGCGTCAGGGTGGCCTGGGCAAGCACCTCGTTGACCATGCCGCGCCAGTCTTTGGCCAGCTGGTCGGGGTCCGGGCCAATGCCCGCCTCGGCCATGACACGGTCGGTGTCGTCCGGGGTGATCAGTTCGCCGGTGAAGCGCCAGAGAATATCCACGGCATCCTGCATGCGGCGGTGGCTTTCTTCGGTGCCATCGCCCAGGCGCTTGACCCACTCGGATGACCGGCGCAGATGATAGGTGGCTTCCTTCAAGGCCTTGGCGGCAATACCGGCAATGCGCTCATCGCTGGATGCCGTCAGGCTCTTGAGCGTGAAGTAGTGCCACACGTCAAAGAAGAACTGCCGACCCATGGTGACCGCATAATCCTCATTGGGCTGCTCGGTGAGCAGCAGGTTGCGGTAATTATGGGCATCACGGCGGAACGCCAGCTTATCCGCGTCACGACCATCGTCGATCAGCTCGGCGGCGTACTCGTACCAGTTGCGGGCCTGGCCGACGAGGTCGAGGGCAACGTTCATCAGTGCCATCTCCTCCTCAAGCGCAGGGGCCTTGCCGCACAGTTCGCACAGGCGCTGGCTCAGGATCATGTCGGAATCCGCCAGGCGCAGCAGGTATTCCTGTAATGCTTCTGCTTGTGTCATTGGAACCGCTCCTTACATGTGTCCGACTTCATCAGGCAGCTTGTAGAAAGAAGCGTGCCGGTAAACCTTGTCTTCCGACGGGTCGAAAAGCACTTCCTTTTCGTCGGATGCGGAGGCCGTGATGGTGTCGGAGGGAACCACCCAGATGCTTACCCCTTCGTTTCGGCGTGTGTACAGGTCACGGGCGTTTTCCATGGCCATCTCGGCGTCAGCGGCATGCACGCTGCCCACGTGTTTGTGGTTCAGGCCGTGCTTGGATCGCACAAAGACTTCGTAAAGGCGCCATTCAGACATATTGTATTCCTCCGGTATCAAGCGGCTTGTGCGCGCTGTTTTTGTTTTTCGGCATAGGCGACGGCGGCTTCACGGACCCATGCGCCCTCGTCAATGGCTTTCTTGCGAGTGTTGATGCGCTCGCGGTTGCAAGGGCCATTGCCCTTGAGAACGTCATAGAATTCCTGCCAGTTGATTTCACCGAAATCGTAGTGGCCGGTTTCTTCGTTCCATTTCAGGTCCGGATCCGGCGCTGTGCATCCCAGGAATTCAAGCTGCGGAATCGTCTGGTCAATGAACATCTGGCGCAGTTCATCGTTGCTCTTGCGCTTGATTTTCCAGGCCATGGACTGCTGTGAGTTCGGGGATTCGTCATCGTGTGGGCCAAACATCATCAGCGCCGGCCACCACAGACGGTTGATCGCGTCCTGCACCATGGCTTTCTGCTCCTCGGTGCCTTCGCGCATCATGTCCAGCAGGATCTGGTAGCCCTGGCGCTGGTGGAAGCTCTCTTCCTTACAGATCCGGACCATGGCTCGAGAGTAGGGGCCATAGGAAGTACGCTGAAGCACAACCTGGTTGACGATCGCGGCGCCATCCACCAGCCAGCCAACCGCACCCATATCGGCCCAGTTGAGGGTTGGGTAGTTGAAGATACTGGAATACTTGGCCTTGCCCTGATGCAGTTTCTCGATCTCTTCATCGCGGTCTGCACCGAGGGTTTCCATGGCGCTGTAGAGGTACAGGCCGTGACCTGCTTCGTCCTGGATCTTGGCCATCAGTTGGAGCTTGCGCTTCAGGGTGGGGGCCCGGGTAACCCAATTACCCTCGGGCAGCATGCCGACCACTTCGGAGTGGGCGTGCTGGGAAATCTGGCGAATCAGGGTTTTCCGGTAGCCTTCCGGCATCCAGTTCTTGGGTTCGATCTTGGTTTCGGCGTCGACCTTTTCCTGGAACTCGCGCTCTTCAGGCGACATCTCTTCTTTGGTTTTCAGGCGCTTGGCGCCGGTTTCAACGAGCTGGGCGTACATAAACAAATACCTCCGGATCTGGCTTGTTGTTCTGTTATCCGTGAACAGCGATGCCCTCAGTTTGGTCTGAGGGCCATTGACTTGATACTATATGATACTGAATAAATATCAAGGATTCTCTTTGCGTGTCATGTTAAATAAAAAAGCTTCAAAAAATAATCTTAAGGTACTGATTTTAATTATTAAAAACATGATACGTGAATAAATTCTATTGAGATCATCGAAAGTAAAGTAAATTTAAATCGGTGGTTCCGGGGTGTTGCTGACGGGCAACGGCGAGAGCCAGCCGCAATGATTGCGGGCTGACTCTCCGCCGGTCTGCGGGCTTACTTGTTCCGGCGGTCAAACACATGCCTGGCTTTGCCTTCCGAGCGAGCCAGGCGGTTGGTCTCCACCACCTCGACACGGGTGCTGATGCCAATATAGGACTTGATGTGGTGAGCCAGTTCCTTGGCCGCCACGGCACGGCTCTCCGCATTGTCGGGAGCGCCCGGTTTCAGCTCGGCCCGGATATCCACACAGTCCAGATTGCCTTCCCTGTAAACCTCGATCTCGTAGTGCGGTGCCAGTGCTTCGCATTTCAGAACCTGCTCCTCGATCTGACTCGGGAACACGTTGACACCACGGATAATCAGCATGTCGTCGCTGCGGCCGGTAATCTTGTCGATCCGGCGCATGGGGCGTGCGGTTCCGGGTAGCAGGCGGGTGAGATCCCGGGTGCGGTAGCGCAGAACTGGCAGGGCCACCTTGGTCAGCGAAGTGAACACCAGCTCGCCGTATTCACCATCGGGCAGCACTTTACCGGTGTCGGGATTGATGATTTCGGGATAGAAATGGTCTTCCCAGATGGTTGGGCCATCCTTTGTTTCGATACACTCCATACCCACGCCGGGGCCCATGACTTCGGAAAGGCCATAAATATCCAGAGCCTCAATGCCAAGACGCTCCTCGATCTCGGTGCGCATGGCGTTGGTCCAGGGCTCGGCACCGAAGATGCCGAGGCGCAGGGGCAGTTTGTGCGGGTCAATGCCCTGCCGCTCCATCTCGTCGGCGATGTTCAGCATGTAGGACGGCGTGACCATGATGATGTCGGGCTCGAAATCCTTGATCAACTGGACCTGCTTCTCGGTCTGGCCGCCGGACATGGGGATGACGGTACACCCAAGCCGCTCGGCCCCGTAGTGGGCGCCAAGGCCACCTGTAAACAGGCCGTAGCCGTAGGCAACATGGACCTTGTCGCCACGGGAGCCGCCGCCGGCCCGAATGGACCGTGCCACAATGTCGGCCCAGGTATTGATATCGCTCTGGGTGTAACCGACCACGGTCGGCTTGCCCGTGGTGCCGCTGGAGGCATGCACCCGGACCACGTCGGACAGGGGTGTGGCAAACATGCCAAACGGGTAGTTATCGCGCAGGTCCGCTTTGGTGGTGAACGGTACTCTGGCCAGGTCATCCAGAGAGTTGATGTCCATCGGCTTGAGACCGAGATCGTCAAAGGCTTTGCGATAGAAGGGTACGTTAGTATACGCATGGACCAGGCTCCAGCGCAGCCGCTGCAGCTGTTCATGACGGAGCTCGTCAATGCTGGCCGTCTCCATGCGGTCAAGTTTGCCAAGTTTTTGTAATGGTAAGCTCATGATTCTGTCCTGCGTTGTTCTTGTAAGGTGGTCGTTCTGGTCCGGGCGGTGGCGTCAGGCCACGGCATCTGTCCGTTCAATGATCAGTGCAATACCCTGGCCAACGCCGATGCACATGGTGCAGAGGGCGTAACGGGCTTTCCGGCCTGCCGCGTGGCGGCGCTCCAGTTCGTTCAGGGCGGTAGTGACCAGCCGTGCACCGCTCATGCCCAGAGGGTGGCCCAGGGCGATGGCGCCCCCGTTCGGGTTTACATGCCCGGCGTCATCCGGCAGCCCGAGGTCGCGGGTGACGGCAAGGGCCTGGGCGGCGAAGGCTTCGTTCAGTTCAATCACGTCCATATCGGCCAGTTCAAGACCTGCGGTCGCCAGAACCTTGCGGGTGGCAGGCGCGGGCCCGAAGCCCATAATTCGTGGCTCAACGCCGGCGGTGACCATGGCAACGATCCGGGCGCGGGGCTTGAGGTTATACTGCTTGAGGGCATCGGCGCCTGCCAGCAGCAGTGCGCAGGCACCGTCGTTCACACCGGAGGCATTGCCGGCAGTAACCGTGCCGTTTTCGCGGAACGGGGTTGGCAGCGAGGCCAGCTTTTCCAGACTGGTTTCACGGGGGTGCTCATCGGTATCCACCACCAGTGGGTCCTGCTTGCGACGGGGGATGATCACCGGCGTGATTTCCGCGGCCAGTCGGCCTTCCTTCTGGGCTGCGGCGGTGCGCTGCTGACTGCGCAGGGCGAAGGCATCCTGGTCTTCCCGGGAGATGCCGAAATCGGCCGCCACGTTCTCGGCTGTTTCCGGCATGGAATCGATCCCGTACTGCTTCTTGAGCAGCGGGTTGACAAAGCGCCAGCCCATGGTGGTGTCGAAAATCTCTGCCTTGCGGCTGAATGCGGACTCGGCCTTGCCCATCACAAACGGAGCCCGTGACATGGACTCGACACCGCCGGCAATCATCAGTTGGGTTTCGCCGGTGCGGATTGCCCGGGCGGCACTGCCGACCGCATCCATGCCCGAACCGCACAGGCGGTTGATGGTGCTGCCCGGTACATCCACTGGCAGACCAGCCAGAAGCAACGACATGCGGGCCACGTCCCGGTTGTCTTCGCCGGCCTGGTTGGCGCAGCCATAGAGCACATCGTCAATTTTAGACCAGTCCATATCCGGATGGCGCTCGGTCAGCGCCTTGATGGGGATGGCACCCAGGTCATCTGCGCGCACGGCGGAGAGCGCACCGCCGTAGCGACCGATGGGGGTACGGATGGCATCGACGATATAGGCCTCTTTGAGAAGATTGTCCGCGCTCATAAATTATCCTCCGAATTGCGTACGGTGCCACGAACCTCGTAGGAGCGGCCCCGGAACAGGGCAACCTTGCGGCCGTCCTGGTTGGTTAATGTGATGTCGTAAACGCCGGTGCGGCCGCCGCGGGCCTGCTCTTCGGCAGTGGCGGTCAGCCGGTCGCCTTCTTTGGCGCCGGACATGTAATCAATGCTGCAACTGGAGGCGACGGTGGCCCGGTCATAGCTGTTGCAGGCGAAAGCAAAAGCGGAGTCGGCCAGGGTGAACAGATAGCCGCCGTGGCAGGAACCGTGGCCCTGGATCATGTCGCCGGTTATGATCATGGTCAGTACCGCCTTGCCCGGGGCAACGGACTCAATGTTCATGCCCAGCTTCTGGCTGGCTTGATCCCGCGCGAACATGGCTTTTGCGCATTCCTCGGCGAGTGTTTGTGGGTTCATCTTGCTCATGAATAAAACCCCTTCTGTGCGAATGCATTCTTCCGAAGCAGCAGGGCAGGGCGATAGCGATCTTCTGCGTAGCTGTTCTGGATGTTAGTCAGCACGTTAAACACCTGGCCGGCCCCGAGCCGGTCACTCCAGCTCAGCGGACCATCGGGATAGTTCAGGCCCGCTTTCATGGCCAGATCGATATCCGCGACCGTCGCCACGCCGTGCAGGGCCGCATCGGCGGCTTCGTTGGCCAGCATGGCAACGGTGCGCATGACGACCAGTCCGGGGTGATCGGCGATCAGGCTGACGGCAATACCCGCTTTTTGCAGTAAAGCACAGGCACAGGAAACCGCCGCCTCGGAAGCCTGGTCGGCCGGAGCCAGGGCAAGTCTGGTGGCTTTGCTGTAGTCGAAGGCCAGGTCAAAAAGTACCAGGTTGGCGATGCCGTCGCTGGCGGCGCGCTCGGTGGCCATTCGGCCATCGGTGAGTGCCAGCACGGCATCGCCGAACCGAATCTGGCCCGGGCCGTCGCGCTCGATCACGGTCAGGCCGGCTGCTTTCAGTCGCTCCAGCAGCGGGGCGGCGACGCCGGGATTGCCTTCGGCAATGACCACGGACTCATCGGATTGATGTGCCGGCTCGGTCTTTGGCTGCGGCTTTTCCGCGCTCTCGCCATAGGGATAGAAACCCTGGCCACTCTTGCGACCCAGCCGGCCAGCTTCCACCAGCTCCTTCTGGATCAGCGAAGGCAGGAAGCGCGGGTCCTGATAGTAGGAGTTGAACACAGAATTGGTCACGGCGTAATTGACGTCGTGGCCGATCAGATCGGTCAGCTCAAACGCGCCCATGCGGAACTGGCCGGCTTCGCGGATGATGGCATCCAGCGTTGCGGCATCGGTGGCCTGTTCCTGCAGCAGGCGCAGGCTCTCTGCGTAAAACGGACGGGCAACACGGTTAACGATAAAGCCGGGAGTTGAGGTGGCATAGACCGGCTTCTTGCCCCAGGCGCTTGCCGTGGCGTGAACCGTCTCAGCGACGGTTTTGCTGGTGGCCAGGCCCATCACTACTTCTACCAGTGCCATCAGGGGTGCCGGATTGAAGAAGTGCATACCCACCAGGCGCCCGGGTTTTTTCATTCCGGCGCCGAGGGCGGTGACGGAGATGGACGAAGTGTTGGTGGCGAGGATCGTGTCCCCGGCACAGAGTTCTTCCAGCTTAGCCAGCAGTTGGCGTTTGATTTCGAGATCCTCAATGATAGCTTCAATCACCAGCCCGGTATCGGCTGCTTCACTAAGGTTTTCAATCGGCTGGATCCGGCCGATGATGGCGTCCAGCTCCTGCTGCTGCATCTTGCCCTTATCGACCCGACGCTGGAGCTGTTTGGCAATACCGTCACGGCCTGCCTCAGCAGCACCTTCTCTCTGGTCGTGCAGGTAAACATGATGGCCTGCCTGGGCGGCTACCTGGGCAATACCGGAGCCCATAGCCCCGGCGCCGATGACGGCAACTTTGGTTTGGGTGTCCAGTGCCGGCATGGCTTATTTCCCCTTGAAGTTCGGCGTGCGTTTTTCCATGAAGGCGGCAACGCCTTCGCGGTAATCCTCGGTCTGCCCGGCTGTGCGCTGGAGGTCCCGCTCCAGATTGATCTGCTCTTCAAAGGTATTGCTGGCGCTGGCGTGCAGTGCGCGCTTGATCAGGGCGAGGCCCTTGGTGGGTTGGGTCGCGAAATGGCGGGCCAGTTTCATGGTCTCTTCCATGAGTTGCTCGTTATCCACGCAGCGCCAGATCATGCCCCAGTTCTCGGCCTGTTCGGCACTGATCTTCTCACCCAGCAGCGCCATACCCTTGGCCCGGGCCATGCCGGCCACGCGGGGCAGGATCCAGGTACCGCCCGAGTCGGGTACCAGGCCCAGCTTGCAGAAAGCCTGAACGAAATTGGCGGAGCGGGCCGCGAGGGTGATGTCGCAGGCCAGGGCGATGTTGGCTCCGGCGCCGGCCGCCACGCCATTGACGGCGCAAAGCACCGGCATCGGCAGATCCCGCAAGCTGCGCATCAGCGGGTTGTAGTAGTTCTCCAGTGAGGCGCCGAGATCCGGCATTTCCTGGTCCGGGGATACGCTGCGGTCTGAAAGATCCTGACCGGCGCAAAAACCCCGGCCAGAACCGGTGATAACCAACACCCGGACAGACTCATCCTTGCGCACAGTGCTGATGGCATCGCGCATGCGTTCGTGCATTTCGACATTGAAACTGTTCAGGTTGTCCGGGCGGTTCAGGGTTAGCAGAGCCACGCCCTGATCGATTTCAAGAAGAATGCTCGGCTGAGTCATGGCGTTGTTGTCCTGTTGTTTGTTGTTGGGGATAGCGTGAAAGGCGTCTTGGACCGGTACGGTGCTATCGATTGTGGAAAATGAGTATATCTTAGAATTGATACTCGTCAAGGACTGTGCTCGCCAGGTTCTGTATCGCTTTGGTCTTAGTGGATGCTGTGCCTTTTCTACGTCATTGAAAATCATAAATAAATTTTATTTGGCGACGGTGCGGGCCGGACTTTCACCCGATCTTCGGTGGTGGATAGGCCCCTCAGGGCATGCAAAACCCTCCGGAAAACGATAATGTGATACAGAAAACGAATCACAAGAACGTATCGGGTCCCATGTTTGTTGGCCCTGTACAGGCCTGATCTGTTTCCGGTACCCACCCTTGCCCAGGAGAGCGTTATGCCCAGTTACAGTATAGAAGGCGTTGTTCCCGTCGTTCATCCGTCTGCCTATGTACACCCGACGGCTGTGCTGATTGGTGACGTCTGGATCGGCCCGGACTGCTATGTCGGGCCGGCGGCGTCGCTGCGCGCCGATTTCGGCCGGATTATTCTCAAACAGGGTTCGAACGTTCAGGACACCTGTGTAATGCATGCCTTCCCGGGCATGGACACCATCGTCGAGAAGAATGGCCACGTCGGGCACGGCGCGATCCTGCATGGCTGTGTTGTTGGCGAGGACGCCATGATTGGCATGAATGCGGTGGTGATGGACGAGGCCCGTATAGCGCCCCGTTCGATTGTCGGAGCCTGTGCGTTTGTGAAGGCAAAGTTTACCTGTGAGCCGGGATCACTGATTGTCGGGTCGCCGGCGAAAGTGATGCGGATGCTCAGCGACAAGGAAATCGCCTGGAAGAAAAAGGGAACCGAGGAATACCAGAGACTGACACTGCGCTCCCTGGCCAGCCTCGAGGAAGTACAGCCACTCGCAGATGCTGAAGAGGACCGGCCCCGGGTGGATGCCGGGGGGTACAAGCCGAAGTACGAGCAATCCGAGTGATAGCCGGCGCCGGCCCGTGAAGCGTCGCTTTTACAGTCCGGCGTCCCTGACATTCTCCATCACCACAAATGTGCTGGTCTGGAGCACGTGGGGCAGTGCCGATATCTCCTCACCCAGGACCTGTCGGTATTCCTGCATGTTCCGGGTCCGGACTTTCAGCAGGTAGTCGAAATTGCCGGCAATCATGTGGCATTGCTCCACCGCGGATATCTGTTTTACGGCTTTATTGAAGGCCGCCAAGGCACTGCTGCTGGTGTCGTTCAGGGTAACCTGGGCAAAGGCGATGTGGCTGAGCCCCAGCTTGGTCTGGTTAACCAGGGCCGTGTAGCCGGTGATGTAACCCTGTTCTTCCAGCCGGCGCATCCGTACCTGACAAGGGGTTTTGGAAAGGCCCACCCGGGACGCGAGCTCGGTAACGGTGATCCGGGAATTTTTCTGCAACTCGCGAATAATGGATTGGTCAATTCTGTCCAAATCGGCCATGTAGTCGGTTCCAGGCTGGATTATTGGCTAAATCATCCGGTAAATATAATCAAAACTCCTCGATTCCGAAACTATACGGTCAAAGCGACTTCCAGGGCTTGCGTATACTGTCAGCTACGCTATTACCGAAAGAACGTGTAAAAAAGCCCGGAGAGTTTCGATGACCGATCCACACACATTACAAAAACAAACCCTGTTGGAACAGCTTGCCGATGTTCTTCAGAACCAGTCCACCGACAATGACGATTCTCTTGAATTGCGTGAGATTGTGGCCCGGATGGTTCAGGAATCCCGATCATGGGACGACGATCTGCACGCCGAGCTCGTTCGGGTTTTCGGAGCATCCCTGGGGGGACGTTACGCCCAGGTGTTCAGTGGCGGGTTTCCCTCGGCCTACCGGGCCAGGTTTCCGGTAGCGGAAGCACTGGCCGATATTGAACAGATCCAGTCCATCGCCGTCAGCACCGATGTGCCCATGCGCTTTTACCAGCCCCGGGATTCTTCCGAAACGGGATTTCACTTCAAGCTATACAGCGAGGGGCAGCCGGTTGTTCTGTCCGATGTGATCCCGATCCTCGAGAACCTGGGCATGCGGGTGCTCGGTGAACATCCCTACCGGGTGCGGCGCCGGGACGGTGAAACTTTCGGCGTCAGTGACTTTACCGTTGAGCTCCATGCCCGCTGCCGGGATGCCGACCTGGACGCAGCCAGGCCGCTGATCCAGGGGGCTTTCCGGGAAATCTGGAATGGCTTTGCGGAAAACGACGATTTCAACCAACTGGTCATGCTGTGTAACCTTGGCTGGCGTGAGGTGGCGCTGCTCCGGGCCTATGCCCGCTATATGAAGCAACTGCGTTTCGGCTTCAGCCAGCCCTTTATTGCCGAGACCCTGGCCCGCCACCCTGGCATCACCTCCATGCTGGTTGCCTTCTTCCAGAAACGGTTTGATCCTGGGTTGCAGGGGAGAAAGAAAGGCCGGGTCTCAGCAGACAAGGTTGAGGCAGAGATACTTGACGCCCTTGAAGCGGTAGCGAGCCTCGATGATGACCGGATTCTCCGGCGCTTTTTCGTGCTGATCCGGGCTACACTCCGAACCAGTTATTTCCAGCGCCAGGAGGCTGGTGGATTCCGGAGCTACCTCTCGCTGAAGCTGGACCCTTCCTCCATTCCGGACATCCCCCGGCCTCGGCCGAAATTCGAGATTTTCGTTTACTCGCCACGGATTGAGGGTGTTCATCTGAGGTCTGGCCCTGTCGCCCGGGGTGGCTTGCGGTGGTCTGACCGGATTGAGGATTACCGCACCGAGATTCTCGGCCTGGTAAAAGCCCAGCAGGTAAAGAACTCGGTGATTGTGCCGGCAGGTGCCAAGGGTGGCTTCGTGGTGAAGCAGCCGCCGCAGGATGGGTCCCGGGAAGCGCTGCGGGAGGAGGGCATTGCCTGCTATCAAACCTTTATCAGGGGGCTTCTGGACATTACCGACAACCTGGAAGACGGCAGGGTTGTGCCCCCGGAAAGCGTGGTCCGTTACGACGGCGACGACACCTACCTGGTTGTTGCCGCAGACAAGGGAACCGCCACGTTTTCTGACATTGCCAACACGCTTGCCGCAAAATACGGCTTCTGGCTGGGTGATGCCTTCGCCTCCGGCGGCAGTGAGGGCTATGACCACAAGAAAATGGGGATTACCGCAAGGGGCGCCTGGGAGTCGGTAAAGCGACATTTTCTGGAAAAGGGCACAGACACCCAGGCGGACGAATTCACTGTGGTGGGCATTGGCGACATGGCAGGCGATGTGTTTGGCAATGGCATGCTGTTGTCAGAGCGGATTCGCCTGGTTGGCGCCTTCAATCACCAGCATATCTTTATTGATCCGCAGCCGGATACCGGGGCGTCTTTCCGTGAGCGCCAGCGCCTGTTCAATCTGCCGGGATCAACCTGGGCCGACTATGACACACAACTGATCAGTGATGGGGGCGGTGTCTTTCCTCGCTCCATGAAGTCCATTCCGGTGTCTCCGGAGATGCGGCGGATGCTTGGTACCAAGGCCCGGACGCTGCCGCCCGCCGAGCTGATCAGCGCCCTGCTCAGGGCGCCGGTGGACATGCTGTGGAACGGTGGTATTGGCACCTACGTGAAAGCGCCCTCCGAATCCCATGAAGAGGTGGGCGACAAGGCCAACGACGCCCTGAGAATCAACAGTAACCAGCTGCGTTGCAAGGTGCTGGGCGAGGGTGGCAA
>PAKW01000099.1 GCA_002707215.1 Halomonas sp.
CAGTGCGCGCTTGGGCTCTACCACTTCACGCAACACACCATCCACCCGGAAGCGAACCACAAGGCGCTTTTCATAGGTTTCAATGTGAACGTCCGAGGCACTGGTTTTCACCGCTTCGGTCAGGATGGCGTTAATCAGCCGGATGATCGGCGCATCGTCTTCCTGCTCCAGCAGATCCTCGGTTTCCGGCACCGAATCCGCCAGGGACGCCAGATCCATGTCGTCACCAATACCCTCCACCATCTGCATGGCTTCGGCGGAATCGTTCTGATACGCAGAATTCAGGGCCTGATCGAAGCGGTCTGGATCGATGGTGGCAAAACGGGCCCGACCGCCACTGATACGGTTCGCTTCCGCAAGGGCGGAGTGGGACGCACCAGGGCGAACCAGAATAACCGGCTCGCCGGCATCCGAACGGGTCAGGATTACTCCGTTGCGCTTGGCAAAAGTAAACGGAAGACGGCCCAGCGGAACATCCTGCGGCTGAAGTTCAGTGTCTGTGTCCAAGGTCGTCCTCGTTCGTGAAACCCTTTTCGATTCAACTAATTCAGAAAGGCTACCACAGGATATGGACCCGCTGAATAACTCTATGCACTATACTGCCAATAAAACGCTGCAGTCTGATAACCTGTGGGCCTTTTCGCGGCCCACAAACTCGCATTCAGGATAATCAATGCTCCTAAACAATGAACGGCTCCCCGGGATTCTCGCGCTTCTGGCAGGGGCCGCCATGGTAGCCTTGACGACCTGGCAGGGTTACCGTTTCTGGCAGATGGAAAGCCGGCAAGGTGATTATGCCACGGTGCAGCCACTGGTCTCCGAGTCGGCTGCCCGGGAGCCGCCCGGCGTCAACCTGTCGTCCCTGGATCTGTTCGGGGCCGCTTCCCAACAAAGCGCGCCGACGGAGGTGGATACCGAGAACCTGCCTGAAACCAATCTCAGGCTGTTCCTTCGGGGCGTTCTGGCCGCCGATGGTGAGTTTCCCGGCAGCGCACTGATCGAAGACGACAAGAGCAAAACCGAAGCCTACCTGGTGGGTGACGAGCTGCCAGGCAACGCAACCTTGCGTTCGGTGCACCCGAAGCGGGTGATCATCGAGCGCTCCGGAAAACTTGAGAACCTCTATTTCCCGGAATCCGAAGATCGCAGCGGCATGTCCTTCACCGCTGATCAGGAGAACGAGCCAGCCGCCTTAACCCAGCCCATCGTGTCTTCCTCGCCCTCAACAACGCCCGCCACCGCCACCAGCGATGAGCAGCGTCGGGAGGAAATCCGCCGGCGCCTTGAGCAACTCAGGGAGCGTCTCCGGAACAATAACTGAGGCCCGGTTTCCGCCATGACTGCCTTTGAGCTCCGCTGGCGGCAAATGACAGCGTCCCTGGCGCCAACCGACAACGGCGCCCGGCGCAAACCCTATAGAATGCGCTCACATTCGTTTTAAATCCGGGAGGAAGAGAAAGATGCGACGCTGGAACGGCTGGGGCGATGAGACGTTCAATCTGGCAATGCCGGAACAGGGCCAGGACTTTCTGGCCAGCAGGATCGGGAACGGCCGTCCGCTGGCCGACACAACCCTGGAATCGGCTTGTGCCAGGGTGCCGGAAACCCGACTGCGTCCCGGTCTTGACCTGGAGACCCTGATCGATACCTCACCCGAAACGCGGGTTCGGCACGCCCGGGGCCAAAGCCTTGCTGACTGGCTTGCCATGCGCAGCGGCGATTTTGGCGTATACCCTGATGGCGTCGCCTTTCCGGTATCAAACGAAGATGTCCGGAAACTGCTTGCCTGGGCGGAGCAGCAACAGATCAACCTGATTCCCTACGGCGGCGGCACCAGCGTAGCCGGGCATATCAATCCGGTTGACAACGGCAAGCCCGTGCTCACCGTGGATATGGGCAGAATGAACCGCCTGCTGGATCTGGACCCGGACAGCCAGATTGCCACCTTTGGAGCAGGTACCCCCGGTCCACTTGTGGAATCCCAGCTTCGGGCCCACGGCTATACCCTTGGCCATTTTCCGCAGTCCTTTGAACTGTCCACCATCGGGGGCTGGGTGGCTTCCCGCTCCAGTGGTCAGCAGTCCCTGCGCTATGGCCGGATTGAGCAACTCTTTGCCGGTGGCCGAATTGAGACGCTGCAAGGCACCCTTGCCCTGCCCACTCTCCCGGCCTCGAGTGCCGGCCCGGATATCCGCGAGATGGTATTGGGCTCCGAGGGTCGGATCGGTCTCATTACCGAGGTTAAGGTGCGGGTAACCCGGCTACCTGAACACGAGAGCTTCCACGTTGTCTTTTTTCCGGACTGGGAGAATGCCCGCACCGCAAGCAGACTGCTGGTCCAGAACCGAACCCAGCTGTCCATGCTGCGCCTCAGTAACGCCGTCGAGACCGAAACGCAACTCGCCCTTGCCGGTCACCCCCGGCTGATCGGCACGCTGGAGCGCTTCCTGTCGCTCCGCGGCGCAGGAACGGGAAAATGCATGATGACATTCGGAGTCACCGGAAGCCGACGCCAATGCCGGAATGCCCTGCAGGAGGCCCGCAGTCTCTGCAAAGCCCACAAAGGGGTCTACACCGGTACCCGGCTTGGTGATAAGTGGGCCGCCAAACGGTTTACCATGCCCTACCTCCGGGAGGCGCTCTGGCAGATGGGCTATGCCGTCGACACACTGGAAACCGCAACCGACTGGGACAATGTCGATAACCTGCTGGGGCTTATCGAGACCAACCTTCGGGAAGGGCTGGCGGATAAACAGGAAAACACCCACGTGTTTACCCACCTGTCCCATTTCTACGGTCAGGGCTGCAGCATCTACACCACGTACGTCTTCCGGGTAGGCGACAGTTACGAGGAAACCCTCGCTCGCTGGCGAAGGCTCAAGACAAGCACCTCCGAACTGATTGTGAATAACCGGGGCACCATCAGCCATCAGCATGGTGTTGGCAAAGACCATGCGCCCTACCTGCCAGTGGAGAAAGGCGAGCTGGGCATGCTGGCGATCCGTTCCCTGTGCCACAGCTTTGACCCGGACGCCCTTCTTAATCCGAAGACCCTGGTGGAGTGAGATGAACGATGACGCGGGCTGAGACTCTTAAAGCACTGACAACCGACAACGCCGGGTTCGATGTGGTTGTGATTGGCGGCGGCATCACCGGGGCCGGCGTTGCCAGAGAAGCGGCGGGCAGCGGCCTGCGCACCCTTCTGGTTGAACAGAAGGACTTTTCCTGGGGCACGTCCAGCCGTTCCTCAAAGATGGTTCACGGAGGGCTGAGGTACCTGGGCAGCGGGCACTATGGTCTGACCCGGGACGCCGTCCGTGAACGGGAACGATTGATGGCGGAAGCACCGGGGCTTATCGGCCCGCTGCGATTCATCATGCCTCACTTCAAAGGCCAGTTTCCCGGGCCTCGCCTGTTTCAACTGCTGCTCAGGGCTTACGACTTCATCGCTCACTCTCCAAGCCGGCACTTTCTGAGCCCGGCCCAATCGGCGCTGTGGGTTCCCGGACTAACTACCGAAAATCTGGCAGGGGCCAGCGGCTTCACCGACGCCGTTACCGACGATTCCAGGCTGGTACAACGGCTGATTGCAGAGGCCCGCAGGGACGGTGCCATCTGTCTGAACTACACACGTGCCCAAGAAATAAAGCGTAGCCAGGGCAAAGTGTCCGGGCTGGTTATTCAGCCAGAGGAGGAAGACACTCCGATAGAGGTATCCACCGCTCTGGTGATCAACGCAACGGGCGCCTGGGCTGATAGACTCCAGACCGGCGGGAACGCCACCAAGGCCATGACCATCCGCCCCCTTCGCGGCAGCCATCTGGTACTGCCCTGGTCGTGCTTGCCAGTGTCCTGCTCGGTATCGCTGTTTCATCCGCAGGACCGTCGCCCGGTGTTTGCCTTTCCCTGGCAAGGTACAACCGTTCTGGGCACCACCGACCTGGACCATGAAGGCTGCCTGGATCAGGAGCCCGTCATTTCAGAGGCGGAAACCGAGTACCTGCTTCAGATCGCGTCTCGCCTGTTCCCGGGCATTCCCATCTCCCGATCCAACATACTCTCAACCTGGGCCGGAGTGCGGCCTGTGGTCACCGATGGCACGGGTAAAGCACCGTCAAAGGAAAACCGCGAACACTCGGTTCGACAAGACCAGGGGCTCATCAGCATTGCCGGCGGCAAGCTGACGACGTTCCGTGTGATTGCCCGGGAAGCCCTGAAAATGGGTCTCGGGGAACGTGCAGGCAGCCTTCTGCGGCCGGACAGCCTGGCGGTTTTCCAGACTGCGCCAACAGGGGTGCGGCCGGAACAGGTCAGGCATCAGACCTGGCAGAGACTGCAAGGATATTACGGGCCCGACCTGAATCAGCTGGTTGCATCGGGCCCCATGGAGCCTGTGGCGCCAGACCACCATTGGGATTTGCTCTGGGCAGAGCTGCTATGGGCCTGCGAGGCAGAAGATGTTCGACATCTGGACGATCTGCTGCTGCGACGAACGCGACTTGGCCTGATTCTGCCTGAGGGTGGCAAGGCGCTGTTGCCGGCGATCAAACGACGCTGTCAGGCAGCGCTGGGCTGGGATGACAGACACTGGGCAGAAGAAGAGACCCGCTACCTCGGTATTTACCGGAGCGCCTATTCCCTGCCCCGGAAGGAATCGCCCAATGCCAGCTAACCCCCTGATCCTGGCCATCGACAATGGCACCCAGAGCATCCGTGCCCTGCTCTTTGACACCAAAGGCAACCTGGTTGGTAAAGGCAAGCAGGAGATCGAACCCTACTTTTCCAGGCAACCCGGCTGGGCCGAGCAGCATCCGGAATACTTCTGGGAGCAGCTCGGTGAGGCCTGCAGACTGTTGTGGCAGACAACCACGGTAACGCCTGACCAGGTGGCCGGCGTTACCGTGACCACTCAACGGGGAACCGTGATCAATCTGGATGAGAACGGCCAACCGCTGCGGCCGGCAATCATCTGGCTGGATCAGCGCCATGCACGGGTTGATGGCCCCGTCAAAGGCCCCTGGGGCTGGCTGTTCAAACTGGCCCGCCTTGAAGACACCATCCATCGGTTCCGCGAGAAAACCCAGGCCAACTGGATTGTCCAGAACGAACCCGAGATCTGGGCCAAAACCCGGCATTTCCTCCTGCTATCCGGCTATCTCAATTACCGACTCACGGGGGAGTTCAAGGATTCGACCGGCAGCCAGGTGGGCTACCTGCCCTTCGATTACAAAAAACACCGCTGGGCCGGCCCCAGGGATTTTAAATGGCAGACCATGCCGGTCGAACCCGCCATGCTTCCGGAGCTGGCGCCGCCGGGGCAAACCCTCGGCTACCTGACCTGCGAAGCCAGTCAGCACCTGGGCCTGAGCAAAAGCCTGCCGGTGATCGCCGCGGCCTCCGACAAAGCCTGCGAGATTCTCGGCTCCGGCGGACTGACACCGGACATCGGCTGCATGAGCTACGGCACCACCGCTACCATCAACACCACCAGCCAACGGTATGTTGAGCCAATCAGGTTGATGCCGCCCTATCCTTCAGCGCTGCCAGGCCACTATTCCACGGAGGTGATGATTTACCGGGGCTTCTGGATGGTGAGCTGGTTCAAACGGGAATTCGGCCTGCGGGAGCGGAAAATCGCCGAACAACGGGGCGTTGAGCCCGAAGCCCTGTTTGATGAACTGGTCAAGGCCGTTCCACCAGGGTCCATGGGCCTGATGCTGCAGCCCTACTGGTCACCAGGGGTACGCCAGCCCGGGCCGGAAGCGAAGGGCTCCATCATCGGATTCGGAGATGTTCACACCCGCTCGCATATCTACCGTGCCATTCTTGAAGGGCTGGCCTATGCACTGCGTGAGGGTAAAGAAAAAATCGAAAAGCGCAGTGGCGTGAAGATCCGAAAACTCCGGGTCGCCGGTGGAGGCTCCCAGAGCGACGCCGCCATGCAACTGACCGCCGATGTGTTCGGACTCCCGGCCGAAAGACCGCACACCTATGAGACCTCCGGGCTGGGAGCTGCCATCGACGCCGCCGTGGGGCTCGGCCTTCATCCGGATTTCGAGACAGCCGTCGCCGAAATGACCCGGGTCGGGGACGTATTCCATCCCAACGAAGAAACCCGGGCTCTCTACCAGCGGCTCTATTCCGAGGTGTACCTGAAGATGTATCCCCAATTGCAGCCGCTGTACCGGAAAATACGGGACATTACCGGCTACCCAAGGTAACACATCCAGGTAACGCAGCCGCCCTCCCTCCGCAAGACAGGCAGCCTCAGGAATCCCCGGCCGCGCTCTGGGCCACCATCTCAGCGGTGATCGCCGACAGCGTCCAGCCCAGATGACCATGGCCGGTGTTGTAGAACACGGTCGGCAGGCGCCCCGGCCCGACCTTGGGCATCATGTTCGGCAGCATGGGCCGCAATCCAGCCCAGGGAACCACCCGGCGGGTACAAACCCCGGGGAAACACTGCTCAACCCAGCGGGTCAGCGGGCGGATGCGGTCATCCTTGATATCGCGGTTGTAGCCGCTGAACTCGGCGGTACCGGCAACACGGAAGCGGCCATCGCCAAGGCGACTGGTGACAATCTTGGTGGCATCGTCCAGCAGGCTGACCGTCGGCGCCGCTTTCCGGGAGGCCTCGTCGTCCAGCTCAACGGTGATGGAGTAACCCTTCACCGGATAGATGTTTACCCGGTCGCCCAGCTTGGCAGCCAGTGCCCGGCTGCCGACACCGGCACAGATCACCACGCCATCAAAGGTATCGCGGGATTGCTCCTCGCCATCGTGCGCGGTGACCCAGGCATTGCGATCATCGGCATTCAGTTCGGTGACCGTGTGACCATAACAGGTTTTAACACCAAGACGCTGGATCGCATCGGCCAGGCCGTTGGTGAACTTGTGAATATCTCCGGTCGAATCACTCTCGGTAAAAAAACCTCCGTAATAGTTGCCCGCCAGTGTCGGCTCGATGGCCTTCATTTCTTCGGGGGTCACTGCCCGGCGCTCCAGACCACCGGACGCCAGCAGTCTGGAAACTTTCGCGGCATGATCAAAGCCGGCCTTGTCGCGATAGATATGCAGGATGCCCTGTTTCTTGAGATCGAAATCAATCCCCTCCTCCTGCGCCCAGGCAAACAGGTGATCACGGGCGGCAATGGCCAGGCGGGCGGTTTCGGTGGTGTTTTGCTCGTACTGGGGAATGGCGGCAATGAACTCGGCGAACCAGCTCAGTTTGTGCCAGGAGGGTTTGGGGTTGACCAGCAAGGGCGCATCCCGGCGGGACATCCACTTGATGCCCTTGATCACAGTCTGCCAGTTGTTCCAGACTTCCGCATTCGAGGCCGAGAGCTGGCCACCGTTGGCAAAGGAGGTTTCCATCGCCGCATAACGGTGCTTCTCATAAACAGTGACGTCCAGCCCGCGCTTGGCAAGCGTATAAGCTGTAGTAATACCTGTGATACCACCGCCGATTACAGCGATTCGCTTCATTACAATCTCCGTGAGGCGCCCAGGGTTTCCTCTCTGCTCGAAATGGCAGAAAGCACCCCTTCCGTCACGGGACCTGAGAGATTCACGGCCGTTTCAGGGAAACCGGCCGCTTGCTCCTTCGGTGTGCCGACTGACGCGATTGTCGACAGCTCTTCGGAAAGTATTCATATCAGCGGTCCTTTTGCCTGAGAGTTTCCGGGGCAGTTGCTCCTTCGGCGCTGAAGGCTCGCTTGTGCGCTTCAGTCTCTCCCGCTGACATGTCTGATTGGTAATGAACGCCAACCAACGGGGACAAACATAGCAAATAACCGGGAGGCATGAAACCTACCCCTGCTCATACTCCCGAACCAGCTCCTGCAGAAAATAGAGCCCCGCGGAACTCAGGAAACAGCGGCCGGCGCCGGAACGAAACAGCAGATTGCGTTTATCCAGATAATCCAGGGCTTCGGGGAAACCTTTTTCGAAGCGCGCTGCCCTGAGAATTTCCTGATATTCCTCATCGGCCGCCAAGGCGCTGAGGTCTTGCTCGTTCAATCCGGCATCCGGGCGGCCAAGGTAGTCCAGATCCCGACCGCTGCGTGCGAAATAACGCCCGATAATCAGCAGTACCACCTGCACCCGGAAGGCGTTTTCATCGTGCTCTTCGCTCTCGTCGTCACTGCTTTCCTTGAGGAAGAAAAACGCGCCGGTCTCATTGAGCACCAGCTCGCTGCCAAGATGCTCATAGAAGGTCCGGAAGTGGGACAGATGATTGTAAAGCAGGTTGTACAGCGGATTGGCGCGCAGCTCGGAGCGGTTGCTGTCCCACACATCACGCACAATCACCCGGCCAGCCTGGAACTCCCGGTAGACAGCGGCGCTGTGTGCGGGCAGGATCTGGTCGAAGATAGTCGACACTTGGGCATTGCCCGCGATTTCGGTGGATTCCATCGTGTCAGAGAATTCAGGCATGGTGTTGCTCTTCCTGGTTTGCCGGGATTTCGGTTTCGAGACGGCGCTTCCGGTAGACAAACTGTTCGCTGTCAGCTGACTGTTCCAGGGTTCGGAAGCGGTTAGTGGTGACAACCCGCAGGCCCTCCGGGGGTGAATTTACCAACCGGTTCAGGGCCGCCAGCAAGTCCGGAAAGCGATAGCCGGGGATAAAACCATCCAGGCGGCCGTGCAGTTCCCGCACCAGATCGGTGGTGGGCCGCAATTCCAGCATTTCCAGCCATTGATAGAGCTGGTTGATGCGATGAACGTCGATACGGGTGTGGCGGCCACTTCCGCCCACTTCCTGAAGAACAGGCACCTCGGCCTTACGGCGAAGATCGTTCAGCCGCAGTGCCAGTTCGCTGAACAGCAACTGATAGTAGCTGGACGAGTTACCGAAGGCGTAATGTTTTGGGCGCGGCTGGGCTCGCAGGCCCACCAGGAAGCCGGTACCACGGGCAAAGTGCCCACCCTCCAGCCACTTGCGGCGCAGGCTGAGGGTCTCGGTTTCACCCTTGAGTTCCTGCAGTTTGCCGTAGAAATACTCCATGGCGTTGTACTGGACCATGCCCTGGCGAGTCTTGCGCAGGAAGTGTTCCACCTCCTGGGCCACTGCCTGAATGGGTTTGTAGAGGGCGTTCAGGCTGATGGAGGAACGGAACAACTGGTCTGCCAGGCTGTGATCACCGTGGCTTTCCAGCAGCCGGACCATGGCTTCGAGGGTCTCAAACAGGTTGCTGCCATCGAGCAGGCGCGTGTCCGGGTTCAAAAACACCAGGGTCGGTTTGATGTGGCGCTCGTACAGGGTAACGATCCGCTCAAACAGGGTCTGGCGGAACTCCAGGTATTTCTCCGGCGCTCGGCTTGCGTCGCCGGACAGGTCCGCAAGCTGCGCACTGATGGTCTGCATGCGCAGGACATTCTGGCGCAGCAAGCCGATGAGCTGGCTCACCCGCTCGTTAAGATCATCCCTCAATTCGGTGTAGTCCGGGTCGGCGTCGCTGAAGCTGCTCGTTTCCAGACGATTGCGCACATCCCGCAACGTCACCAGATGCCCCCTCAAACGGGCATCGGTCAGTTCCTGGTACAGCGAGGCGTTGCAGGCCCGCATCAGGTTGATCAGGGCATCCTGGAACACCAGTCGCCGCTCACCCTCGGCCTTGATGATGTCAATCACCAGGCCGCTGCGGAACAGGTTGTCGGTGTTCAGCGCCAAACGCACCCGATCCCGGTCTGCCTTGCCGAGAGCGCTGGTATAGTCCATCACCTCGGCCACAAGGTCGCTTTCCCGGATATATCGGCTCTCGTTCCGATCCATCCGTTCGATCATCCGGAACAGAATCTTCGGGTGCTCGAACAGCAACCGGGTGGTGTCCAGGGTGCTGAAGCGTTTACTCATCCACCGGCTCCAGCAGGTCGGTCTGGGTCTGATCAGCCCACTGACTTAGCGATTCGCCGCTGGTGAAACCCTCTGCGCCGCCCCAGAACACCAGCGTGCGCTGCGGGCTGTAGGGGCGCGCGGTACGCATCTGTCCCACTTCCAGGTGCCTGCCGATCAGGTAGATCACTTCCGCGCTGGCACTGTGGGTGGCGGCGGAGAACAGGTTGAAGCCCTGGTTGCGTAAACGCTCCAACAACGACGGCATCTGGCTGATGTCCACGCTGGCCAGCTCGTCCAGCACCATGGGGAACGACAGCTGCACGCCGGGATACAGCACCCGCTTCAGCAGCCGGTACACCAGCTCCAGATTAATGAGCGCCGTGGTGGAGGTGGACTGGCCTTTCTTGTCCAGATTGGCGGCGTTTTCCTTGCGGGTGCGGTAGGAAATGCCGGTGATGACCTTGTCCATGGTCAGGCGTTTGCTGCCGCCCTCCCCGAAAAAGTCCGCCACGAACACCCGCAAACGGTCGTAGAACGCGTCCGACTGCAGCTGGTTGCCGTAAGGGTCGATATTGTTGGCTTCTTCCACCAGATTGCGGAATTTCGGGTCGGTGTGGATATCCACCCGGATTTCCACCAGATCGTTAATGCGCACGCCGTCCAGCTCGCGGTTGAGCTGCGCTTCAAAACGGGCAATGTGCTCGTGGTTGGATTTCAGGGCCTGCCGGTAGCTCGCCACGGTTTCGTTGTGGATAGCAACCTGCTGCTCTAATACATTCCAGCGCTCAGCCATGCCGGCAAACAGGTCCGACAGGCTTTTGAACGTTTCCCGGATAACCGATGACGCAGGACCGTCTTTTTGCAACTCGCCTTCGACATCTTCATGGATGCCCAGATAGACGAACTGACGCAGGTGATCGAGGATACTGCGTCGGCGCTCTTCCAGGTCGTCCAACTGGGTTTGCAGGTCATCGAACGCTGCAACAGAAACCTGCCCAATGGCCAGTGGCTGCTCGGCTTCCACGACTTTCAGATGCGAAAAACGGTGCTCCACAGTCCCCACGCTGCGGCTGAGGCCCGCCAGTTCCCGCTCCCGCTCTTCGATACGGTCTTTCTCGGCCCTGGCTTTGGCCGCTTTCTGCTGAACGGCATCCTGCTTTTCCTGCTCCAGTCGGGCCTGATCTTCCAGCCTGGCCAACTGTTCCTCCGCCGCCTGCTTTTCCTCGGTGGCGTCCCTGAGTGTGGTGGCTGCCGCCGGGTAACGGCTCAGGGTGTCCAGGTCTTTTTCGATGGCGCGGATCTCTTTTTCGGTGCGCTCGATCAACCGTGGCCGGTCATGTTGCTGATTGGCGGTGTCGGCCAGCTCAGAGCGTTCCTTTCCAGGCCATGAAGTTCCCCTTCAATCTGCCGGCGCTGCTCTGCAAAGTCCGTCTGCCGGGCTGGCTGAGCCTGGTATTCGGCATCAAACCAGTCAAAGCCTTTATCACTGGGCACGAACAGTCGCGCGAAGGCTTCGATGGCCGCCTTGCTGTCGGCATCCAGATCCTGGCCCGGGCTGGCCATGACCAATCGGGGATCCACGGCGCGCAGCGGTGCAGCGGTGGCTTCTTCCAACTGGTTCTGCAACTGCCATTGTTGCTTGCTCTCCCGATCCTTCAGGGATTCCAGCTTGCGCTCAAGTTCCTGCCTCTTTTTCTCAATCTGCTCCAGCCGGATTTCCGCCTGGGCGGCACTCTTGAGGGCAGCCAGATGCCCTTTCTTACTATCGAGTTCCTCCCTCTGGATGTCCTCGATTTCCTGCAGGGTCATCTCCCCGTATTGGGACACCAGCAAATCGCCATCTTTCTGGTTCTGCTCGACCTGCTTAATGCGGCGGTCGGCAGAGCGAATCTCGCCTTTCAGGCCGCTCGCATCCTGCTCCAGTTTTTTCAGGGTTTGCACCACATGTCGCAGCGTCTCGTTCTGTTCATTGAACGCCTCCACCGCCGCTTTGCGCCTGGCACCAATGTCCTGCAAGGCGTTGGTGACGCCATCCCGAAAAGCGGCGAAATCGTGCTGACTGCGAAGCAGAGTCTGGTAGGCCTGATAATCCCGGTGGAGTTTTTCGAACCGGGGACGCTCTTTCTCGATTCGTGTCAACTGGGTTTGCTGCTGCTTTAACTGGTCATGCCGATTGAGGAAGTCGTCGATGTTGAAATCGAAAGCGTCGTCGGCAAACTTCTTGTCCGCCTCGATGATGCTGGCCACCGCATTGGCCATGGCCTGATCGTCCGCCTTCATTTCAAACAGCAGCAGGATCAGTGTGCGCAGAGACTGTACCCGGCGCTCGTCGGTCTCACCCAGTGGCAACACGGAATAGCGCACGGCATCCGCGTTCATTAACTCGCTGCTGTACAGCATGCGCTTGAGTCTGGCCGGGTCGCTCACCAGCCGGGTTTCCCTGGAGCGTTTTTTCAGGGTCTCTGACAAACGGCTGAACGACAATTCTGGCACGGCCTGCCCGATACCGTCCTCATTGTCACCATTCCAAAACAGGGGCCGCAGTTGGTCGTAACCCACCGGCACAAACACTCGGCCATAGCTGAGTTGGCTGGCGCTGTCCCGGTACAGGATCTGGCAATGCACCCCGGCCGGGTTCACCGCTTCCATGATCAGGAAGCTGAACTGGCTGGGAAAGTAATGCTGATAGCTTTCCTCGTTGGTGTAAAAGCTGCCGGCGCTGGCATTGCGGAAAGCAAATTTCTTGCGGCTGTTCTTGAAATTGTTTTCCGGTAACAGGAACAGACGCAGGGAATTCAGCAGGCTGGACTTGCCGAGGTTGCCCGGCCCCAGAATCAGGCCATGGTTATCCACCGGGATTTCCACGTAACAGAAGCCGGCGGAATCCACCAGCACGAGGCGGCGTATGCCGAAGGTGAAATTACTTGGGCTCGCCTGGGGCTCACTCATCCAGAATCATCTCCTGTTCCATGAATTTTCCGGTGGTTCGAAAAGCCTCTGCCAAGGATACAAATCGGAGCGTTTCGGCCAACGAAAGCGCTTTGGTAAACCGTTCGGTGCTATCCGGTATCTTGCAGAAGCGGTTAAGCCACGGCTGCCAGTCGGCGGGTTGCACAAACCGGGCTTTGTCAGTGAGCGAAGCAGCGATCGTCGCAAACATTTGCAGACCACCCGCATCATAATCGAATGCGCAGAATACTTCTTCATAGCCCTGCAACCAGTCGAG
>PAKW01000100.1 GCA_002707215.1 Halomonas sp.
GCGGAGAAGGAAGGCGATCTGGTCGGCTTTATCTCCGGATACATCCCTCCCCAACAGCCCGAGACCGTGTTTGTCTGGCAGGTGGCGGTTCACGAGAAAGGTCGTGGACAGGGCCTCGCCAAGCGGATGCTGAAAGATATCGTCGGTCGTGATGCCTGTAAGGACGTCACCCACATGGAGACGACCATCACCGAAGACAACGAGGCCTCATGGGCGCTGTTCCGGTCATTCGCCCGCGACATGGGAGCCGAGCTCACCTATCACGAGCACTTCAAGAAAGAGACCCACTTTGGCGGGCAGCACGATTCCGAGTTTCTGCTGCGCATCGGGCCCTTCACGAAGCCGGTCTGAACGCCCCGGTCCAGGATCGGCCCTGTAACTTGCAATTTGGGCCATGAACGACTGTAAAGCTGTGATTGGACTAGCCGGCAGACCACTGAGGTAGCTCTGCCACCAGGCTTTAACCAACGCACGGTGGGCCTATCGCGACCGCGTCTGCATTTGTTTGATAAGCCACCGCGCATCTACCTCGAACCTGACATGCTAAGAGGCAAGACCATGGAAATTTTCAAGTCGACTGAATCCGAAGTACGTGTATACAGCCGTGCGTTTCCGGTCATCTTCAACCGCGCCAAGAACGCACATCTTTATACCGAAGATGGCAAGGAGTACCTGGATTTTCTGGCCGGTGCCGGTTCCCTGAACTACGGCCACAACAACGACATCCCGAAGAAAGCGCTGCTTGAGTACATCGAGACAGACGGCGTGAGCCAGGGCCTGGACATGTTTACCACGGCCAAACACGACTTCATTGAATCCTACAAGAAGTACATCCTGGATCCCCGTGGCCTGGATTACAAAATGCAGTTTACCGGCCCTACCGGGACCAACTGTGTGGAAGCGGCTCTTAAGCTGGCCCGTAAGGTGAAAGGCCGCAGTGGCATTATTTCCTTCACCAACGGTTTCCACGGTGTCACCATGGGTGCCGTTGCCACTACCGGTAACAAACACCATCGCGGTGGCGTCGGTACGCCGTTGGGTAACGTCGACTTCATGTTCTACGACGGCTACCTGGGCGACGACGTGGACAGTCTTGCCATCATGGACAAGCTGCTCAGCGACGGCTCTTCCGGCTTTGAATTACCGGCCGCAGTGATCGTGGAAGCGGTTCAGGGCGAAGGTGGCCTGAACGCCTGCCGCGCGGAATGGCTCAGGGGTTTGTCCGAACTGTGCAAGAAGCACGACATCCTGCTGATCCTGGACGATATCCAGGCGGGCAATGGCCGTACCGGTGAGTTCTTCAGCTTTGAGTTTGCCGGCATCAAGCCGGACATTGTCACCGTTTCCAAGTCCCTCAGTGGCTACGGTCTGCCGATGGCGCTGGTACTGTTCAGGCCGGAACTGGACGTCTGGGACCCGGGCGAGCACAACGGCACGTTTCGCGGCAACAACATGGCGTTCATTACTGCCCGCACCGCTGTCGAGACTTACTGGAAAGACGATGCCTTTGCCAATGAAGTAAAGGCCAAGACCAAGGTGCTGGGCGACGCCCTGCAGGCGATTTGCGACAAGTACCCTGGTCAGTTCAAAATGAAGGGGCGCGGTTTGATGCGTGGTATCGAAGCAACCCACGCAGACGTTACAGGCGCGATCACGAGGCGTGCTTTCGAGCACGGCCTGATCATTGAGACCAGTGGTCCGAATGATGAAGTCATCAAGTGCCTGATGCCGCTGACAACCAGTGAGGAGGACCTTAAAAAAGGTGCTGCACTGCTTGCGAAAAGTGTGGACGAAATCATGCAGGAAGGGCTCAGCGAGGCGTCGTAAGGCGCCCCGCACCTCCGGACATTCATGCTGAAGGATAGCGAAGGCAAACCTATGACCAGCCAACTACATACCGTTGAAAAAATCGGCGGTACGTCGATGAGTAATTACGAGGCCGTCCGCGATAACATCATTATCGGTAATCGCGACAAGGACGACCTGTACCAGCGTATCTTTGTGGTGTCCGCCTATGGCGGAGTGACCAATGAACTGCTGGAACACAAGAAAACCGGCGAGCCGGGCGTGTATGCCCTGTTTGCGGATGCCGAGTCGGACTGGGCCTGGGGTGACGATCTCACCAAGCTGGTGAAGTTCCTGACCGACATCAACGGCGAGCTGTTTGTCGATCCGATGCTGAAGCAACAGGCGGACCAGTTCATCACTGATCGTGTTGAAGGCGTGCGGGGCTGCCTGATCGACCTGCAGCGTCTGTGCTCCTACGGCCAGTTCCAGCTGGAAGAACACCTGCTGACGGTGCGCGAGATGCTGGCCGGCATCGGCGAGGCCCACAGCGCCTTTAACACCGCCCTGAAGCTCCAGCAGGAAGGCATCAATGCCCGCTTTGTGGATCTGACCGGGTGGCGTGACAATGAGTTGCTGCCGCTGGACGAGAAGCTGAAACAGGCTTTCGACGCAGTGGATCTGAGTCGTGAGCTACCGATTGTTACCGGCTACGCCCAGTGCAAGGAAGGTCTGATGCGCACCTTCGACCGGGGCTACAGTGAGATGACCTTCAGCCGGGTGGCTGTCATCACGGAGGCCCGGGAAGCGGTTATCCATAAGGAATACCACCTGAGTTCCGCCGATCCCAACATCGTTGGTGCGGACAAGGTGGTGCCCCTGGGTCGCACCAACTACGACGTTGCCGACCAGTTGGCCAACCTGGGTATGGAGGCTATCCATCCCCGCGCCGGTAAGGGGCTGCGCCAGAATGAAATCCCGCTGCGGGTGATGAATACCTTTGAGCCGGAGCACACCGGCACCCTGATCACCGGCGACTACGTCAGTGAGAAACCGCAGGTGGAGATTATCGCCGGCGCCAAGGGCGTGTTTGCCGTGGAAGTGTTCGATCAGGACATGCAGGGCGAGCCGGGTTCGGATCGCCGTATTCTGGACGTACTGGGCCGCTTCAAGGTACGCTTCCTGTCCAAGGACACCAACGCCAACACCATCACCCATTACGTGGGCAGCACCCTGAAGCACGTCAAACGGGTGGTCAAGGCGCTGGAGGAAGAGTTTCCCAATGCCGAGATCAACACCCGCAAGGTGGCCGTGGTATCTGCCATCGGCAGCGACATGAAGGTACCGGGTATTCTTGCCCGTTCCGTGAAGGCCCTGGCGGATGAGGAGATCAGTGTGTTGGCCCTGCACCAGTGCATGCGCCAGGTGGATATCCAGTTTGTGGTGGATGAGGACGACTACGAGGGGGCGATCGTGGCCTTGCATGGCGTGCTCATTGAGCCCCATAACCACGAATACGCCATTGTCGCAGCCTGAGCGGTACAGGAGGTCAGTGGGCTGGAATGAAGAACCAGGCTGCCGCGGACAGCTGACACACCACCACTACCGACGTAAGCACCAGGCGCAGCCGCAGATACCAAGCCGGCCAGTACACCCGCATCCACCCTGCATCCACCAGGTAGAGTGCCAGGTAAGCACTGGTGTAGAGGAGGATCTGTCCAGGGATGGGCAACAGCAGGCCAATACCGGCGGCCACAAAGAACACCTGGCTGAGCAGCATGGTGACCAGTGGCGACACCGGATAGCAGCAGTTATCAAGCTGCATGGCGATGGGCCAGTAAACCCCTGCCATGAAGGCCAGGATGCCGGCGCTGTAAAGGTAGAAGTAATCCATCAGCGCGACACTGTGTTGGGGCATGAAAAACAGCCCCGCGATCATCGCGATAAAGGGGATCAGCCCGGCAATGCCAACGAGAATGGCGAGCCTAGCGACAGCAATCACGTTTTCTGCTTCTGAGTTCGTCGAGGGTGATTCTCACGGTCAAGCTCCGGGGTTTAAAACACTCCAGAACGTACGACCCTCCAGTCCATTGAGATCATTGGCTCAGTAAATAGCATTCCAGATGTTGCGGGCACTGCACTAGGTGGTCGTTGACCATGCCGGTGGCCTGCATAAAGGCATAGACAATGGTAGGGCCGACAAAGGTAAAGCCAGCCTGCTTCAGGGCTTTGGACATGGCCTCGGATTCAGGGGTTGCCGCAGGCACGTCTGCCAGCGAGCGCCAGTAGTTCTGAATTGGCTGGTTTTCGACAAAGGACCAGGTAAATTCGCCGAAACCCATCCCTTTATCCTGCAGGTTCAGATAACTCCGGGCGTTCCTGATGATCGACTGCACCTTCAGGCGATTGCGGATAATGCCCGGATCGGTCAGCAGTTCCGCAACCCGGGACTCATCGTAGTGAACGATCTTCTCCGGGTTGAAGTGATCGTAGGCGGCCCGGTAACTCTCCTGTTTTCGCAGGATGGTGATCCAGCTCAGCCCGGCCTGCTGGCCATCCAGGCAGAGTTTTTCGAACAGTGCCAGGTCGTCGTATTCGGGGCGCCCCCACACGGTGTCGTGATAGTGCACGTAAAGCGGATCATTTCCGCACCAGGGACAGCGTTCGGGGTTATCCATATCAGAGTGGCCTCCGTTGTCTCCGCTTCGTTCGGAACACTAATGTTTCGGGCGGATGGTCCGCTGGAACAGTGGCTCCCAGGAAGCCTCCATCGATACCGCATCCACCAGGCTGAAATCCCCGGGCGGCGGTTCCAGCAGGGTGATATCAGGCCATTGCGGCCGGCTCCCACGAAATACCAGGGTTACCAGGTAGCCCTCAATATAACAGCAGGAGGCCTGCCAGTCCTCACCGGGCTGGTCTCCGTAGATTTCGAAATTCTTGCGTACCTCCAGAGTCTGCAGGTTGCCGGCAATGCCCCGGCCGGTGGCTTTCAGCCAGGCTTCTTTCAGGGTCCAGACCTTCAGGAAAGCATTGGGATCGTCCTCCCGGAACAGCCATTCCTGTTCAACCGCTGTGAACCAGCGCCTGGCCACCTTCTGCCATTGCGGATGGCGCTGGCAGGGTTCCAGATCCAGGCCAATGGGAGAGCTGGCACGAGTGGCGCAGGCAGACAAACCGTGGCTGTGGCTGAGCGATAATTGCCAGCCATCGGGGCGACCTGAAGCAGTGGGGCGACCGGCCACAGGGCGACACTGGTGCGGAGGCAGGTTGGCGGATTTACCAATGGCCTGTCGAATCAGCCAGCGGCTGGTCACATATTCCCGTTCACGGGGGCCGCTGAATTTCCTGACCGTATCCCGTTCGTACCCGGTCAGCCATGCCGGAGGGGGGGCCTCGATTCCATCTGTCTGATGGCACAGCCAGATGGCTGGCCGGGGGTCAGGGCTGGAGCCGTTGGATGAGCCAGCCATCGCCGTCCCTCACATACTCAAAGCGGTCGTGAAGCCGGCTGGGCCGACCCTGCCAGAACTCAATGCGCTCGGGAACCACCCGGTAACCGCCCCAGAAACCGGGCAGGGGCACTTCACCCTCGGCGAACTTGCGTTTTATCTCGGCAAGCTTCTGTTCAAGCAGCCCCCGGGAGGTGATGGCCTTGCTCTGCTCGGAGACCCAGGCGCCAATCTGGCTGCCTCTTGGCCGGGATGCGAAGTAGCGCAGCGATTCTGATTTGCTGACTTTTTCTACCTGGCCCTGAATCCTGACCTGGCGGTTCAGGCCGATCCAGGGAAACAGCAGGGCGGCCTGCGGGTTTTCATCCATCTCCCGGGCCTTGCGGCTGCGGTAGTTGGTATAGAAAACAAAGCCCTGTTTGTCAAAGTATTTCAGCAACACGGTACGGAGGTCTGGCATGCCATCGCGCCCCGCTGTGGCCAGTGACATGGCGTTGGGCTCCAGAATGCCGGCCTCCCGGGCATCCTCGAACCAGCTCTGGAACTGCCCGACCGGATTGCTGTCCAGCGCGTCGCGACCCAGGCCCTCGCTCTCGAAATCACGACGCATATCACTGATGTCCATAAACCTTCCTCTCACTCGCGCGCAACTGACACGGGATAAATACGACTGAGCAGCATATCGGGTTCAGGCCTGACTGTCAGCGATACTGGAGCCAGTATTGACCGGCTGTAACCGGCACAGCTGACAAACCGGCGTCGGGCCGACTATCCTTGTGAACAGGCAGGTGGGCAAGATTGCCCCGGGATTCCGCCGCTTATGAGGAGATGTCCGTGGCCCAGAGCCGTCAACGCAGTCGTGTTCCCAGGAATCTGTTGATCGGATTGCTGGTCCTTCTGATTCTGTATACCCTTGCAGGCTTCCTGCTACTCCCCTGGTGGCTGGAACGGTCGATACCCGAACAGCTGGACCAGCGTATGGGGTGGCGTGCGGAAGTAACCGACATCAGCGCCAACCCTTACACGCTGAGGGTCGACGTGCTCGGGCTTTCGGCCAGGGACAGTGGCGGCGAGCCGGTGGCTGGTTTTGATCGGTTGCTGGTCGACATGAATTTCTTCCAACTGATCCGTGGCATCGCCGGCTTTGAGGCGATTCAGCTGGAAAAACCCTTTATCCGGGTTGACCTGCTGAAGGATTACAGTGTCAATTTCGCCCGGGACTGGCAACGTGCCAATCCTGAACCTGCCGGGGCAGCGGAACCGCCTGTCGCTGAAGAAGGCACCGAGCCAGCCCGCGTTTATTTCCGGCAGATTGCCGTCAATGGCGGTGAAGTGCTGTTCCGGGATTTCAGCAAGCAGCAAATGGCCGAGTTCCGCATAACGCCACTGGATCTGACTCTGACCGACCTCGCCACCTGGCGCCGTGAGGGCCAGAATAGCGACTACGCGCTGCACGCCGCACTGGACAGCCAGACCGTCGAGTGGGCGGGGGAGCTCAGTATCGCGCCTTTCTATTCCAGTGGTTCCCTGAAGATTTCTGCGGTCAGCTATGAAACCATCGCTCACTTCCTGAGCCCCTACTTTCCCTATGACCTGCGAGGCGGAAGTGTCACCCTCAGTTCCGACTATGAACTGCAGGCCGGTGAGGTCTTCCATCTGGAAACCAGTAACGGCCAGTTGGCCCTCGAGGATCTTGCCCTTGCCCTGAATGAGGAGAGCGGACAGGTCCGGTTGAGTAACGGCACCCTGTCTGTCGATGCCATCGACTTTGATCTCAACGCACGTGAAATCAACGTGGGTCAGGTTGCCCTGGAGAACCTGGATCTGGCGCTGGCCCGGAGTGAGACCGGCCAGATTGACTGGCTGGCGCCACTGGCTCCAGGCCCCCAAGCCAGCAAGCCACCGACCGGTGGGGCAGAGCCGGTAAACGCCGGACAGCCGTTCTGGTGGTCTGTGGCGGGCGTGACCCTGTCTGGCAGCCGGATTCTCTGGCAGGACAGCCAACCGGAGAGCCCTGTAGAACTTGCTCTGGAGCAGTTATCGGTGTCCACCGGGCCAATCAGTCATCGGTTGGAAGAACCGGTGACCTATAAGATGCAGGGCACCTTGGCCAGTGGCGGGCAGTTGTCACTGACGGGCCAGGTAACCCCCTGGCCATTCACTCTGGAAGCCGCCATTTCCGGGATCGGGGTGCAACTGGCTGCCTTTGAACCTTATGTTCAGGAGGGCGCCAATCTTGCCATAGCCAGTGGAAGTCTCGGAGTCGATGGCAACCTGGACCTGGATGGCCAGCAGGACCCACTCACCGGCACTTTCAGTGGTACCGCGGAAGTGGCCGGCTTTAGTGTGCGGTTGCCCGGCGGTTCCGAGCGGCTGGTGTCCTGGCAAACCCTGCGACTGGCGCCCATCGAATACAACGTCTACCCCGCCCGTCTGGAAATCGGCACAGTGACCCTGGCACAGCCGGTCATCAATGTGGTTCGTAATGCGGACAGTGTCCATAACGTTGAGCAGATCGTCAGAGGGCCTGCCTCTGGCAGCCAGGATGAGCCGTCTTCCGACCAGCAGAAAGCGGGGGATTCGGAGCCGGAGTTTATCTTCAGGATCGGGCAGCTGATGCTTGAGGATGGCGCCCTGGCCTACACGGATCGCACCCTGCAGCCGGCCTTCACAACCTCGTTTGATGAACTGAACGGCAGCGTCACCGGACTTAGCAATATCTCCCCGCAACAGGGCAAGGTGTCGATGAACGGCCGCGTCGGCGGCGTCGCGGATCTGGGATTCGAAGGCACCCTCGGCACTCTCGGTACCGAGGACGTCAGTGATCTCCAACTGATGATGCAAAATCTTTCCCTGCCCACGCTCTCCCCCTACTTCGGCCGATACCTGGGGTATGGAGTAGACAGTGGCAAGCTTGATCTCAACCTCGATTATCAGATTTCCGGTACACGGATCGAGGCCTCCAACCGGGTGATTATGGACCGGCTTGAACTGGGCGCTTCGATACCGAGCGACCAGGCCGTCAAAGCTCCGGTCAAGCTGGGCCTGGCCCTGCTGCGAGACCGGAAGGGCGTTATTGAAGTGAATCTGCCGATTAGCGGCGACCTTTCCAGTCCAGACTTCAGTGTCGGCCAGGTTGTTATGCGGGCGTTCGTGAACCTGCTGGCGAAAGCCGCAACGTCTCCCTTCAGCATGCTGGGCTCCGTTGCCGGGCTGGCAGGGTTCGGTGGCGAAGAGCTTGGCAAGGTGGGCTTTGTTCCCGGCAGTACTGAGCTGGCAGAGGGTGAAGCGGAAAAACTGTCGGTGCTGGCGGACGCCTTGCTGGAACGGCCGGATCTGCTTCTGAACATCCGTGGCAGTGTCGCACCTCAAGCCGATGGCCTGGCGTTACTGCGTGACCAACTGACCGAAGGAGGCCGGCAGGAATTGTCCGGGGCGGCATGGCAGGCAGCCCGGGAAGCATACATTGCAGGAGAGCGGGCATTGGCCCCGGAGGCCTTGAGTAACCTCGCCTCGGCTCGCGGTGTCGCGCTCCGGAACCTGTTGCAGAATACCCTTGGGGTTCCGGCAGGCCAGTTATTCCTGCTCGACCCCTCCCGCAATGCGGAGGTTGGTGATGATGGACGCGTGGTCGTTGCGTTCAGCCTGGATGTTCGTTGAGCTCAGGGCGCTTCGTCACCCGTCGGGAAGCCGGCCGGCAGCCGCAGGCCCCACTTTTCAACGAGACGCTGGTACCGGCCGTTCTTTATCAGTGGTGACAACAGCGTCAGTATTTCGTCGGCACTCGGGGTGCCGTCCTTGCGGGCTATAATGGCGAGCTGGTAGCGTTGATCCGGTTTGTCCGAAATCAGCAGCGTGTCGCGATCCTCCGGATGCCCGGCGAGGTGCATCTGCAGATAGGAGTGACTGACGATGGCCACTTCGGCAACGGAAGGTCTGTCCGCCTTGATCAGCTTCAGATTGCGACTGTGGTTGTCCGAGAACTCGATACGGAACTTTTGCTCAAGGACTGAATGGTCGGTTTCATAACCGGCAAACCTGTAATGGTAGCCGGATATCACTGCGATGGTGTGGCTGGGAAGGTCGTCGAAGAATGAAAGATCCCGGCCCGGTTTTCTCAGCGCCACGTAGAAATCTTCGTCTACCAGAAGGGGGCGGCTGATGCTCACCTCTTTGTCGCGCCAGTCCCAGTCCGGGCATTCAAAGATCATCACGTCATAGAGTTTGGCGTCGAAATCCAGGAACCGGCGCTTCGGAGAGGTGTGGACAACCCGGAAAGAGATATCCCCGTGGATCTGTACGAGCTCTTCCAGCAGATCGCCGAGGAGACCGGTTGGCTTGCCATCGGGACCGACGCTGGCGACCGGCGGGAAGTGATAGACACCGACCTTGATTTTGGTTTCGGCGACGGATACCGGGGACCAGGCCAGCATGATGCCGGCGAAAAGCGCCACCAGACTGCTCCGGACGAAGGACACTGGATTCAACGCTATGCCCCCAGTATGTAACAATTGAATACTTATTCAGAGTAGCACGGTGAATTCACGGATTTGAATAAAAAAATTATCAACTTTTATAAAACAGGACTGTGACTGATGGGTGGTGTTGTCAGCCATTTTTTTGCCTATGTCTCCCGCCTGCGCTGGATCAAGCGCTGGGGGTTGATGCGAAATGCCATTGAGGAGAACGTCGCTACCCATTCCTGGGAAGTGGCCACCCTGGCCCATGCCCTGGCCATAATCCGCAACCGGCATTTCGGTGGCCATGCAAACGTTGACCGGATTGCGGCAGCGGCGCTCTATCATGACGCAACCGAAGTGATTACCGGAGACATGCCGACACCGGTGAAATACCATTCGCGGGTTATGCGGGAGGCGTTCGGGGATATCGAGCACAAGGCGGAAGCCGAACTGTTGGGATTGCTTCCGGAAGATCTGAGAGAGGAATTTTCGCCCTACCTTCGCGAATCTCAGTGGCCGACGGAGGACCGGGAACTGATCAAGGCTGCCGACCGGCTGTCCGCGTGGCTCAAGTGCCGGGCGGAAATCCAGGCCGGCAACAAGGAGTTCGAGCCGGCTGCCCGTCAGATTCGCCAGAGGCTGGACGCAGACGGGCTGCCAGAGGTTTCCTATTTTCTGAAGGTCTTCGCGCCCAGTTACGAGCAACCCCTGGATAACCTGCTGGGTTGAGAGGCTTTTGTCAGGCCTTAACTGTTACCGGCAGCGCCGACCAGCCCGCCACGCAGGCCGTCTCGCTGGAGGTGTTGGCGAACCGTGTCTTCCGGGCTGCCCGCCAGTTCACGGAACATGCCCATGGAGCCCAGCAGCGCTGAGGATTCATAGGGCACAAACACCCGCTCCCCGTCCTTCGCCATGTTGGGCAGAACCTTGATGTAGCTCTGCCCCAGCAGGTAACCGATAACGGTCTGTTTGTTGTCCTCGGAATCCCCCATGGCACTGAGCACCAGGCGGATGGACTCCTGCTCACCCTGGGCCCGGAGAATGGCGGATTCCTTGTCGCCCTGGGCATTGAGAATGGCAGACTCGCGCTGGCCCTGGGCCATGGCGATCGCGGCCGACTTTTCACCCTCGGCTTCGGTCACCGTAGCCCGGCGCTTGCGCTCTGCCGCCATCTGTAACCGCATCGCTTCTTCCACTTCCTCCGGCATGCTGATGTCCTGGACTTCGACCCGGGTAAGCTTTACGCCCCACTTGGAGGCTGCGTCTTCCATTTCGGCCTGGATGGCATTGTTTACCTCACTGCGTGACTCAAACAGCTTGTCCAGTTCCATCTTGCCCACCACCGACCGCAGGGTGGTCTTGGCGAGAACCTCCACCGCCTGGCTCATGTTGGCGACTTCGTACACGGCGCGGCGTGGGTCGATGATCTGGTAGTACAGGGCGCCGTTGATCTTCACGGTCACGTTGTCCGTGGTGACCACTGGCTGGCCCGGAAAGTCCATGACCGTCTCCCTGCGGTCGATCCGGGTCTCGTCACTGGTAACCGGATGATAATCGTCACCCATGCGCACATAGCGGATCATGCTGATGGGTCGTGGCCGCTCAATAAACGGAATAATGATGTTAACGCCGCTCTCAAGGATGCGATTGAATGAGCCCAGGCGCTCAATGACCATCACCTCGGACTGGCGAACGATCACCAGGCCCTTGGCAATGATGAAAATACCGATAGCGACAACAATCAGGCTGATGATCAGCCCGGGTGAAAGGTAGGTTTCCATGCTTACTGCTCCTTGTGTGTGATCGTCTCAACAACGGCGGTCGTGCCGTCAAATTGCCTGAAAATGACGTCGGTTCCTTGCGGAAGGTCGGTGTTTCCGGTGTCACTGACTCGCAAGCGATAAAAGTCGCCGTTGATCTTGATGCCGGAAGCACCGTCGAAATCCCGCTTCAGGGTCTGGTAGCGCCGACCTTGCTCAACGCCGGTTCCTGTCGTGCCGTAGGCCACGCCACGGGGCGAAAAACGAGGACGGATCCAGCGAATGGCAACCGGTACCAGAATCCCCGAGAAAACGCCCATGCCGGCGAGTTGCCATTCGAACGGCACGCCCAGAAATGCCAGCAGGGCGGTCAATGCTGCGGCAATACCCAAGGCCAGGAGCAACAGAACGCCGGACGCCAGTTCGGCGAGGCTGAGCGCCAGGGCCAGGATCAGCCAGAAATGCGTAAGACTCCATTCCATAAAGAAACCCACAGATTTGGGGAAAGGTATGCAGGCCGGTTCGATGAGCCGCCTGGTGGTATCGGATTGTACCCAAAACCCGGAGCCACGTCAGAGGGTGGCCGGATTGCCTTGAGGCACAGTTCACTAAAGTCATACCCCGCCATCAGGCAACTGTTTCTGATAGCAGGCTGAATGGGCGGTGGGCTCAGGTGACTCCCGGGCTTTCTGTACATTTTACAAACAGGTATCCGAGTCTATACTCGAAGGCTGCTCCAAGGAAGAGTCAGCATGAATTCACGTCACCATCCAGATCTGGGGGCCACTCTGGAACAGAGCCGCTCAGGTCTGCGCGATAGTCATCGCCGTTCACTGATGCGGCTGCTTTTTTTCAGCACCGGTTCTGCGCTGGTGATTTTTGCGATCCTGCAGATCCTTAATGGTTACGTCTGGGTGGGTGCCGGAGAACTGGTGGCCAGTGTCGTACTGTATTTTGGCGTGTGGCGGCTGAGGGCCACGCCTTATCTGCAGCA
>PAKW01000101.1 GCA_002707215.1 Halomonas sp.
AAGCGCCTCGTTGTCTGTGCCGATGGCACATGGAACCGCCCGGAAGAAGATCTTCAGAAAGATGTTCCCACCAATGTGCTGAGAATGGCCAGAGCCATTCGCCCCCTGGCGGCCGATGGCCGGCCCCAGCATGTGTTTTATGACTGGGGCATTGGCTCTTATTACAACGCGGTGATGGGTGGGGTAACCGGGCAGGGTATTCACAAGAATATTATGGATGCCTACCGTTACATCGTTCAGAACTTCACGCCCGGCACCGACCTCTACCTGTTCGGCTTCAGCCGCGGAGCCTACACCGTGCGCTCCCTCTGCGGCCTGATCAACAACTGCGGCATTCTCAAGCGGCCCGATGCCCGGCTGATCCAGCAGGCGTTTGATCATTACAAGAAAACCGGCGATGCCTGGAAGCCGTCCGGCGCCAAATCCGTGGCGTTCCGGAATGCCCACAGCCATGAGTCCCGGGAGATCCGCTTTGTGGGCGCCTGGGATACGGTGGGCGCCCTGGGTGTGCCCTTCTCACTGATGGGGCTGTTTGACCGCAAGGACGAGTTTTACGACACCAAGCTGGGAAGTAATGTGCGTATTGCCCGCCATGCCCTGGCCATTGATGAGCGCCGGGAGGATTTCGAACCCACGCTCTGGGAGCCCCGGGACAAGCTGGATCTGCAACAGGTGTGGTTTGCCGGTTCCCACAGTGATATCGGCGGTGGTTACCCGGCAGACGATCAGGGGCTGCTGGCGTCCGACAGCGCCCTGGAATGGATGGTTGGGCAGGCCAGGAGCGCCGGCCTGGATATCGAGGACCACCTGCCCGCCGGTATCAATCCCAGCGCCAGGGCCAGACTGCACAACTCGCGGCGCCATATTTTCCGGTTTTCAACGCCTCTGGTTCGCAACCTGAAACCGGACAATGTCGAGACTACCATTCACCCGTCCGTGGCCGAGCGCTGGCGGTTGGACACGGATTACCGGCCGCCAAATCTGCAGCAGATAGGGTTTGCCGGCTAGGCTGCCTTGTTATTGCCTATAGCGCAGGCGGGTGAGCAGAGCTTCGCGGCTGGAAAACCTGGTGCTGTCATAACGGGGCCGCATTGAGCCCTCCAAGGGCCAGAATCTGTTTTCGGGCGCCTGCTTTGCGATCTTCCAGGGTTTGTAGGATGCCGGTGATCACTGCCGGGACAACCTCCGGCGCCGCTTGCTGAAACTGCCCCAGCAATTCAATCTGCACATGCAGGTCCTGGAAGCGGCCATAGAGCTGCTGCCAGGCTTTCAGGGTTTTCAGATCGCCTTTCCAGGTTTTTGCATCCAGCTCCATCAGGTATCGGATGCGTTTAAGCTGCTTGCGCGAACGGTGGATATCCTCATCCGGCGAGGTGTGCATCAGCTCAGCGGTATGCCTGTTGAAATCCTTGGTGCGACGCTCCACGGCCTTTCGGATGTCTTTGGGGCTGAGTGTTCCGGCCAGTTTGTGGAACTTCCGGGAATCGATCAGGTTTTGCCAGTGGTCCATGCTGTCGTGGTAGCGTTTGCTGCCCAGGCGCTTCACCAGTCTGTTGTGTTTGCTGGCGGCTTCGCTCTCGAACCAGGCCCGTAAGGCCAACTGAATTTCACGGTTGTCGCCGCAAAGTCCCGGCAAGTCCTGCAGGAATACATGAAGATCTCTTAACGGCCCGGTGGCGCTGGCGTGGCGCTTCAGGGTTTTCACCGCCTTCACCAGCGCCTTGTCGCCGGTTACTTCCTGAACCGATTCGGCGATGGCCCGGCTGCGGCGAATGGCGATGCGGTACTGGTGCAGGAACTCGTCGTCCAGGCCCAGAATGACACCCTGTTCCAGCTGCCGCAGGCGTGTTAACTGATGGTGGAGTGCGGCGGGGATGTCTCTGGCCGGGTCGTCACCATCGGTATTGGCTTTCTTTTTCTGCTTTCGCGAGAAGTGGGCGTAGCTGAAGTCCGGCGGCGTCAGCAGGGCCACGAGTTTGCCTTTGCCCCGGTCAAGCTGGTGCCAGTGTTTGATCGGCAGCCGGATGTGAATAAAGCTGGCGGTGGGTAGCTGTTCCGGCGGTCGTTTCAGCAGCCACTGGGCCAGTTCGAGTAAGGCGGGGTTATGGCCCACGAGCACAACCCGGGATTGGTCATCCCGTTGCTGAAGCCAGCAGAGCAGGCGCCGGTAGTCGCAGGTGTAGAGTTCACTGAGGCTGTGGCGTCGTCCTGGCGGGACATTGTCAGGCAAGACGCCGTCCAGGGTGGCCAGGGCCCGCTCGGCGTCGCTGCTGACTATGCCGCCGTCGAAGGCACCGGCGGATTGCAGCGCCTTTGCCAGCGGTGCGAGCTGGCTTTTCCCCCGGGCATTGAGCGGGCGATCCCGGTCGCCCAGCCCTTCACCGGCCCAGCTTGATTTGGCATGGCGTACAAGGAACAGGTGCTTCATTGGCCGGCCTTCGAGGTGGTTCTTTAGTCCAGGAATTCCTCAAGATGTTCAGGTTACTGCCGATACCTTAGTCATCTGAAAGTAAATTGCGAATAACAGTTTAGCCATGGAAACGGGGGCTGCGCCATGAGTTCCTGAAGGCTGTCTTAACAAACTGGAACAGATCTGGCTGGAGGGTCTGTGGATAATTCGCCACAAGAACAAATCCCTGGGAGCGGGCACGATGACATTTCTGAGTCACCTGACAATACGAACACGTTTGCTGGCAGCCGTACTGGTGCCGGTTCTGATTACGGCCGGCACCCTGGCCTGGATTACCGCAAGCCAGATTCAGGAAAACGCGGAAGAGGAACTCAAACGCCTTGAGGCCAGCCTTCTGCAAGCCCGGAAGGCCGGCCTTCGGAGCCTGATCGATGCCGCCAAAGCGGTGGTTCTGGAGGCCAAGAACGATCCGTCCCTGAGCGAAGATCAAGCGAAAGAGGCAGCGGCAGCTCGCCTGCGCTCAATCCGTTTCGATGAAACCAACTATGTGTTCGCCTACACCCGCAATGTGTATAACCTGGCCTATGCCCCGGACCCGTCCAAGGAGGGGCCGACCAGTAACCCCACCCTGAAACGGCTGGTGGGTGATCTTTTTGATGCCGCCGAGAGCAATGGCTTTTACGGTTATGAATGGATAAACCCGGCCTCCGGCAACGAAGAGCCCAAGCTGTCCTATTCCACCGTCATCCCGGACTGGGACTGGATGATCGGTGCTGGCGTGTACATCACCGATATCGAACGGGAACTGGCAGCCGCGCGGCAGGAGATGGATAGGGGTATGTCGGCAACCCTCGGCTTCATCCTGCTGGTCACGGCAATGGTTGTGGTGATCGCGCTGGTGATCGGGATCTTCGTTGGCCGGAGCGTAACCACGCCGCTGAAGCGTGTCAGTAACATAATGCGGGAAATTGCCGATGGTGAAGGTGATCTTCGCCAGCGTCTGCCGGATGAGGGCAAAGATGAGCTGGCCGAGCTGGGCCGACGGTTCAATGCCTTTGTGGTCAAGATCCAGAACACCATGCGGGAAGTGGGCGCTACCACCGATCAGGTGGCCTCGGCCGCGGAAGAGCTGAGCCGTGTTGCGAATGAAACCCGGGCATCGGTGCAGGAGCAGGGCTCGGAGACAGATCAGATCGCTTCCGCCATTAATGAAATGGCGGCGACGATTCAGCAGATTTCCGGCAATGCCAACGAGGTCGAGAGTGCTGCATCAGACGCGGACCGTATGGCCCGGGAGGGTGGTGAAACCATCAGTAGCGCCCAGGGTGCGGTAAACCAGCTGTCGGAAGAGATTCAGGATACTGCGAAGATTATTGATGCGCTGGCTGAAAAATCTGATGATATTCAGCAGGTTCTGGATGTTATTCACGCGGTGACCGAGCAGACCAATCTGCTGGCCCTGAACGCCGCTATCGAGGCAGCCCGAGCCGGTGAGCATGGCCGTGGTTTTTCGGTGGTGGCCGACGAAGTACGCCAGCTTGCCAGGCGTAGTGCCGAATCCGCCGACCAGATTCGCGAGATGATTGACGGTTTCGTTACGGAATCCAAGGCCTCCGTTGAGCGCATGAACACATCACGGAAGCGCTCGACCGAAACGGTCGAACGGATCAATCACGCAACCGACGCCCTGAACACGATCAAGACCTCTGTCGGCCAGATTCATGATCAGGTCACCCAGATTGCCACGGCGGCTGAGCAGCAGAGCCAGGTTGCCGAAGAGATCAATCAGAACGTGGTCCGGATTGTGGATGCTGCGCAGCGTAGCGATACCGGTGTGACCCAGACCAACGAAGCCAGCCACGAACTGGCGCGCCTGGGCGAGAGCCTTCGTGAGCTGGTGGGCCAGTTCAAGGTCTGATATCTGCTCACCGTATTTCGCTGACTGACGGCTTCGCGGATTGGCGGAACACCGTGAGCAAGCTATGATGGAGGCGTAACAGAAATACCTGTTTCCATGCCAACAATAACGGAAGCCAACACAATGACAATCCGGAAAACACTGCTTGCGGTCATCGCTGCCGCAGCCACTGTCTTCAGCGTGTCCTCGGTTGCCGAGGAAACCTTCACGTTGCGCCTTGCGCAAACCTGGGGTCCCAACTCTCCGATTCTGGGGGAAACCGTTCAGAACATGGCGGATATGGCGGAAGCCATGTCGGCTGGCCGGCTGGAAATCCGCATCGATCCGTCCAACAAGCACAAGGCCCCGTTTGGAATTTTTGACCTGGTGCGCAACGGCCAGTACGACATGGGGCATACCGCGTCCTATTACTACAAGGGCACTATCCCCAATGCCATGTATTTCACCACCATTCCGTTCGGGCTGATTGCCCCTGAAATGTACGCCTGGTTCTATTATGGTGGCGGCATGGAACTCATGCAGAAAGTCTATGAGCCCTACGGCCTGTTGTCGTTCCCAGGCGGCAACACCGGTAACCAGATGGGTGGCTGGTTCCGCAAGGAGATCAACTCCCTGGAAGACCTGAAAGGCCTGAAGATGCGCACGCCGGGGTTTGCCGGCGAGGTGATGGCAGAGCTGGGTGTGGCGGTAACCAACATTCCGCCGGGTGAACTTTACAGCTCGCTGGAGCGCGGCACCATTGATGCGGTGGAGTGGGTTGGCCCGGCCCTGGATTTCCAGATGGGCTTCCACCAGATCGCCAAGTACTACTACTCCGGCTGGCAGGAGCCGGGTGCGGAAGTCCAGTTCCTGATTAATCAGAAAACCTGGAACAAACTCCCGAAAGATCTTCAGGAGATCCTGAGAGTCGCCATGCGCACTGCGGCTTACGACATGTATATCCAGAGCACCCATGAAAGCGGTGTCGCCTGGGATCGCATGAAGGAAGACTACCCCGATGTCACCCACAAGGTGTTCCCACCGGAAGTCATCGAGGCATTGCGTAATACCACCAACAAGCTGCTGACTGAAGCGGCTGAAAAGGATGAGCTGGCGAAGGAGATCATTGACTCCCAGCGCGATTACCTCCGGCAGGTTCGTCAGTGGACTAACATCTCCGATAAGGCTTATCTTAACAGCGTAGCTGAATAGCGAGCCCTGCATTATGCCCTGTTTCCCCACATTGTCGGTGTTCGACAATGTGGCCCATGGCCGGACAATGGGGAAGCGCCCGAAGAATGAGATTTGCCAGAGGGCATCATCGCCTGGCTGGACAGTTTCGTGATTCCGAAGAATTCCAAAAACCCGGAGGCCGCACACGAGTTCATCCGCTTTGTGTTGCAGCCTCCCGGCTCTTGTTCTCGGTGGACAATCTGCTGAATCAGCAAAACCCATGAAGCCGGGAGGTCTTATGAAATTTATTTTCGAAGTGCATATCCGGGAAGGTCACACCGCCGAGGAGTACGCGGACGCCTGGGTCCGGGCCAGTAAAATCATCCAGCAGGCACCGGGTGCCCGGGGTACCGAGCTGCACCGCAAGATCGGCGACCCCGACACCCTGATTGCGATTGCCTCCTGGGAAAGCAAAAAACAGCGAGACGCCATGGAAGGGCAGCATAATTCGGAAGTGGCCGCCATCATCCGCAGCGCGGCGCCCTTTGTGGAGATCAGGCCCATCGGTGAGTTCGAGGAGCCGGAATGGGTTGTGAGCCCCCCCGTGACAGAGCCAGGCAACATCATCCGGGTTTTCTATGATGGCGCCTGTCCCAGTTGCCGCCGAGACCGGCGCCAGTATGAACGCCTGGCGGGCCGTGCCGCGGATCAGGTGGAATGGGTCGACATTACCGGGCGGGATGAGGAGTTGAAGGCCAGAGGGATCGACCCGAAAACGGCGCTTCAGGAACTGCATGTGGAGGACCAGCACGGTGGTATCCACAGTGAGCTGGACGCCTATGTTCTGTTAATGTCCCGGGCGCCAGTGCTCAAACCCCTGGCCTGGCTGATCAGTCTGCCGTTGGTTCGACCGCTGCTGCGCCGGCTCTATCATCGCATGGTCACAAGGCGGCTTGAGCGCACCGGCCGGATGCCCTGATACTGGCCTCCGGCTTTTCCAGTGAGTATTTATCATCAGGGCTGGCCAGTAAAAAAGGCAGGTTCGCCTTCCTGATGCCTCTGTTTGATCTCTCAGACGATCAGCACCGGGCACTTGGCATGGGATGCAACACGGTGCGACACACTGCCCAGGAACATGCCATCCTTGTCACTGTTGGTGCCCTGGGCGCCCACGACAATCAGGTCGGCTTCCTTATCCTGGGCGAATCGGGTGATCACCTTTGACGGGCGACCCGCCTTCACAAACCCACGCACTTTGGTGGCACCCTGCTCCCTGGCCAGTTCCTTGGCGTCATTGACCACGTCCCTGGCGAAGTCTGACAGCGCCTTGTCCGGAATGTCCATGCCCGCGGGCCGCCCACGTGAGAGCGAGGCCTCGAACAGGCTGTGGTGCTTGTACACGCAGAGGATGTAGATCTCGGCTTCGGGAATGAGCTTCTGAAGATCTATGGCCTTGTTGAGCGCTTTCAGAGACGTTTTCGATCCGTCCACCGCTACCAGAATCCGTTTGAACATGAGTGTGTCTCCCTGTGGTTTCCTTTAGCCTGGCCTAGCGATAAGCCAGGTCACGCAGGAACAGAGCGATTTGCGGAAAGATGATGATCAGCGCAGCGGCCGCGAACAGTATGATAATGAACGGCGGCGTACCCCGGATCACCTCCCAGTAGGGACGTTTGAAAATCGCGATGGCGGTGAAGATGTCAACACCGAACGGCGGCGTGGCCGAGCCAATGGCCACTTGCAGGGTAATCAGAACCCCAACAAGCACAGGGTCCAGCCCGGTGGACTGGATGGCCGGCGCGAAGATGGGGGTTAGCACCAGGATCACCACAATCGGGTCGACAAACATGCAGGCAATAAAGAATGAGATGCTGATAGCGATCAGCACACCAACCGGCCCGGCGTCATTGACGCCGACCGCCTCAAGGATGGCTTGCGGGATCTGGGCGAACGAGATAATCCAGGAGAAACCGGTGCCCGCGGCCACCAGAATAAAGACCACCGCGGTAATCAGGCCGGTGGATTTGGCAATCCTCCAGATGTCCGCGATCTTCAGTGAGCGGAAGATAATGAATTCCAGAATCAGCGCATAGAGCACACATACAGCGGCCGCCTCGGTCGGGCTGAAGATGCCGCCGTAGATGCCACCGACAATAATGACCGGAAAACCCAGCGGCCAGAGCGCGTCCCGTGTGGCCACTGCCCGCTCTTTCCAACCGGCCTTGTCTTCCGTCGGCAGCTTGTTCACATGGGCATAAATCAGGCAGTAGATGGAGAACATGACGAGAATCAGCAGGCCTGGGCCGATACCCGCGATGAACAGCTCGGCGATGGATGTCTCCGCGACCACGCCATAGATAATCATGCCGATGCTGGGTGGGATCAGGAAGGCAATGTCACTGGCGTTGATGATCAGTGCCAGTGTGAAGGAGTCGGAGTAGCCCGCTTTCAACAGCTTGGGGCGCAGTGGAGAGCCGACAGCGACCACGGTGGCCTGGGTTGAGCCGGACACCGCGCCAAAGAGGGTGCAGGAGGTAGCGGTGCTGATGGCGAGGCCGCCCTTGATGTGGCCGATAAAGGACATGACCATGTGAATCAGACGGTCCGCCGACTGGCCCCGGGTCATGATGTCTGCAGCGAGAATAAACATGGGAACCGCAATGAGCGAAGCGGGCCGGATACCACCCATCATCTGCTGGATCAGGGTTTCCATCTGGCTGAGGCCGCCGAAACTCATTATGAAACCGACGATCGCAGCGACGATCAGGGGGATCATCATCGGGAAGCCGAGCAGCAGCAGCACGAGCATGATAAGCATCAGAGTGGTCGCCATGAGCGATTCCTTCCTTACGGGTTACTGGCGGATTACGGATTCACACTTCCGACTCGGTGTCTGCGTAGCCATCTCGTACACTGGTCGACAGGAATACATCCGGGCTGCGGAAATTCTTGATGGCTGTTAACAGATACTGGATGCCGGTGATGGTGAACCCGATGGGTGCCCACACGTAAATTATCCACACCTCGAAACCCAGTGCCGGCAAGATCCGGCCACGGCCAGCGAGCGTCACGATGTATTCATAGGAGTAGTAAGCCAGGAAGAACATGACGGCGGAGGTGAACAGGGCGATAATGATCATCAGCACCTTGCGCCCCATCACCGGAAGCGCGTCGAATATGGCCGACATGCGGATGTGCCGACCGTGCCTGGCGGCATAACCGATCCCGGCAAAGGTAATCAAAATGATCAGTATGCGGTTGACTTCACCGGTGAAGAACATGCTTTGCTGCAGGAGGAACCGTGATATCACGTTGGCGCAGGTGTTCAGTGCCATCAGGAGCACCCCTGCCGCGAGCATAACGGCTTCGAGCTTGCTGATGAAAACATCGATAGTGCCCAGAAACCCGGGCAGGCCGGAGTCATAGGTTCCGGTATCGTCTTCAAGATCCGGGGAGTTCTCGGACATGGGATCTGCTCCAGAGCATGTGGCTCCCGGCCGGTAGGGTTCCCCGGCGGGGCGGGGTTAGCACAGCTTCCCGCCAGCAGGCCGCCGACGGGATTGGTTCCTCTCAGGTTCCGTCGTTCTGAACTTCTTTCAGGTCTTCCTTGAACTGCTCCAGCAGTTCCTTACCGCTTTCACCGGTCATCTCGATGAATTTCTTTTCCACCTGAGGCGCGCGAGCCTTGAAGGCTTCGATCTGTTCGTCGTTCAGGCGGGTCACGGTCACTTTGTCGCTGGCCTTCCTGATCTTTGCCAGGGCTTCGTCGGCGAGGCCGTCAATGTGCACAATGATTTTTTCAAAGGCGTAATCCGCTGCGTCCTGAACCAGTTTCTTGTCCGCATCGGACAAGCGGTTGTAGAAGTCCTGGTTTGCCATCATGGCGGTGGTGAACCAGCCGTGGCTGGTGAAGACCAGGTTCGGGGAGACTTCATACAGGCCACCGGACTCGATCCAGAAGATCGGGTTTTCCTGACCCTGGATCATGTTGGTCTGCAGGGCGCCGTAGACTTCACCCCAGGGCAGTGGGGTCGGGGTTGCACCGAAGGCGGAATAGGTTTCGGAAAGAAGCGGGTTGGTCATGACCCGGATCTTCTTGTTGTTGAAATCCTCAGGCTTGGTGACCGGCTCGTCGACGGTTACAACCATTTCCCCTTCCGGGTACATCTTAAGGAGCTCAAGACCTTTGTCCGCGTATAGTTTCGGGAAGTCTTCGTTGATGGCTTCGCTTTCCCGGAAGAACTTGATGACCGTGTCCATGTCGGTCGGCATCAGGTAGGGGATGAAGAAGATCTGGGCCTCGGGAATGAGGGAGCCGGTGAAGCCGGGAGACTGGTTGACAAAGTTCAGGATGCCCGCCTGGGTCTGCTCCATGATGTCATCAGACTCACCCAGCTCACCAAACCGATAAATCTGCAGGGTGTGATCGGAATTGTCCTCTATGTATTCCTTGAATTTGTATGCGAACACATCCTGCACGTCGCCTTCGTACTCTTCATGGGCATACCGCCAGTTGGCGGCATTCACAGAGTTTGCCGCGGTCATGGCCGCGAATGCGAACGCTGAGATTCCGGCCAGTTTCTTGAACTTACTCATGCTGCTCATCGGGTTTTCTCCGTTCGTTTTTTTTCTGAAATTTATTGTTACATTGCTAAAGACTGGCAAAACAAAGCGATTTTCGCAAGAAAACGGCCAAAACAATCATTGCAGGGGTGCAGTGTTTAGCGATTTCGCAAGTTCATGAAATCACAGTTTATTTGTATCTGAAAGGCAGGTTTTGAGGAACTGGCGGAACTCCCTGACCACACGTCCGATGCTGTTTTTCAGCCGGTGGCCATCGGGCAGAACCAGAATGGCCAGTTCAAGGGTAACCCGGAAAATCGGGCAAGAGAATCCCGTGTTCGCCGGTGGCGGTTGTCCGGACCCGGTTCGCACTCTTCCCATGCAATCCGGGGCGACCGGCAGGCTTGCCGGCATGCTCAGAACTGGCCGTGGCGGCCAGCACCCTCTGTGTATTTCCGGGCGCCGGCAATGGCTTCTTCAAGCACTACCGGATAGCCCGATGCACCTTCCGCGATCAGCGCCTCCCCGATTGCCAGATCCCACTGGTGCATGGCGGAAGCCCGGTCAGCACGGAGGCATCGCTGGGGGAAGCCGGCAATGGTTTTTGCCAGTTCCTGCGCCGTTGCCAGGGCTGAGCCGTCAGGGACCACCTGGTTGGCCAGGCCCATGCTCAGGGCTTCTTCCGAATGGACGGGACGGCCGGTCAGAATCATGTCCATGGCTCGGCCATGGCCCACGATCCGGGGTAGCCGGACGGTTCCGCCATCAATCAGGGGAACGCCCCAGCGGCGGCAGAACACGCCAAAGACAGAGGATGCCTCGACGATCCGCATGTCGCACATAAGTGCCAGCTCCAGGCCACCGGCAACGGCATAGCCGGAGACGGCGGCAATCACCGGCTTCGAAAAGTGCATTCTGGTAGGTCCCATGGGGCCGTGGCCGGTACCGTGGGGATCGATTTTGTTACGTCTGTTCTCGTCGCCCATCGCCTCGAGATCTGCTCCAGAGCAAAAGTTGCCCCCGGCACCGGCGAGTACCGCGACTTTCAACGTGTCGTTTTCCTCGAATTCGGTGAACGCCCGGCGCAGGGCATCGGCGGTGGGGCCGTCCACCGCGTTGCGCTTGTCCGGCCGGTTGAGAGTGATGGTGCAAATGCCATCGTGATGGTTTGTGAGCACGGATTGTTCATTCATCGTCCGATCCTGTTATTGTTGAGCTGGCGCGATTGAGTGGATGGCAAGCCGAAGGAGAATCTCCGTGCAGCAAAGCGCATTCTATGAAAACGATACCCCCCTCGCCCAGTACCTGGAATTTCATTTCGGCGAACGCTGGCATGGCGAGGCCAATTTTCCCAAGGCCCTGGCCGACGCAGCCATGGATGCGATGGATGGCCGGCCTCTGGAGCGCGCGCTGGATATTGGCTGCGCCTGCGGCCGCACCAGCTTCGAGCTGGCCCGATATTTCCGGCACGTTGACGGCATCGATTTCTCCAACGCCTTCGTGGGTAAGTGCCGGGAGATGGCCCGGGATAAACTGGTGCGCTATGCCCGTCCGGAAGAGGGCGAACTGGTGAGTCATCAGGAGCGGACTCTGGCCTCCCTGGGGCTGGAAGAGGCAGCCGGCCGGGTGGCATTCCACCAGGGTGACGCTTGTAATCTGGAGCCACGGTTTACCGGTTACGGTCTGGTGCTGGCGGGCAACCTGATTGACCGGCTGTATCAGCCGTCGCGTTTTCTGACCACCATCCACGAGCGGATCAACGAACTCGGCCTGCTGGTGATTGCCTCACCTTACACCTGGCTGGAGGAATACACTCCGAGGGATCAGTGGGTTGGCGGGTTCAAAAAGAACGGTGAGGACTTCTTCACGTTCGATGGAATGGCCGAGATGCTGGCGCCCCATTTCCGGCTGCTGGTGGAGCCCCGCAGCCTGCCGTTCGTGATTCGGGAAACCCGGAACAAGTTCCAGCACAGCTTCTCCGAGCTGACGGTCTGGGAAAAAGTGAGTCGGTGAACGGAGTAAGGGCATGGCAGGATGAGGACCATTGCGTTTTACAGTCTCAAGGGCGGTGTGGGCAAAACCGCAGCGGCGGTGAACATCGCCTATCTGGCCAGCCAGGCCGGCTACGCCACCCTGCTCTGGGATCTGGATCCCCAGGGGGCGTCCAGTTGGTATCTGGCGGGTACTGACGAGGTGAAGGGACACAAACTTTCACACCTGCTGAAGGGCAAAACCCCCATCGCCGAGTTTATCCATGAAAGCGAATACACCAATCTGGACTTCATTCCATCCCATACCAGTTTCCGTAATCTCGATGTGAAGCTGGATCAGGAAGATGGCAGCAATTTGATCAAGCAGTGGCTGGCGCCGCTCTCGGAGGAGACCAGCCTGGTGATTCTTGACTGCCCGCCTTCATTGTCCAGGCTTTCCGAGCAGGTGCTCAAAGCGGCCGACGAAGTGTTTGTGCCGGTGATTCCCACCTGGCTTTCCCTAAACAGCTGGAAACAGTTGCAGGCGTTTTCGAAGGACAAGAAACTGAAGCCCTCCAAACTGCACCCGTTCTACTCCATGGCGGATCGGCGCAAGGCTCTGCACCGGGAGTTGATTGACGCCCAGGATGACATTCTGCCCAAGGGCCTGAAAACCATCATCCCGAACGCCAGTGTGGTTGAGAAAATGGGCGAGGAAGGCACGCCGGTGGAGTTGCTTGCGCCCGGCTCAGTCGCTGCCGATGCCTATCGCAGGCTTTGGAAGGAAATCAATCGGCTGCTCTGAGGGTCCGCTAATCGGCCTTCAGGACCGGGAGAGCTTGTCCCGGCGCAGTGAACGCTCCAGCCGCCGGTGGTTCTCGCTGCGCTCCGAAAGCACTTTCTGCACATACAGAATGTGCTTGCCGGCCAATTCCCGGGCATCCTCGGCCCGCCCCTCCATGATGGCCTCGAACAGCCTTCGATGTTGCTCCACCAGCCCCTGGCGGGTTTCCGCTTCCCTCTGGTACATGCCGCCGATATTAGTCACCACGTTGCTTTTGAGCATGTTGAACAGGTTGCGGATAGTGTGCAGCAGAATTACGTTGTGACTGGCTTCGGCAATGGCAAGGTGGAAACGGGCATCGGCTGCTCCTTCCGCCCCCAGGTCCCGGTCGGTTTTCTCGCTGTAGCATGCCTGGAGCGCCTCATAGGCGGTTTTCAGGTGCGCCTTGTCTACTTCGGTGGCCCTTAGTGCAGCGTAATAGGCGCAATCCGCTTCCAGGGTACGGCGGAATTCCAGCAGGTCCCGCTGAGCTTCGTGCCGGTTTTCCAGCAGGGGAATCAGCGGGTCGCTGAAGCTGCCACCCAGGGATTCGGTGACAAAATTGCCGCCACCCTGCCGGCTCACCAGCAGGCCCCTGGCCGTCAGTCTCTGAATCGCCTCTCGCAGGGAGGGGCGGGACACTCCGAACTGCTCCGACAGCACCCGTTCCGGGGGCAGTCGTTCCCCTGGCCGCAGGGTGCCCTCCAGAATCATGGTTTCCAGCTGTTCCACGATGGTGTCTGCCAGTCTTCGGGGCGCGATATGTCCGATGTTCATTAGAACTGCCTCAGCGCAAACAAAATATTGGTCATACCAATATCATAAGTCAGCTCCACAGCCAAGTGTGGCAACAAATCGAAAGGTTAGGATTAGACTTAAGTCTGGGGTGAAAGGCTTTGACATCAGCGCGTGATCTCGAATACCTTGGTGAATAATGCGTGTCAATTGGTATTACCAATTTTCAGATCTTTTCGTTTGCCACTGTGTTGAGGCGCGAGCCAATGAGTCAACTGTTTTACGATGCTGCACCCAATGCCACCCGTGTCGCGCCCACACGTGAGCCGGAAAGGGTTTATCCTGACAAACCGGAAGCGGTCACGCTGTTTGGCACCTGCGTGGTCGATCTGTTCTTCCCGGAAGCGGGGCTGGACGCCATCCGCCTGTTGGAACGGGAGGGCGTCCGGGTGGATTACCCCCAGCAGCAGAGCTGCTGCGGCCAGCCCGCCTGGACATCCGGATATCGGGATGAAGCCCAGGCCGTGGCCCGCGCTCAGCTGGATATCCTGGACCGGTCTGGTCTGCCCGTGGTGGTGCCGTCCGGTTCCTGCGCGGGCATGTTCCGGCATCATTACCGGGCGCTTTTTGCAGGCGAGCCCGATACCCTCCGGCGGGTGGAAGCCCTGGCCGAGCGCACCTTTGAGTTGATCGAATTCCTGTTGAAAGTCTGCAAGGTTGAGCTGGCGGACAAGGGGGCGCCCAGGAAGATCGCCCTGCATACCTCCTGCTCGGCCCGCCGGGAAATGAACACCCACCTGCACGCCCGTGAGCTCCTGCAACAGCTGGACACAGTGGAGCGGGTTGATCACGATCACGAGAGTGAATGCTGCGGATTTGGCGGCACCTTTTCGGTGCGGATGCCGGAAGTCTCCGGTGCCATGGTGAAAGACAAGACCCGTTCGCTGCTGGATTCCGGTGCGGTTGAAATGATTACCGCCGATGGTGGCTGCCTGATGAACATCAACGGCTCCCTGGAGAAACAGCGGGCAGCCTTCCGGGGCCGGCACCTGGCCAGTTTTCTCTGGGAACGGATCAATGATGCCAGCGAAGGGGAGGGTGCATGAGCCAGCGAATTCCAGCCACCGAATTGTCTTCAGGCTTCCGGAGTCGCGCCGAAGCAGCGCTTGCGGACAGACAACTGCGTAATAACTTCCGCACGGCGATGGATTCGCTGATGCACAAGCGGGCCAAGGCCTTTTCGGATGCCGACGAGCGCGAAGGCCTGCGGGAGCTTGGCAACCGTATCAAGGCTGGTGCGTTGTCCCGTCTGCCGGATCTGTTGGAACAACTCGAGCAAAAGCTGACAGAGAACGGTGTGAAGGTGCATTGGGCGGAGACCCTTGAGGAAGCCAATACCCTGGTGCACGGTATCATCGAAGCCCGCAAGGGCCGCCAGGTGGTGAAGGGCAAGTCCATGGTCAGCGAAGAGATGGAAATGAATGACTACCTGGCGGAGCTGGGCATCGAATGCCTGGAATCCGACATGGGGGAGTACATTGTCCAGCTCGATGGCGAGAAGCCTTCCCACATCATCATGCCGGCGATCCACAAGAACGCCCGGCAGGTATCAAAGCTGTTCCATGACAAGCTGGGCGAGCCGGAAACCGACGATATCGATCATCTGATCCAGATCGGTCGCCGGACCCTTCGTCAGAAATTCATGGAAGCGGATGTGGGCGTTTCTGGCGTGAACTTTGCCATCGCCGAGACCGGCACCCTGTTGCTGGTTGAGAACGAAGGCAACGGTCGTATGAGTACTACGGTACCGCCGGTTCACATCGCGGTGACGGGTATCGAAAAAGTTGTCGCCAACCTCCGGGATGTGGTGCCGCTGGTGTCGCTGCTGACCCGCTCGGCCCTTGGTCAGCCCATCACCACCTACGTGAACCTGATTTCCGGCCCCCGCAAGCCGGATGAGCTCGACGGACCCGAAGAGGTGCACCTGGTGCTGCTGGATAACGGCCGCAGTGGTGCCTTTGCCGATGCCCAGATGCGCCAGACCCTCAACTGCATCCGCTGTGGTGCCTGTATGAACCATTGCCCGGTCTACACACGGGTGGGTGGCCACACCTATGGCGAAGTCTATCCGGGCCCCATTGGCAAGATCATCACGCCGCACATGGTGGGACTGGATAGAGTGCCCGACCATCCCAGCGCTTCGTCCCTTTGCGGGGCCTGCGGTGACGTCTGCCCGGTCAAGATTCCGATTCCCGAACTGCTGCAGCGTCTGCGGCAGGAAAATGTCAAGAATCCTGCGGAACCGCAGTTGGTGAAGGGTGGCGGTGCCAAGTTCTCTCGAACGGAACGGTCGATCTGGCGCGGCTGGCGGATGCTCAATACCCGGCCGGCGCTGTATCGGAGTTTCCTCTGGGCCGCTACCCGCTTCCGGGCGCTGGCGCCAAAAAAGGCCGGCCCCTGGACCGACAATCACAGTGCTCCGGTGCCCGCCCGCCAGTCCCTGCACGACCTGGCGGCACAGCATCTGGATCAGAATGGAGGCCGGCCATCATGAGCGCCCGAGCGAACATCCTTGGTAAATTGAGAAACAGCCTGGACGGTACAACGCCCCGCCCGGACGAGTTTGATGAGCGCCTGGTGACCGAACCCTGGCGTTATGATCCGCAAGACCGGATTGCCCGGTTGCGCAGCCTGATGGAAGCGGTTCACACTGAAGTGCGCCAGTGCAGCTCCGACAACTGGCCGGGACTTGTGGCCGGGCTGTTGGCCAAAAGGAACCTTACCAACCTGTTGTGCGTCCTGGGCAAGGAACATGGTCGTGAGCTGCAGGCGCATTTTGATGCAACCAAACGGTCGGTCCGGTTGCTGGCCTATGATCGGCCGGTGGAAGCCTGGAAAGAAGAACTGTTCTGGAACGTGGGTGCCAGTCTGACCGGCACCCTTGGTGCCATTGCGGCTACGGGCTCCCTGGTGCTGTGGCCGGATCGCCACGAGCCCCGGCTGATGAGCCTGGTGCCGCCGGTGCACATTGCCCTTCTGAAGGCCAGTGAGATTCATGACAATTTGTATGACATGATGATGGCTCAGGACTGGGCGGCAGGGCTGCCAACCAACGTACTGCTGGTGTCCGGCCCGTCCAAGACCGCGGATATCGAACAGGTGCTTGCCTACGGTGCCCACGGACCCCGTGAGCTGATAGTACTGATCCTGGAGGACGCATGAATTTTTCTTCAGCGGCGCTGGCCGAGATCCGGCAACGGATACCAGACAACCGGGTTTTTGATGATCCGGTTTCCACCCTCGCGTTCGGAACCGATGCCAGTTTTTACCGGCTGATTCCAAAAGTCGTCGTTCGCGTTCAGGATGAGAGTGAGGTTGTCGACCTGCTGGCCCTGGCGCGCAAACACCGGGTGCCAGTGACCTTCCGGGCCGCCGGTACCAGCCTCTCGGGCCAGGCGATCAGCGACTCCATCCTGATTGTGCTGGGTGATAAGTGGAACGGCCACGACATCCGCGATAACGGCCGTCAGATTCGCCTGCAACCCGGGGTCATCGGCGCCCAGGCCAACGCCTGGCTGGCGCCCCGGGGCTACAAGATCGGCCCGGATCCGGCGTCCATCAACGCCTGCAAGATCGGCGGTATCGTTGCCAACAACGCCAGTGGCATGTGCTGTGGCACCGCCCAGAACAGCTACCATACCCTCGCGGGCATGCGCCTGGTGCTGGTGGATGGCGCCGTGCTGGATACCGAAGATCCGGCGAGTGTGTCGGCCTTCCGTGACAGCCATGGTGAATTGCTGGCCGCCCTGGAAAAGCTGGCCCTCAACACCCGGGAGAATCCGGCGCTGGCAGAGCGCATTCGCCATAAGTACCGGCTGAAGAACACCACCGGGCTCTCCCTGAACGCCCTGTTGGATTTTACCGACCCCATTGACACCCTGACGCACCTGATGGTGGGTTCCGAGGGCACGCTGGGTTTCGTCAGTGCCGTCACCTACAACACTGTACCGGAGTACCCGGACAAGGCCACCGCTTTACTGGTGTTCCGGGATGCCCAGAGCTGCTGCCGGGCGGCGTCGGTTCTGAGATCCCAGCCGGTGGCAGCGGTGGAGCTGCTGGACCGTCGCAGCCTCCGCTCGGTACAGGATAAGCCCGGCCTGCCGGACTGGATTCATGGCCTGTCGAAAGAGGCCTGTGCGCTGCTGGTGGAGACCCGGGCTCCCGGTCCTGATGTGCTGGATGAGCAACTGGCCCGCATTCGTGAAGCACTGGCGGACTTTCCGCTCGAACAGCAGGTCGATTTCACTCGGGATGCCGGGGTTTCCGGCCAGCTCTGGGCCATTCGCAAGGGCACCTTCCCGGCGGTCGGTGCGGTTCGGCCTAACGGCACCACGGTTATCATCGAAGACGTGGCGTTTCCCATTGATCAGCTCGCCGAAGGTGTCACTCGGCTTCAGCAACTGTTCGTGAAGCACGGCTATAACGATGCCATCATTTTCGGCCACGCTCTTGAGGGCAACCTGCACTTTGTCTTCTCCCAGGGCTTTGGTGAACCGGCTGAGGTGGCCCGTTACGAAGCGTTTATGGCTGACGTAGCCCAGCTGGTGGCGGTAGAGTTTGGCGGTTCGCTGAAGGCCGAACACGGTACCGGCCGTAATATGGCCCCGTTTGTGGAGCTGGAGTGGGGCCATGATGCCTGGCAGCTGATGTGGCAGATCAAGCGCCTTCTGGATCCGGACAACCTGCTCAATCCCGATGTGGTGCTCTCGGAAGATCCACAGATTCACCTGAAAAACCTCAAGCCGCTGCCCGAGGCCGATCCGCTGGTGGACAAATGCATCGAATGCGGCTTCTGCGAGCCGGTGTGTCCCTCCGAAGGACTCACCCTGTCGCCACGCCAGCGCATCGTGATCTGGCGGGATATCCAGGCCCGCCGGCGCGCCGGTGAGGACACCCGGGAACTGGAAAAGGCGTATCAGTACCACGGCCTGGATACCTGCGCCGCAACCGGTCTCTGCGCGCAACGATGCCCGGTGGGCATCAATACCGGCGATCTGGTTCGCAAGCTGCGCAGTGAGAAGGCCTCCGGCCAGTCCGTGGCCAATCAACTGGCTCGGCATTTTGCCGGGGCGCTCAAGGCGACCCGGTTTGTACTGGCCGGCGCATCCGCCGCCGAACGGCTGCTGGGTGCGCCACTGCTGACCCGCCTTAGCGTCGGGATCCGCAAGGTGTCTGGCGGCCGCTTGGCCCAGTGGGATCCTAGCTTGCCCCAGCCGGTGCGTTTTGTGTCATCAAGCCCTGAAGCCCAGGCCGATGGCAGGCCCCGGGTGGTCTATATGGCCGCCTGCGTGTCCCGAACCATGGGCCCGGCCCGAAGCGACAAGGCCCAGGAACCGCTGATTGAGGTAACCCGACGGCTGTTGGAGAAAGCCGGATATCAGGTGGTGTATCCGGATGCCATCGACAACCTGTGTTGTGGCCAGCCCTTTGCTTCAAAAGGCTACCCGAACCAGGCTGCGACCAAAAAGGACGAGCTGATTGCGGCGCTGTTGAGGGCGAGCCGGAACGGGGTGGATCCCATCTACTGCGACACCAGTCCCTGCACCCTGCAGATCCGGGAGGCCGCTGCCGAGGCCGGCCTGACACTGTTCGATCCGGTTCGGTTCATCCGTGAGCACCTGTACGAGCGCCTGGATTTTGAGCCAGAACAGACCCCGCTGGCGGTACACGTGACCTGCAGCACCCAGCATTTGGGTGAAGCCGAGGGACTGATCGACATTGCACGGCGTTGCAGCGCCAGGGTGGTGGTGCCCGAGGGCATTCACTGCTGCGGCTTTGCCGGCGACAAGGGCTTTAATGTGCCCGAGCTGAATGCCCACGCGTTGCAGACCCTGGCAGAGCAGACTGCCGGCTGCGAGGAGGGCATATCCACCAGCCGTACCTGCGAGATCGGTCTCAGCAGGCACAGCGGGATTGATTATCACGGCCTGGTATACCTGGTAGACCGGGTCACCAGACCACGGGCAACTCCTTAGCGGTTATTTCATCTCGAAGCCGCATTTGCGCAGGAATTCGCGTATATGCGGCCGTAATTTCGAGGTGACGCGCATGTGCGGCTGTAATTTCGAGGTGAATGGTAGCTTGAGCTGCTCTGACTATGAGCAATCTGATTGCCGCCTGCGTTGGCGACATGCATATTTGTCCGATCAAAGGGCACGGCTCCTCTCCCACCCGTGACCGCCAGTTTCCTTGCAGTAATACACAACTCATTCCACAGAGATCCGGCCCAGCAGTGCATGGCCGGACCTCTGCGCGTTACCTGTCCACTGGATCACACCTTAAAACGGGCCACCTGGGTATTCAGCCCCTCGGCAAGTCGCGCCAGCTCATCACTGGCAGCCGAAACCTGTTCGGTGGAGGCTGCGGACTGATCCCCCACATCGCGGATCGAGACGACATTCTGATTGATCTCTTCTGCCACGGAGCTTTGCTCTTCAGCAGCTGTTGCAATCTGACTGTTGTACTGGCGGATCTCTTCAACCGCTTTCGCCATTTCCTGAATAACCGTACCGGCCAGTTGTGCTCGCTCAAGTGTCTGTTCCGCGAGTTTATTGCCAGTCTTCATGCTGGAAACGGATGATTCCGCACTGGCAACCAGGTTGCTGATCAGGGTTTCAATCTCGGCGGCGGAGCTTTGGGTGCGTTGCGCCAGTGACCGCACTTCGTCAGCCACCACTGAGAAGCCACGCCCGTGCTCGCCAGCACGGGCCGCCTCTATAGCTGCGTTCAGTGCCAGCAGGTTGGTCTGGTCGGCAACCGACTTGATCACGTCCAGCACAGTCGCAATGTTGTTGGTTTCAGTTTGCAGACCGTTGAGCTGCTCCATCACGTTGGCGCTTTGTGTATTCAAGTTTGCGACCAGTACCAGCGTTTCCCGGACGGCCTTTTCACCATTGCCCGACTTCTCGCTGGCGTGATTGGCGGCCTCAAAGGCCGCTTCCGCACTTTTTGCCACATCATTGACCGTCGCAACCATCTCATTCATCGCGGTGGCCACCTGGTCGGTCTGGGCTTGTTGTTCCGCTACACCCTGGCTGGTCTGGTTGGTTACCGTGGAAAGCTCTTCGGAGGATGAAGCTATGCTGGATGCACCGGTTTCGATTTCACGAATCAGTTCTCTGAGGTTGGTTATCATCGTGCCAAAGGCCGCTAGCAACTGACCGAACTCATCGCCACGTTCACTTTGAACATTCACCGTTAGGTCGCCCGAGGCCACCTTGTTGGCGATGCTGACCGCCTCGTTGATTGGCCGGGTAATTGATCGGGTCAGGATCCACGCAAGGGCGATCACTACGATGAGGGCAATCACTGTCACGATAATGACTTCGGCAACAGCAAGGTCATATATTTCCAGTAATTCTGTCTCCTCGCCCTGTTTCAGGCCCTCCATTGAGTCGATGGTACTGCCTGCAATAGCGTACATCTGCTTTTCCAGAGATCTGGCAATATCTGCCGGACCGGAGATGCTGGTTTCATACCGTTTGAGCAACCCCTCATAAGAACGGACACCGTCAAGAATCTGTTCTGCCTGCTGCCTGTCCTCACTGCCAGCCTGCTGCATATCAATCAGGGGTGTCACGGCGGCTTTAGCCTCACCGAGGTACTTGAATGCGTGCTGGATGTATTTGGTGTCCTGTGTGATTGTGAAGTTCTTTTCGGCCCTTTCCGCCTCCAGCAATGCAATTTCCGAGGTGTTGGCGTACTTCAGTATCAAAACGCCGCGATTATAGCCACTAAGCGAAAAAATCCCGACAGCAGATACGATGGCGAGCAGTATGAGGAGAACAGCAAAGCTGCCTGCCGGTTTTTTACCAACGGCAAGGTTTCCGAAAAAATGTTTTAGCGGCACGAGGCATGAGTCCTTAAATTATGTAGCAATAAAAGACATTAGAAGTATTCCGTAAATACCAGATGCAACTGCGAAATGTGTCCAGATTTGGATTTGTTGTAATAGGCAATTGAATCCATGAGATTGACATACTTGAGGGGCTGGAAAGGCTACTACGGTTTTGCGCAAGTGACATCGCCGATCCAGGATCTGGAAAAGGGGGAGCGCCGCAAGCTCCGGTGTTACTAATCAGTGCAAAAGTAAGCGAACATTATTTATAATGTGATATGTTCTCCCAAAGCTTATCGGATATTGTCACTCATGCGCCAGACTGATGGTCGT
>PAKW01000102.1 GCA_002707215.1 Halomonas sp.
CCACTGCGGTTTCTCCAGACAGCCCACGATCTGGGGACAACCGGGCGAAGCACTGCCGCGGCGATTGCGTACAAGACTGCGGAAACCACCTGGCCTGACCAACCAGCCGCCATCATGGCCAGAGGCAATCTGGCCTGGCAGATGGGCAGGCATACCGAGGCGGCAGGGCATTTCCTCCGCACGGTTAACCGTTTCCCGGAGTTCGCCGGAGGCTGGAACAACCTCGCCTTTGCCCTGGAAGAGACAAGTTGCCCGGTTGCCGCCGCTGAGGCCGCCCGCTGCGCCGCTGCTCTGGCACCGGAACGCTTTGGCGATTCAATATTGCTCAAGTCAAACCCGGCAACAGTGCCGAAAGATTGTCCGACATTACCGGAATGTCCCCGGGAAGCGCCCTAGTGTCCCGTCTGGCTGCCCCTCCTGAAAAGCACCACGTCCTTTCTCGGGATCGCCATACTCCAGCCAAATTTGTCAGCCAGTATTGCCAGAGTGGACTCACGGTAGAACACAACATGGGTGGGGTCGCGGCGATAATGCCAGTTGTCGAACCGGTCGTCGTCGGTCTGGAAACAGGTCATCACCCCCAGCCAGCCACCCGGTTTGAGCAATTGATCGAGTTGCCGGAACACCTCCGCTGGCTCGTACAGATGCTCCACCACCTCGGTACAGGTTATGAAGTCATAGGTACGGGACAAGGCTGTTTGCGAGGGGTAAAAGTAAGGATCATAAAGACTCACCACCATGCCTTCAGCCTCCAGCATCCTTGCCAGTGCCGGACCAGGCCCACAGCCGAAGTCCAGCCCGGTGGCTCCCGGTGGCAGGCGCTCCAGCAGCGGGCCTGCGAGCTTTGACAGAAATTTACGATAGCCCGGATCAGACGGATCGTTATCATGCAGTTGGTAGATATCCCGCTCCTGATCGGGAGAAAGCCGGCACGGCTCGTCCATTACCGTTGCTTCGCATACCGGGCAGCGGAGATATCGCTGGGTCTTCACCAGCCGGAATCCCGCAAGGCTGCCCTGCTCACAAACCGGACAAAGGCTCATGCCACTACCTCGGATCAAGCCCGGCCGCTGCGCGTACCTGAGCATCCAGCTCCCGTGCATCAAGCGGTTCTGAGGCAATCACCTCCGCCCGGCTGAATGCTTGTGGCTCGCCTTGGACAACCGAAAGCGCGCCGTCAGCGACGTTAATCGCTCTCCACCCCTCGGGAGTGTTCACCACCGCCTTGAATCGCGCAAAACCGGAACCCATTGCCAAAGCCAGCAAGGCATTCTCATCCAGTATCAGTTCAGGATGAATTCGCCAGCCGACACTGAAATACCCCTGCCCTTCATTAACAGACTGCTGCCAGGGTTCATCATTGATCGACGGCGCTGACGCTGCCGTCTTGTTATGGTGGTGATGGTGAGCGCCCGGGTTGGTCACCGGCAGAGCATCCGATTGGCCATCCAGCCATTCCGGTGCCAACTGTCCGAACCGTGTGTGATGGGCAGCCCGCTTTCCGGGTTCCAGTTGCGCGGCCCACTCGTCAAAATGGGTCAGTTGCCCTGGCGTACAAAGATCGGTCTTGTTGGCAACCAGAATATCGGCTGCGGCAACCTGATCCCGGAACTGCACGTTGACGAGAACTTTCGGCTCTTCGAGCCTGCGGGGGTCCACCAGGCAAATCACCGGCCCCATGGCGAGAACATCCCGATAGTGCTCACTGGCCAGGGTTTCCAGAATCTGGGAGGGATGACCGAGCCCGGTTGGCTCGATCAGCAACCGGTCCGGCCTGGCCTTGTGGATCAGCTGGTTTAGGCCGACCTGCATCGGCAACCCGGCAACACAGCACATGCACCCTCCGGGAATTTCCTTTATGAAGGCGCCTTCCGTCTGCAGCAGGGCGCCATCAATGCCCACCTCACCAAACTCGTTGACCAGTACGGCCCAGACTTCGTCCTCCGGTTTGTTTTTCAGAAGTTCCAGAATGGCGGTGGTTTTACCAACACCCAGAAAACCGAGGATAAGGCTGGTGGGAATGGGTTGCTTCATAGTACCGGTCCGGCTCCAGTCAGAGTGTAATCGTTATATTATAACATTTCAGCCGCCGGGACGATCCTGCTTCAGGAAAACGCCGACCGCCTTATCCGACAGCAGCACATAGGCAAGTGCCGGGTAAGGCAGATAGTGAAGAAACAGAGTGGCGAGAGTGACTGCATCCATCCCGACATCAAGAAACATCCAGGCGCCGAAAGCAAGAAACAGCGCACCCAGAAAACCGCCATATATCCACAGAGCCCTTGAACGCTCTTCCGCCATAGGCAGCCGCTCCAGGGTGCGCGCCACTGAAAAGCTCATGTAGACCGCAATCAGGGCTGCAATCACCAGGGAGGCAACCAACCCCGTAAATCCGATCAGGTAGCGGAACAGGTAGTTGGCCAGGAAGAACAGGGCAATGCAGGTTACAGCAACAATGGTTATGCGTGTCTTTTCCATGGCGGCTCTGAATTTGTTGGATTTATGGGCAGCGCTGCAAAGAATGGCAGAGACGCTGTGAAAGAACCACCCCTGCTGCGACTGGTGTTCCAGCCTGATATGATTCCCAACACTCTCACTGGCAACCGGACAATCGATGACCACTGGTAATTCCACCCGACTCAACAAATACATCAGCGAAAGCGGCCTGTGTTCCCGCAGAGAGGCTGATCGCTATATTGAGCAGGGCAACGTCTACATCAACGGCAAGCGTGCCACTGTAGGGGATCAGGTGCTGCCCGGGGATACGGTCAAGGTCAATGGCCAGGTGATCGAACCGCGCGCTGAAGAAGATCTGGTCTTTATTGCCCTGAACAAGCCTGTGGGCATCGTCAGCACCACCGACAGCGCCGAGAAACACAACGTCCAGAGGTTTGTCGGCCACAGCGAACGTATCTTCCCGATCGGGCGGCTGGACAAGGACTCCCAGGGCCTGATCTTCATGACCAGCAATGGTGACCTGGTCAACAAGATTCTGCGCGCCGGAAACAACCATGAAAAGGAATACCTGGTTACGGTCGACAAGCCGGTGACCCGGGGGCTCGTTGAGGGTATGGCCAACGGGGTGCCGATCCTGGGAACTGTCACACAAAAGTGCAAGGTGTCCAGTGAATCCCGGTTCGTCTTCCGCATTACCCTGGTTCAGGGCCTCAACCGCCAGATTCGCCGCATGTGCGAACACTTCGGTTATGAGGTAACCAAGCTGGAGCGCATCCGGATCATGAACGTCAGCCTGAAGGGGCTGGCTGTGGGACAGTGGCGCGATCTGACGGAGAAAGAACTGGCCGGACTGTTTGATGCCATCCGGGACTCCTCCTCAGAGGCCCCGCCCCGGCCCGGAAAACCTGCGAAAAAGAAGCCTGCTGCAAAGCCAAAGCATCGTCCCAAAGCCAAACCGGGTGGGCCCGGCGGTTCCCAAAGGCCGGGACCGAAAGGTAAGCCTGCGTCGGGCAAACGCCCCAAAGCCGGAAAACCCCGGCAAAAGAGTGTTAAACGGTAGTTCTGGCCCGGCACTCAGAGCGCAAGACTACTTTTTCACCCACTTGCCATTAACCTGGATACTGGCTATCCGGCGTTTTTTGATGGCCTGCTTCCCGGCAACGACCAGCAAAGCCAACGCGACCCAGCCGACCAGACGGACCCGTCGGATCATGAGGCTCGGCTTTCCAGACCCTTCAGCGTGCAAAACGACACTCCTGTCTACTCGGGCTACTCACCACGCCAGGTCACGCTGTACAGGTCGTGACGACGATCCTGGAGATTTTTCACGGTGCCACTGTTGCGGGCCGTGATCAGCACCTCCGGCCGGAGATCGGCGAACGCCACTGTTTCAACATTGGGTTCCGTGTCTGCGGCGATACCGTCCCGGGCAAACGGAAAATCACAGGGGGTAAGAATACAGCTCTGGCCATACTGGATTTCCATATTCGGCACCTTGGGCAGGTTGCCAACGTTACCGGACATCACTACGTACACCTGGTTTTCCACTGCCCGGGCCTGACAACAGTAACGCACCCTAAGGTAGCTCTGGCGTTCGTCGGTACAGAAGGGCACAAAGATGATATGAACGCCCTGATCCACCAGATGGCGGGTCAGTTCCGGAAACTCCGCGTCATAACAGACCAGAACTCCGATGGTACCGCAGTCGGTCTCGATGGCGCTGACCCGGTTGCCGCCCTGCACGTTCCACCAGAAAGCCTCGTTCGGGGTCGGGTGAATCTTGGGCTGGGTGAACACCTGGCCATCCCTGAGGAACACATGGGCCAGGTTCCGAATGGCTCCGTCTTCCTCTCGCACCGGAGTGGAGCCGGCCACAATGTTGATGTTGTACCGCAGGGCCAGGTCCCGCATCAGCTCCCGGTAACGCTCCGCGTAATGGGTGACCGCCGCGAAGGTTTCCGCCGGGCTGCCCTTGCGGGCCTCAATTGATAGCAACTGGAGAGTAAACAGCTCCGGAAACACCACAAAATCGCCCTTGTAGGTGGATACAACATCGACGAAATAACGGACAATCTCGCTGAACTCGTCAAATGATCCCACCGGCCGTTGCTGGTACTGAACCGTGCCAATACGCACTGTATCCCGCATTCGGTGGCCATAACGTTTGCGCCGCTCGCTGTTTTCGATCTGCGGTACTTTCGGGTTACGCCAGACCAGATGAATGCCGTAGCCCATGGAATCGTGATCGGCGTCCAGATAATGGGGAATGATGTCGTGCACCTCGAAGCCCTGATGGAGCTGAAAGGACAGCACCGGGTCCTTCTGCTCCTTGCCCCTGATGGCCTCGACGTAGGCCTCAACACTGCCGAACTTTTTCAGGCGCTGGCGCAGGCTTGGCAGGCGTCCGGCAAATACCACACCCTGCAGGTTCAAAGCCTGGCACAATTGCTTGCGCTCGTTGTACAGCCGCTCGCCGATGCGATAGCCACGACACTCCGGATCAACACACACTTCCATGCCGTACAGCCAATCACCCTCGGGATCATGTCGTGAGGCGTAACCATTGCCGGTTATGGAGGTCCAGTCATGGGGCATCAGTGCCACTTCTTCGGCAATGCGGAACGTGGCGCAGTAACCCACTACAGTATCACCCAGCATGGCAACGAACTGGCCGTCCGGGAAGGTATTGATCTGACCGGTCAGCGGGCCCTTGGTGTAACCATACATACCGGTGCCTTCGTAGACACGGCGACTGAGCTCAATGATTCCGGGAATATCCGCCAGCGTGGCATTGCGGACGTACAGGCGCTGATCCGGGTCGGAAAATGGCGGGCACATAGACACCTCGGAAAGGCGTTGATTTGCCCTCATCTTTGGTGACGTGACAGGATTTCGTCAAGGGAAATCGGTTAATCGGAGCCCGGCAGGAGGAAGCGTTCGATCACAGTGTAAACGGAACCACCGGGGCCTTGCCTGCTTTCAAACAGCGCGAACTGGTTAACCGGAAACTGCCCGAAAACCGATTGACCATGCTGCGCCAGCAAGTTCCCGACAGACCCGGGCCGCCGTTTAAACCTGGCCAGCGTAATGTGGGGACGAAATGCCCTGCTCTCCGTCACGAATCCGAGATTATCCATCCGTACTTTCAGCGTCTCATGGAGCTCGGCAACCGGGGCCGCTGGCTGCACCCCGGCCCATAGGTTTCGCGGCCTTTGGAGCTGCCCGAAGCAGCCAGTTCCGGCCACCTCCAGCCCGAAGGGGTCCATTTGAATCTGACCCGCCTCATCGCACACGGCTGCAATACGTTCCTCGTTCACATGCCCCAGAAACAACAGGGTGAGGTGCAACTGCTCAGCGCTTTGCCATTTGGCACCTGAGACCGCCGCCCTGACATTCAGCAAGCGATCTTTGATTTCAACGGGGATCTCCAGCCCAAAAAAAAGCCGGGGCATTCCCGATTACTCGACCTTGGGCGTTGGCCTGACCAGGATTTCGTTCACATCTACATGGTCCGGTTGCGCCACGGCGTACATCACGGCGCTGGCAATGTCCTCCGGCTTCAGGGCGTGAGCCGGTGGCTCATCAAAAAACGGCGTGTCCACCATGCCAGGCTCAATGAGTGTAACCCGGATGCCAGAGCCGCGAAGCTCCTCACGAACGCCGTAGCCGATGGCGGAAACCGCCCATTTGGTGGCACTGTACATGGAACCGGGAATCGTGACACGACCGGCCGCAGAGCCGGTCAGCAGCAGGTGTCCCTTGGTTTCCCGCAGCGCCGGCAGGCAGTGCTGAAGGGTCAGGCCGACCCCGTAGATATTGGTCAGGATCATATCCTTCCAGACCTCCGGATCGGCCTTACTGAATCCTCCGGGTTCACCACCACGACCTGCGTTGGCGAAAACGGCATCAATGCGACCGAAAGTCTTAAGGGCCTGATCGACCATACTCTTCTGTTCGTCGCCACTTTGCACGTCGCATTGCACCGTTAGCACTTGTGCCTCGCCACCAAGCTCCTGCTGCAGACCTTTCAGTTTTTCTTCGGAGCGGGCCGCCAATACCAGGCGATACCCCTGTTTCGCCGCCGCACGGGCTGTTTCTGCACCTATGCCCGATGAAGCGCCGGTGATCAGCATTACAGGTCGAACTGCCATAACTTTCTTCTCCTGTCGTTTGAACCGTTTGGGAGGGGCTACGCCGGCAGGCGCCAGCCCGATCATTCAGTAGATTTGATGGAGGCAATGGCCGCCGACAAAGGCCTCAATGCCGTTGGCTTCCAACAGGCCAGCCACAATGTGAGCTTCGGTAATGTCTCGCGCCCGATAGGCAATTTGCAACACACGACTCCTTCTGTGACCGTTCCGGGCAGAACCGGGACAAATCTGCGAGTATTATCTCAAGCATAGTTCGCCCCCTCTGGCGGGGCCAATAACCTAGCAGCCTGTCGGACTTAAGTGATCGTCACGAGCAAGGTGGGAAAGCGAGCGCAAATTTTTTGGATTTTGAGGCGCATAGTGGTTCTATGTAACGAAAAATCCGGGAAATTTGAGCCGCTTTCCCACCGGCACAGTAGATCAGCCTTAAGTCCGACAGGCTGCGAGGGACTGACCATGCTCTGGATTATCCTTGCCATCATTGTGTTTATTGTCGCCGCAACCCTGCTGCTGTTCCGCCTTGAGGATCTATCTCACCTGGACCAGGACGACTACCCGGTCCGGGATGGCAAGCCCAGCGATGCAAACCGGGAGGTTCTGGGGCGCATTCGCGAACTGGGGCAATCATCGAAGGGCCTTCGCGGCAAGGCCCGGCTGATGGCCCTGCGCAAACACATGGACGAACTCAGTCAGGGGCTGGAGTTGGCGTCCGAATTCCGCCACTGCGAGTCTCCCCGCGGTGAGTGGGTCATTGCCCCCGGCTGCGATACCCGCCGCCGGATTCTGTACATCCATGGCGGAGCCTGGGCCGCCGGCAGTCCCCGAAGCCACCGGGCGATTACCGACCGGTTGTCACAGATAACCCGAGCGGCGGTATTTGCCCTGGACTACCGGCTGATGCCGGAAAACCGCTTCATGGATGGTGTCCGGGACTGCCGGGAGGCCTACACCTGGCTTCTGAAACATGGTCCGGAGGGCCCCGAATCTGCCGGTTTCATGGTAGTGGCCGGGGACTCCGCCGGCGGCAGCCACACCCTGGGGCTGATCGCCTGGATACGGGATAACGGGCTAAGGCAGGCGGATGCCGCGATTACCTTCTCGCCCTCAACCGACCTGACCCTGACGGCACCGAGCAATCGCAACAACATCGAGACCGATCCCTTGCTGGGGCCAGCGTTTGGCGGATTATCGAAAATCCCCCTGCCGGTGATCTGGTGGGCCACCCTGGCCGCGTTTCGGGTCTCTCCGGCCAGCCCTGTGGCCTCACCACTGCGGGGCGACCTGAGAGATCTGCCACCAACCCTGATTCAGGCCAGTGATACTGAAATGCTGCTGGATAACGCCCGACGTTACGCTTCCAAGGCACAGGCTGCAGGCTCACCAGTCACCCTGCACACCTGGCCCGGGATGGTGCACGTATGGCAGATCTTCGTGCCTCTGCTTCCCGAGGCGGAAGAGGCGTTTCAGGACATCAAGTCATTTCTGGAGCAGGTTGAATCAGGCAGCAGGATGCACCCGGAAGGTCAAACCTGAACTTTTCCGCGAAGCGCCTTGGTTTTGCCCTTCTTGGTTTTCTTGTCGACGCGCTTGCGCTGGGAGGAGCGAGTCGGTCTGGTTGGCCGCCGGGCCTTTTGGGGTTTCACCGCTTGCTGGATCAGTTCCTTGAGACGCTCAAGGGCGTCCTCCTTATTCAATTCCAGGGTACGAAAGGATTGCGCCTTGATAATCAGTACGCCTTCCTTGCTGATTCGCTGGTCATTAAGCGACATCAGCCGTTCCTTGTAAAAAGGCGGCAAGGTGGAGTGCGGAATATCAAAGCGCAGGTGCACTGCGGAAGCCACTTTATTCACGTTCTGGCCACCGGCACCCTGGGCACGGATCTGGGTTATTTCGATTTCCCAGTCAGCAAGTTCAACAGCATTGGATAGTTTCAGCATCTGCCAAGGTTAACAAATCCCGGACAAGCGGGCTTGAAAACCGGGATTCGAACGTGCGGAAGTGAATAATCCAAGGCATGACTCACCGGATCTGATTCGGGAGACGTGAAGACTGTAGTAGTCCTTTAATACCCGCTTCTGCATCACCGCTGCTAATGTTTCCAGACCCGGCAAGACAATCACAAGGAGACAGCCATGGGCGGGAAGAAAATTCTGATGATTACCGGTGATTTCACCGAAGACTACGAAACCATGGTGCCGTTCCAGGCACTGCAGGCCGTTGGCCACACAGTTCATGCCGTTTGCCCCGACAAGAAAGCCGGGGACACGGTCGCTACGGCAATCCATGATTTCGAGGGTGACCAGACCTACACGGAGAAACCCGGCCACCGATTTGCCCGGAATGCGGACTTCGAAGGGCTGGATCCCGCGAATTATGATGCCCCTGTGGTTCCAGGCGGCCGCGCACCGGAATACCTGCGCCTGAACAGGGACGTGCTGAATCTTGTTCGCCACTTCTTCAACACCGACAAGCCGGTGGCGGCAATCTGCCACGGTGCCCAGTTGCTTGCGGCAGCGGGAGTGCTTGAGGGCCGCAGGCAGAGCTGGCCGAAAGGGACGGCATGAACCTGCCCCAGATGATCACGCGCCTTTACCACGAGTCCATTGATGCGGGCCACGACCTCGGCAACTTCACTTCGTTCCTGCGGGTATGCGCCCTTCGGTATCTGGAGCTCCAGTTAAGTGGCGACGTTCCGAGGGATACCCGGGTGCCTATAGCCTCCCTCGATGCAGACCGCATTCTAAACGCGAAACGTAACGAACCCGTTGTTCCGGATGTGGTCAACAAATCCACACACTGAACCGCGACCACCGGTTCCCTGGGCGCTAACTCTGGCCATACTGTTTTGCTTTGGAAGGTTTTGTAAAACTGGCACTGGCCGGCACGGGCTACGGGATGATTCCGGAGATGCAGGCGCGCCCGGAAATTGATGCGGGGCGACTGGTGAGCATCGCCCCGGAACAAACCCTGGAAGTGCAGCTATACTGGCACTTCTGGCGCCACGGCGGCGGCGTAATAGACCGCCTGACAAAGGCCCTGCAAACGGCTGGAACTTTCGACTCCCGCTGATCCGCCAACTCAGGCAAATGGACACCGAAGAAGACCACGGATTAATCGCCCGACAGATCGGCATGCTGCGAAAACGGATTGTGCTGACCAAACGGATGCTGGCCAGCTTTGACAGTGCTGGCGGGGGAGATGTCGATCACTCGTGATGGCAATTCTGGCCGGGGTCCACGATGGTAACGCCAAACCAGCGCGGAAACCTAAGCAGGCAAAACAGGGCAATCATGTCGTAGACAGCGTGCCAGACCATAACCAGTGCCAGGCTCTCGGAAAACACATAGGCCGCACCCAGTATCAGCCCCAGGCCGGTTGCGACGAGAAAATAGGTGAACGATACATAGTGCACCAGCCCGAATAACACCGATGCCGCCAGCACCGAGGTCACCGCATCGGTATGCGCCATCAGCCAGCCCTGGATCGCGCCCCGGAACAGCAACTCCTCACCAATACCGGCCAACACGGACAGCAGGATCAGCACAGCCGGGGAATAGGTTGATGCAAAGTCATACAACCCCTGCATCTGGCGTTCGAGGTCCCCCGGGAACAACCCTGGCACCCGCATAAGCAGTAGCAACACGGCATAGGTTGCGTTCGCGCCGAGAGCCCCGTAGAAAATGCTCGGCCACAGGCCCGGGCCAAGGAGCAGTACCGGAATCCCGAAAACCAGTATGGCAAGCAACCCGAATACGCCAATGCCGCTCTGGAATAACAGGGCGGCATTGGCGGAAATACCGGATTTTCGTCGTTTTCCCAGAGTCATTTACTGCTCAAACAAGGGCTTCACCGGAAACAGGGCGTCGTACTGCGGCGCCTGCTTCTGGGCTTTGGCCTGGAAGGATTTCATCATGTCCGTCGGGCGGAACATGCCGGCCTGCCAGGTGGCCATGTACTTCAGGCTGTCTTCCACACTGTGGTCACGGCTGTAGTTAAGCATTTCCTTGCACCCGGTAACGGCCAGGGGGGAATTGGCGGCAATCTGCCCGGCAATAGCCATGACCGCTTCAATCATGGATTCCTGGTCGGCGTGCACGGAATTCACAAAGCCCAGGTTCTTCGCCTCACTGGCAGAAAACCTGCGTCCGGTGTAGGCCAGTTCGCGAACCACACCTTCCGGCATCAGTTTTGGCAGGCGCTGGAGAGTGCCGACATCGGCTGTCATACCCAGCTCGGTTTCCTTGATGGTAAAATAGGCGTCTTCGGTGCAGTACCGACTGTCAGCGGCACAGACCAGATCAAGGGCGCCGCCAATACAGCCACCGTGGATGGCCGCCAGCACGGGAAGGCGGATTTTCTCAAGGGAGGTCAGGGTGTCCTGCAGTTGCAACACCACCCTGCGCAGGTTTTCCGCCATCCGGCCGGGGTCGCCGTTCATGGGCACGGCTTTGGGGTCGCTGAACACCCCCAGATCCATGCCGGCCGAGAAGTGCTTGCCGGTGGAGGAGATGACAATGACACGGGCGTCGGTGTTGGCTTCGATGTCCTGCATGCAGCGGGGCAACTCAAGCCAGAACGCCTTGTTCATGGTGTTCAGGGCCTCGGGGCGGCTGAACTGGACATGGGCAATGTGGTCTTTAACCTCGATCAAAAAACTCTTGTAGCTGGACAGCTCAGACAAGGCGATACTCCTTATGTAAATTTCGTATTATGGCGAAGATGAAAACCACAAGTTAACCCGAAAAGGCCTGGTATGGAATTCACCGTCCTCGGAACCTTCCACCGGAAAATCCGACACCCCGGTTTATGTCTACAAGAAATAGCTTTGCATTTCCCGGCAGAAGGAGTACAGTGCGCCTCGTTGGAAAGATTTAGCAAAGCATTTCATCAATAAGACCGCTCTGAGTTGTAACAAGTAGCACGTCCTGTTTTTGATCACGCCAGTTTTTTGTTTCCGCATACCGCCGATCAGGCATCACAAAGATGACCTGACGGCACATTAAATGATTGAATTCAGGAAAGTATATTATGTCTACAGTTACCGGTAACGTTAAGTTTTTCAACGAAGCAAAAGGTTTTGGCTTTATCACTCGCGAAAGCGGCCCGGACGTTTTTGTTCACTACAGCGCTATTCAGGGC
>PAKW01000103.1 GCA_002707215.1 Halomonas sp.
ACTTTCAGCTTGGAGGACGGCATGGTAGCCGTCTCCTTGGTGGCCATCTGCGCATTGCGGATACGGGTAAACATATCCGCCAGAGTGTCTTGCATGCTCATTTAATGTGCGCTCCTGATGATTCTACGTAGCGTTACCAGCTGGACTTTTTCAGACCAGGGACGTCGCCACGCATGGCGGCTTCACGCAGCTTGTTACGGCCGAGACCGAACTTGTTGTAAAAACCGTGCGGACGGCCAGTCACGCGGCAGCGGTTACGCTGACGCACCGGGCTTGAGTCGCGCGGCAGTTGCTGCAGCTTCAGCGTCGCCTCGAAACGATCTTCTTCAGAAGCGTTCACGTCCGAGATGATTTTCTTGAGCTCTGCGCGCTTAGCCGCATACTTCTCGACTAGCTGAGTACGCTTGAGCTCACGCTCTACCATACTTTTCTTAGCCATGATCCAACCCTTATTTCTTGAACGGGAAGTTCAGTGCTGCAAGCAGCGCACGACCTTCCTCGTCGGTGTTGGCGGTAGTAGTGATAGTGACGTCCAGCCCCCGTACGCGATCGATTTTATCATACTCGATCTCTGGGAAGATGATCTGCTCACGCACACCCATAGAGTAATTGCCGCGACCGTCAAAAGACTTCGGATTGAGACCACGGAAGTCACGCACGCGAGGAATCGCAATGTTCACCAGACGGTCCAGGAAGTCCCACATACGCGCGGAGCGCAGTGTTACTTTAATACCGATCGGCCAACCTTCGCGCACCTTGAAGCCCGCGATGGACTTACGTGCTTTAGTTACTAGCGGCTTTTGACCAGAGAGCTTCTCCAGATCGCCGATAGCGTTGTCGATCAGTTTTTTATCACTGACCGCTTCGCCGATACCCATGTTCAGAGTCACTTTCGTGATCCGGGGTACCTGCATTACGTTGGCGTAGCTGAACTGCTCTTTGAGTTGAGCCACCACCTCGTTTTGATAACGTTCTTTCAAGTTCGCCATTTTGCTACCCGACTCGCGTTAGGCGTCGATCTGCGCTTGCGTCGACTTGTAGATACGTACCTTGGTACCGTCTTCCTTGATCTGGAAGCCGACGCGATCCGCCTTACCGGTCTCCTGATTGAAGATGGCTACGTTGGACGCGTGAATCGGAGCCTCGCGCTCGACGATACCGCCCTGATTGCCGGCCATGGGGTTCGGCTTGGTGTGACGCTTGATCATGTTCACACCCGCTACCACGAACCGCTCGTCCTTGAGGACGCGCTTCACGGTACCGCGCTTACCCTTGTCCTTGCCGGCGATGACGATCACTTCATCATCACGTTTGATCTTTTGCATGTCGCCTCGCTCCCTTACAGCACTTCAGGCGCTAAGGAAATGATCTTCATGAACTTCTCGTTGCGAAGTTCACGCGTCACCGGCCCGAAGATACGGGTACCGATCGGCTGCTCGTTGGTGTTGTTCAACAAGACGGCCGCATTTCCATCGAAGCGAATCAGCGAACCGTCGCTGCGACGGACGCCACTGCGGGTCCGGACAACTACCGCTTTCAGCACCTGGCCTTTCTTGACCTTGCCGCGCGGAATAGCTTCCTTCACCGTGACCTTGATGACATCACCAACGCGAGCGTAGCGGCGGTGTGAACCACCCAGCACCTTGATGCACTGCACCCGGCGCGCTCCGCTGTTGTCGGCGACATCCAGCATTGTCTGAGTCTGAATCATCGGTTTTCTCCAAACCTAAACTGACTGCACGAGGTTAAGGCCGTGGCCTTAACCCTTGGCCTGTTCGACAACCTCGACCAGGGTCCAGGCCTTCTTCTTGGACAGCGGACGGCATTCCTGGATGGATACCGTGTCACCGGCCTTGGCCTGGTTGGTCTCGTCGTGGGCGTGCAGCTTGGTGGAGCGCTTAACGTATTTGCCGTAGATCGGGTGGCGCTCACGACGCTCGATCATTACAACGATGGACTTGTCCATCTTGTCGCTCACCACCTTGCCGGTGAGCGTACGGGCTTTTTTCTCTTCGGCCATCTCAGACACCTGCCTTCTCGTTGAGCACAGTCTTCACGCGGGCGATATCCCGACGAACCTGCTTGAGCAGATGAGTCTGGCTCAGCTGGCCGGTGGCCTTCTGCATGCGCAGGTTGAACTGCTCGCGGAGGAGTTCGAGGAGCTGCTCATTGAGCTGCTCGGCGGACTTTTCACGAATTTCCTGGGCTTTCATCACATCACCGTCCGTTTCACAAAGGTGGTGGAGACCGGGAATTTCTGGGCGGCCAGTGCGAAAGCTTCGCGGGCCAGTTCCTCGGAAACGCCTTCGATCTCGTAAAGGACACGACCGGGCTGGATCTGTGCGACCCAGTACTCGACGGAGCCCTTACCTTTACCCATCCGGACTTCCAGGGGCTTCTTGGAAATCGGCTTGTCCGGGAAGACACGGATCCAGATCTTGCCGCCACGCTTGACGTGACGGGTGATGGCACGACGGCCAGCTTCGATCTGACGGGCGGTGACACGACCGCGGCCGGTGGCCTTGAGGCCGAACTCGCCGAAGCTCACTTTGCTTCCGCGATGCGCCAGGCCACGGTTGCGGCCCTTCTGCACCTTACGGAATTTTGTACGCTTGGGTTGTAACATCGAATCGCTCTCCCCTTACCTGGAACCTTTCTTCTTGGAGGGCGCTGCCTGGCTCTGCTTCGCCTTGGCGCGGACCTCCTCGATGCCCCCGAGGATTTCACCCTTGAAGACCCAGACCTTGACACCGATGATGCCGTAGGTGGTCTTGGCTTCGTAGGTGGCGTAATCGATGTCCGCACGCAGGGTATGCAGCGGAACACGACCTTCGCGGTACCACTCGGTGCGGGCAATTTCCGCGCCGCCAAGGCGACCGGAGAGCTGCACCTTGATGCCGCCAGCGCCCAGACGCATCGCGTTCTGGACAGCGCGCTTCATGGCGCGACGGAACATCACACGGCGCTCGAGCTGGCCGGCAATGTTCTGTGCGACGAGCTGAGCATCCAGCTCGGGCTTGCGAACTTCCTCGATGTTGACGTGAACAGGCACGCCCATCATCTCGGTAACGTCGCGACGCAGGCGATCGACATCTTCGCCCTTCTTGCCAATCACGATACCCGGACGGGCAGTGTGAATGGTGATGCGCGCGTTGTTCGCGGGACGCTCGATGGTGATCTTGCTAACGGAGGCGTTTTTCAGACGCTCTTCCAGGAAGCTACGCACCGCGAGGTCGTTGTTGAGCTTATCGGCATAGGCGCCGCGCTCGGCGTACCAGACAGAGGTATGGTCTTTGACGATACCCAGTCGGATGCCTGTCGGATTGACTTTCTGACCCATCTGGTCGACTCCTACTTCTCGGCTACCTTGACGGTGATGTGGCAAGTGCGCTTCAAAATGCGATCCGCACGGCCTTTGGCGCGCGGACGGATGCGCTTGAGCGTCGTACCCTCATCGACACAGATGGTCGAGACGCGCAGCTCGTCGATGTCCATGCCGTTATTTTCTTCCGCATTCGCGATGGCGGACTGCAGCACCTTCTTGACCAGCTTGGCCGCCTTCTTCGGTGAGAAGGTCAGCAGGTCGATTGCTTCGGCGACAGGCTTACCGCGCACCTGATCAGCCACCAAACGGGCCTTCTGGGCGGATAAACTGGCGCCACGCAGCTTTGCTGTGACTTCCATCTCTTAATCCTCTCTGGCTTACCGTTTGGCTTTCTTATCCGCCGCATGGCCGCGATAGGTGCGGGTAGCAGCGAATTCGCCCAGCTTGTGGCCAACCATTTCCTCGGAGACGTGCACCGGGACGTGTTGGCGACCGTTATGGACTGCAATGGTGAGCCCGACCATGTTGGGCAGGACCATTGAACGACGCGACCAGGTCTTGATCGGTTTGCGATCGTTCTTTTCCGCTGCAGTCTCAACCTTTTTCAGCAGATGAAGGTCTACAAAAGGACCTTTCTTCAGTGAACGTGGCACAGCCGTTACCTCTTAATGTCTTGGCGTGGGATCTTAACCGCGAGCCTTGCGGCGGCGGACGATCAGCTTGTCGGTGCGCTTGTTCTTGCGGGTCTTGTGGCCCTTGGTGGGCATACCCCACGGGGACACCGGATGACGACCACCGCTGGTGCGGCCTTCACCACCACCGTGCGGGTGATCCACCGGGTTCATCGCGACACCGCGAACAGTCGGGCGCACACCTCTCCAGCGCTTTGCACCGGCCTTGCCAAGTTGACGCAGGCTGTGCTCGGAATTGCTCACCTCACCCAGGGTCGCGCGGCACTCGGCCAGCACCTTGCGCATCTCGCCGGAGCGCAGACGCAGGGTGGCGTAGTTGCCTTCACGAGCCACCAGCTGGGCGCTGGTACCGGCGCTGCGTGCGATCTGAGCACCCTTGCCAGGCTTCAGTTCGATGCAGTGCACCGTGGAACCCAGCGGGATGTTGCGCATCGGCAGTGCGTTGCCCTTCTTGATCGGCGCATTGACGCCGGACTCGAGGCGATCACCGGCACTCACGCCCTTGGGGGCGATGATGTAGCGACGCTCACCGTCGATGTACTTCAGCAGCGCGATGTGGGCGCTACGGTTCGGGTCATGCTCCAGGCGCTCGACGATGGCCGGAACGCCATCCTTGGTGCGCTTGAAGTCGATGATCCGATAGTGGTTGCGATGACCACCGCCGACGTGGCGAGTGGTGATGCGACCCTGGTTGTTACGACCACCGGACTTGGACTGCTTCTCGAGCAACGGCGCGTAAGCGCGGCCCTTGTACAGTTCCTCACCAACAATCTTGACGACGTGGCGACGACCGGCGGATGTGGGTTTTGTCTTGACGATTGCCATGATCCGTACTCCTGCCTTTACTCGGCGCCAGAGAAGTCTTCAAGCGTCTCGCCGGCGGCCAGTGTCACGTACGCCTTGCGATAACCCTTGCGCATACCAACACCATGCGCGGTGCGCTTGGTCTTGCCCTTCACGTTCAGAACAGAAACGCGATCGACCTTCTTGCCGAACAGCTCCTGGACGGCAGCCTTGATCTCGGGCTTGGTTGCGTCACTCGCCACCTTGAACACGTACTGGTTACGCTCGGCGGCCATGGCGGCCTTCTCGGTCACGTGCGGACCAAGCAGAACCTTGAATACACGCTCCTGGTTCATGCCAGCTTCTCCTCGAATTTGCGCAGTGCGGAGACGGTAGCCAGGACCTTGTCGAAGGCGACCAGGCTGACCGGGTCGGCGGCGGCGACGTCCACCACATCCACATTGGGGATGTTGCGGGCTGCCAGGTACAGGTTCTCGTCGACTTCTTCGGTGACGATCAGCACCTTCTCCAGGCCCAGGTCGGAAAGCTTGGCGACCAGCTGCTTGGTTTTGGGTGACTCGACAGAGAAGGCATCAACGGCAACAAGACGCTCCTGACGGACCAGCTCGGACAGAATCGAGCGCATGGCCGCACGGTACATCTTGCGGTTGACCTTCTGGGAGTGGTCCTGCGGACGGGCCGCGAAGGTCACACCACCGCTGCGCCAGATCGGCGAGCGAATGGTACCGGCGCGAGCGCGACCGGTGCCCTTCTGGCGCCACGGCTTCTTGCCGCCGCCACGGACGTCGGAGCGGTTCTTCTGAGCGCGGGTGCCCTGACGACCACCAGCCAGATAGGCGGTGACGACCTGGTGCACGAGCGCTTCGTTGAATTCTTTGCCAAAGGTAGCGTCGGACAGCTCAACGGTCCCGGCGCTTGCACCTGCAAGATTCAGATTCATCGGAAAGTTCCCCTTCAGCCAGCTTTGACGGCGCTGCGCACGATGACATCACTGCCGGTAGCACCAGGAACGGCGCCTTTGATCAGCAGCAGGTTGCGCTCGGCATCGACACGGACGATTTCCAGGCTCTGAACGGTGCAACGTGCGTTGCCCATCTGGCCGGCCATCTTCTTGCCCTTGAACACGCGGCCCGGGGTCTGGCACATGCCGATGGAACCCGGAGCACGGTGGGACAGAGAGTTACCGTGGCTGTTGTCCTGGGTACGGAAGTTCCAGCGCTTCACAGCGCCCTGGAAACCCTTACCCTTGGAGGTGCCGGTCACGTCAACGCTTTGACCAGCTTCGAAGAGGGATACGGTGAGTTCGCCGCCCACTTCCGGAGCTTCGTCGCCTTCGCTCAGGCGGAACTCCATCAGGGAACGACCAGCCTCGACACCTGCCTTGGCATACAGGCCAGCTTGGGCCTTGGACAGATGCTTGGCTTTGCGGGAGCCGGTTGTCACCTGGACCGCGGCGTAGCCGTCGGATTCGACAGACTTCACGCAGGTCACGCGGTTGGGATCAACCTCGATAACGGTTACGGGCACAGACGCGCCGTCTTCGGTGAAGACACGGGTCATGCCGGCCTTCCTACCGACCAAACCGATAGTCATGCTTAGTCTCCTTTAGTGTACGGGGCTATCACCCGCTATGGCTGCCCTTTCCAGAGCATTCCACTAGCACGTTGTGTAACGCCATCCCGGCGTGGCGGCTGCTGAACCTCTACTGGATGAGAGGGACGCTGGGCCGCGAGTGTCTAGTGATATCAGTCGAGCTTGATCTGCACGTCCACGCCAGCGGCGAGGTCGAGCTTCATCAGGGCATCAACGGTCTTCTCGGTCGGCTCGACGATGTCGAGCACACGCTTGTGGGTACGAATCTCGTACTGATCACGGGCGTCCTTGTTCACGTGCGGGGAAACCAGCACGGTGTAACGCTCGCGATTGGTCGGCAGAGGAATCGGACCACGAACCTGGGCGCCGGTACGCTTGGCGGTATCAACGATCTCCGCGGCGGACTGGTCGATCAGGCGATGGTCGAAAGCCTTCAACCGAATGCGAATCTTCTGGTTCTGCATTTGCCCTAACTCCAATGGAACTTGACGGCGCGAGCCGTCAACCCACGCATTCAAAGGATGCGCATTATATGCGCCGCGCCATCGAGAGTCAAACCCTCAATGACGATGCGCAGAAAAGGGGGCTCCTTGCGGAGCCCCCTTCGGTGATCACCGGTCCGATTTAGACCAGGATCTTGGCCACGACGCCAGCGCCGACGGTACGGCCGCCTTCGCGGATGGCGAAGCGCAGACCTTCGTCCATGGCGATCGGGGCGATCAGGTTGACGGTCATCTGGACGTTGTCGCCCGGCATGACCATCTCGACACCTTCCGGCAGCTCACAGGTACCGGTGATGTCGGTGGTACGGAAGTAGAACTGCGGACGGTAGCCCTTGAAGAACGGAGTGTGACGACCACCCTCGTCCTTGCTCAGCACGTACACTTCCGCTTCGAACTGGGTGTGCGGAGTGATGGTGCCCGGCTTGGCCAGAACCTGACCACGCTCGACTTCGTCACGCTTGGTACCACGCAGCAGGGCACCGACGTTCTCGCCAGCACGACCTTCGTCGAGCAGCTTACGGAACATCTCGACACCGGTAACGGTAGTCTTGGTGGTGTCCTTGATACCAACGATCTCGATCTCTTCGCCCGGCTTGACGATGCCGCGCTCGACACGACCGGTCACAACGGTACCGCGACCAGAGATGGAGAACACGTCTTCGATCGGCATCAGGAACGGCTGGTCGACAGCACGCTCCGGCTCGGGGATGTAAGCATCCAGAGCCTTGATCAGGTTGGCAACGGCGGTAGTACCCATGCCGTTGTCGTCCTTGCCTTCCAGAGCCATCAGGGCAGAGCCGGTGATGATCGGGGTGTCGTCGCCCGGGAAGTCGTACTCGGACAGAAGCTCACGAACTTCCATCTCGACCAGCTCGAGCAGCTCTTCGTCGTCGACCATGTCGGCCTTGTTCAGGAACACGACGATGAACGGAACGCCAACCTGACGAGACAGCAGGATGTGCTCGCGAGTCTGCGGCATGGGGCCGTCAGCAGCGGAACAGACCAGGATAGCGCCGTCCATCTGGGCAGCACCGGTGATCATGTTCTTGACGTAGTCAGCGTGTCCCGGGCAGTCGACGTGAGCGTAGTGACGCTCCTCGGACTGATACTCGACGTGAGAGGTGGCGATGGTGATACCACGCTCACGCTCTTCCGGAGCATTGTCGATGGTGTCGAACTCACGCCAGTCACCGCCGAACACCTCGGCAGAAACGCGAGTCAGGGCCGCCGTCAGGGTAGTCTTGCCGTGGTCGACGTGACCGATGGTGCCGACGTTGACGTGCGGTTTGGAACGTTCGAATTTTTCCTTAGCCACTGCTATGACCTCTTTCGTTAGCTAACGGTTAACCGTTCTGGTTGATGACGGCTTCAACGACGCTGGACGGCGCCTCTTCGTAGTCCGCAAACTCCATGGTGTAGCTTGCGCGGCCCTGGGTCTGAGAGCGCAGGTCGGTTGCGTAACCGAACATCTCAGCCAGCGGCACGGTGGCGCGAATGACCTTGCCGGAGGAAGAGTCATCCATACCCTGGACCAGGCCCCGGCGGCGGTTCAGGTCGCCCATGACGTCACCCATGAATTCTTCAGGGGTCACGACCTCGACCTTCATCACCGGCTCGAGCAGAACTGCCTTGGCCTTGGGTGCGCCTTGCTTGATCGCCATGGAAGAGGCGACCTTGAACGCGGTCTCGTTGGAGTCCACGTCGTGGTAGGAACCGTCGAACAGCGTTACCTTGACGTCGATCATCGGGTAGCCCGCGATGACACCGTTCTGGAGCTGCTCATAGGCCCCTTTCTCGACGGCCGGCACGTATTCCTTCGGAACCACGCCGCCGACGATCTCGGAAGCGAACTTGAAGTGCATCTCTTCGTCGTCGCCCTTGTCTTCGGCCGTCAACGGCTCGATGCGCAGGTGTACGTGACCGTACTGACCGCGACCACCGGACTGACGAACGAACTTGCCTTCCTGCTCGACGCTCTGACGAATCGTCTCACGGTAGGCCACCTGCGGCTTGCCGATATTCGCCTCGACCTTGAACTCGCGACGCATGCGGTCAACGATGATGTCGAGGTGAAGCTCGCCCATGCCGGAGATGATGGTCTGGCCAGTCTCTTCGTCGGTCTTGACCTGGAAGGACGGATCTTCCTGGGCCAGCTTGCCCAGTGCGATACCCATCTTTTCCTGGTCAGCCTTGGACTTCGGCTCCACGGCCACGGAGATAACCGGATCCGGGAACTCCATGCGCTCGAGAACGATCTTGTCGTTCAGGTCGCACAGGGTATCACCGGTGGTCACGTCCTTCAGGCCGATACAGGCGGCGATGTCGCCGGCCAGAACTTCCTTGATCTCCTCGCGGGAGTTGGAGTGCATCTGGACGATACGACCGACGCGCTCCTTCTTCTGCTTGACGGAGTTGTAGACGCTGTCGCCCGACTTCAGCACGCCCGAGTAGACGCGGATGAAGGTCAGGGTGCCAACGAAGGGGTCGGTCGCGATCTTGAACGCCAGCGCGGCGAAAGGCGCACTGTCATCGGCCTCACGGGTCGCGATGGTGCCGTCCTTGTCGTCGAGCTCACCTTCGATCGCCTTGACCTCGGTGGGTGACGGCATGTACTCGATGACGCCATCGAGAACGGCCTGAACACCCTTGTTCTTGAACGCAGAGCCACAGGTGACCAGCACGATCTCGTTGTCGAGGGTACGACGACGCAGACCAGCCTTGATCTCGTCGTTGGTCAGCTCGCCCTCTTCGAGGTACTTGTCCATCAGCTCTTCGGACGCCTCGGCGGCGGCCTCGACCATCTGCTCGCGATACTCTTCGGCGGTCTCCTGGAGCTCCGCCGGGATATCGACGAGGTCGTAGTTCATCCCGAAGTTGTCTTCATCCCACAGGATGGCCTTCATCTGGATGAGATCGATGACGCCCTTGAACTCGTCCTCGGAGCCCCAGTTGATCTGGATCGGCACGACGTTGGCGCCGAGACGATCCTTCAGCTGGTTGACGACCATGAAGAAGTCAGCGCCGCTGCGGTCCATCTTGTTGACGAACACCATGCGCGGAACTTCGTACTTGTTGGCCTGACGCCAGACGGTCTCGGTCTGCGGCTGCACACCGGAGGAGCCACACAGTACGACGACGGCACCATCAAGCACACGCAGGGAACGCTCGACTTCGATGGTGAAGTCAACGTGTCCAGGCGTGTCGATGATGTTGATGCGGTGCTCATCGAACTGCTTGTTCATGCCCTGCCAGAAGCAGGTGGTCGCCGCGGAGGTGATGGTGATACCACGCTCCTGCTCCTGCTCCATCCAGTCCATGGTGGCGGCGCCCTCATGGACCTCACCGACCTTGTGGGACAGACCGGTGTAGAACAGGACACGCTCGGTAGTAGTCGTCTTACCGGCGTCGACGTGGGCCACGATACCGATATTGCGGTAACGCTTAAGCGGAGTCTTGCGAGCCACGATGTAACTCCCGTTGGTTGGCGATGCGCTTTAGAAGCGGTAGTGAGAGAAGGCCTTGTTGGCTTCTGCCATGCGATGCACGTCTTCACGCTTCTTGACTGCCGAACCCTTGCCTTCGGCTGCATCCAGCATTTCGCCAGCCAGACGCTGCACCATGGTCTTCTCGCCACGACGGCGAGCGGCGTCCACCAGCCAGCGCATGGCAAGCGCCTGGCGGCGGGACGGACGGACTTCGACCGGCACCTGATAGGTCGCACCGCCAACGCGGCGAGACTTCACCTCGACCATGGGCTGGATGGTTTCCAGCGCCTTGTCGAAGATTTCCAGCGGCTCTTCATTGGAACGCTCGGCAACCCTGTCCAGCGCACCATAGACGATACGCTCAGCTACGGACTTCTTGCCGCTGATCATCAGGTGGTTCATGAACTTGGCCAGACGCTCGGATCCGAACTTGGGATCCGGCAGAATCTCGCGCTTGGCCGCAACTCTTCTTCTAGGCATGATAAGCCCTCGGTTGAAGGGTCCTTCAGGTAAACCCGAGACTCGCGCTTGGCGGCTCGACCTTACTCTTATCAGACCGGGTCAAACTTGGTAATGGAAAGCGACGCAGCCCTTAGGACTTCGGACGCTTGGTGCCGTACTTGGAACGGCCCTGACGACGGTTCTGGACACCGGAGGTGTCGAGAGCGCCGCGAACGGTGTGATAACGCACACCCGGAAGGTCCTTTACTCGACCGCCACGAATCAGGACCACAGAGTGCTCCTGGAGGTTGTGGCCTTCACCGCCGATGTAGGAGGACACCTCGTAGCCGTTGGTCAGGCGCACACGGCAGACCTTCCGCAGTGCGGAGTTCGGCTTCTTCGGGGTGGTGGTGTAGACGCGGGTGCAGACGCCGCGCTTCTGCGGGCAGGCCTGAAGCGCAGGCACGTCGGTCTTCGCGGCCTGACGCTTGCGCGGCTTGCGCACGAGCTGATTAATCGTTGCCATAGCTGTTAGCTGACTCCAATGGGTTGCCTAAGCCTTTTCACAGTGGCGCGGATACACCCACCCCACTGTTAAAGGCTGCGCATTCTACTGGCTGATGCCAAGGCGCGTCAAGCCCGGAGCCGCAAAGGCTCCAGGCTTTTGCCGACATCAGATCTCGTCGTCGTCCGAGTCCAGCGCGGTAAGCTGGGCGCCCAGCTCCTGCTCGACGTCGTAGGCCGACGGCTGGAGCAGTCGCTCGGTGTCTTCACGCTTGCGACGACGCTCCTCGTGGTGGGTCAGACCGGTACCGGCCGGGATCAGACGTCCCACCACCACGTTTTCCTTCAGGCCGCGCAGGTAATCGCGCTTGCCGGTAACCGCCGCTTCGGTCAGCACGCGGGTCGTCTCCTGGAAGGAGGCCGCAGAGATGAACGACTCGGTGGCCAGGCTGGCCTTGGTGATACCCAGCAGCAGGCGCTGGTACTTGGCCGGGAACTTGTCATTGGCCTGGAGCACGGCATTCTGCTCCAGCACGCGGACCAGCTCGACCTGATCACCCGGAATGAAGTCGGAGTCACCGGCGTCGGTGATCTCGACCTTGCGCAGCATCTGACGCACGATCACTTCGATGTGCTTGTCGTTGATGCCAACGCCCTGCAGACGATAGACGTCCTGCACCTCGGCCACGATGTACTTGGCCAGCTCGGCGATGCCGAGCAGTCGCAGGATGTCGTGCGGGTTGCTCGGACCGTCCGAGATCACCTCGCCCTTCTCGACGCTCTCGCCCTCGAACACCGCAATCTGACGCCACTTGGGAATCAGCATCTCGAAGGGGTCGCCTTCGGACGGGGTGATGGTCAGACGACGCTTGCCCTTGGTTTCCTTGCCGAAGCTGATCACACCGCTGATCTCGGCCAGGATGGACGGCTCCTTCGGCTTGCGCGCCTCGAACAGGTCGGCCACGCGCGGCAGACCACCGGTAATGTCCTTGTTGCCGGACGCCTCCACCGGGATACGTGCGACGATCTCACCGATGCCGATGGACGAGCCATTGTCGACGGTGACGATCGCCTTGCCGGGCAGCGGGTACTGCACCGGAGTGTCGCTGCCGGAGACGGTCACCGGCTTGCCGGTGGCGTCGTTGAGCATGATCATCGGGCGCTTGTCGCGACCGGCCATCGGCCGCGCCGCGGACTCGATGATCTCGATCGAGGACAGACCGGTCATCTCGTCGACGCTGCGGTGCATGGTCAGGCCTTCGTCCATGTCGACGTAGTGCACCTGGCCTTCCGCTTCGGCGACGATCGGGTGGGTGTGCGGATCCCACTTGGCCACGGCCTGGCCGGGATCAACCGCGTCACCGTCACGCACCGAAAGCTCGGCACCGTAGGGCAGCTTGTAGTACTCACGCTCGCGGCCATGCTCGTCGGCCACCGCCAGGGCGCTGGAGCGCGACACCACGACCAGCTTGCCGTCGGCACGTTCCACATACTTGATGTTGTGCAGGCGCACTTTGCCGCCATGCTTGACCTGGACGCTGTCCACCGCAGAGGCCCGCGAAGCGGCACCACCGATGTGGAAGGTACGCATGGTCAGCTGGGTACCCGGCTCACCGATGGACTGGGCGGCGATGACGCCGGCCGACTCACCGATGTTGACCTGGTGCCCACGGGCCAGATCGCGGCCGTAACAGGACGAACACACACCGTGACTGGTTTCACAGGTGATGGTGCTGCGCACGATGATCTCGTCGACGCCCATGGTGTCGAGCTGCTCGCACCAGGCCTCGTCCAGCAGGGTGCCGCGCGGAATCAGCACTTCGTCGGTGCTCGGATCGATGACGTCCTGAGCGACCACACGGCCGAGTACACGCTGGGCCAGCGAGACGATGATGTCGCCGCCTTCGATGACCGGGTGCAGGGTCAGGCCACGCTCGGTGCCACAGTCGACCTCGGTGATGACCACGTCCTGGGCGACGTCGACCAGACGACGGGTCAGGTAACCGGAGTTGGCGGTCTTCAGAGCGGTATCCGCCAGACCCTTACGCGCACCGTGGGTCGAGATGAAGTACTGGAGTACGTTCAGACCTTCACGGAAGTTGGCAACGATCGGGGTCTCGATGATCGAGCCATCCGGCTTGGCCATCAGGCCACGCATACCTGCCAGCTGGCGGATCTGGGCGGCGCTACCACGGGCACCGGAGTCGGCCATGATGAAGACGCTGTTGAAGGAGTCCTGTTCGACTTCCTTGCCTTCGCGGTCGATCACGGTCTCCTTGGAGATACCCGCCATCATCGCCTTGGCGACCTGGTCGTTGGCACGCGCCCAGATATCGATGACCTTGTTGTACTTCTCGCCCGCGGTCACCAGACCGGAGGAGAACTGGTCCTCGATTTCCTTGACCTCTTCCTCGGCCGCCTCGACGATCTCGGCCTTGGCGTCCGGGATGACGAAGTCGTTGACGCCGATGGAGGCGCCGGACCAGGTGGCCAGACGGAAGCCGGTGTACATCAGCTGGTCGGCGAAGATGACCGCGGCCTTGAGACCGGCGCGACGATACACTTCGTTGATCAGCTTGGAGATGGCCTTCTTCTTCATGGCCTGGTCGACCAGATCGAAGGGCACCCCTTGCGGCAGGATGCGGAACAGCAGCGCACGGCCGACGGTGGTGTCACGCAGACGGCGGTGCTCGGAGCGCTCACCGGTCTCTTCGTCGACGTCCACTTCGTCCAGGCGTACCTTGACGCGGGCGTGCAGCGACACGTTCTGGGTGCCGAAGGCGCGCTCGACCTCGTTGAGGTCGGAGAACACCATGCCCTCGCCCTTGGCGTTGATGCGCTCGCGGGTCATGTAGTACAGACCCAGCACCACGTCCTGGGACGGCACGATGATCGGCTCGCCGTTGGCCGGTGACAGCACGTTGTTGGTGGCCATCATCAGCGCGCGCGCTTCGAGCTGGGCTTCCAGCGTCAGCGGCACGTGCACGGCCATCTGGTCACCGTCGAAGTCGGCGTTGTAGGCGGCACACACCAGCGGGTGCAGCTGGATCGCCTTGCCTTCGATCAGCAGCGGCTCGAACGCCTGGATACCGAGACGGTGCAGGGTCGGGGCGCGGTTCAAGAGCACCGGGTGCTCGCGGATGACGTCGGCGAGGATGTCCCACACCTCAGGCAGCTCGCGCTCGACCATCTTCTTGGCGGCCTTGATGGTGGACGCCTGGCCGCTGGCCTGCAGCTTGGAGTAGATGAACGGCTTGAACAGCTCCAGCGCCATCTTCTTGGGCAGACCACACTGGTGCAGACGCAGAGTCGGGCCTACGGTGATGACCGAGCGGCCGGAGTAGTCGACGCGCTTGCCCAGCAGGTTCTGACGGAAACGCCCCTGCTTGCCCTTGATCATGTCGGCCAGCGACTTCAGCGGACGCTTGTTGGAGCCGGTGATGGCGCGACCGCGACGACCGTTGTCGAGCAGCGCGTCCACGGACTCCTGCAGCATGCGCTTCTCGTTGCGCACGATGATGTCCGGCGCATTGAGGTCCAGAAGGCGCTTCAAGCGGTTGTTGCGGTTGATCACACGACGGTACAGATCGTTGAGATCCGAGGTCGCGAAGCGGCCGCCGTCCAGCGGTACCAGCGGACGCAGGTCCGGCGGCAGCACGGGCAGCACTTCCATCACCATCCACGCCGGATCGTTGCCGGAGCCCTGGAAGGCTTCGAGCAGCTTCAGACGCTTGGACAGCTTCTTGATCTTGGTCTCGGAGTTGGTCTGCGGGATCTCTTCGCGCAGACGCTCGATCTCTTCCTCGAGATCGATGTCCTTGAGCATCGCCTGGACGGCCTCGGCACCCATACGGGCGTCGAAGTCATCGCCGAACTCCTCGAGGGCCTCGAAGTACTGCTCGTCGTTGAGCAGCTGGCCACGCTCGAGGGTGGTCATGCCCGGATCGACGACCATGAAGCTCTCGAAATAGAGCACGCGCTCGATGTCGCGCAGTGTCATGTCCATCAGCATGCCGATACGTGACGGCAGCGACTTCAGAAACCAGATGTGGGCAACCGGGCTAGCCAGCTCGATATGGCCCATGCGCTCGCGGCGCACGGCGGCCTTGGTGACTTCGACGCCGCACTTTTCGCAGATGATGCCGCGGTGCTTCATGCGCTTGTACTTGCCGCACAGGCACTCGTAGTCCTTCACCGGACCGAAGATCTTGGCGCAGAACAGGCCATCACGCTCGGGCTTGAAAGTCCGGTAGTTGATGGTCTCCGGCTTCTTGACCTCGCCAAAGGACCAGGAGCGGATCATGTCCGGCGACGCGAGCGTGATCTTGATCGCGTCGAACTCGTCGGACTGTGACTGCGATTTGAGGACTTTCACCAAATCTTTCATTAGGTCGGCTCCGTTGCGGAGTTGTCATGGGCGGGGAGCTATTGCTCCCCGCGGACCGTCATTCATTGAAGCGCCTTTCGGGCCGCCTCAGCTCTCCAGTTCGATATCGATGCCCAGCGAGCGGATTTCCTTCACCAATACGTTGAAGGATTCCGGCATGCCCGCCTGCATGGTGTGATCGCCATCCACGATGCTCTTGTACATCTTGGTACGACCTTCCACGTCATCGGACTTGACCGTGAGCATTTCCTGCAGAGTGTAAGCGGCGCCGTAGGCCTCCAGGGCCCAGACCTCCATCTCACCAAAGCGCTGACCACCGAACTGCGCCTTGCCGCCCAGCGGCTGCTGGGTGACCAGCGAGTAGGAGCCGGTGGAACGCGCGTGCATCTTGTCGTCGACCAGGTGGTTGAGCTTCAGCATGTACATGTAGCCCACCGTCACCGGACGGTCGAACGACTCACCGGTACGCCCGTCGTACAGGGTCATCTGGCCGGAATCCGGCAGATCGGCCAGCTTCAGCAGGTGCTTGATCTCGTGCTCCTTGGCACCGTCAAACACCGGCGTCGCCATCGGCACGCCCTTCTTCAGGTTCTTGGCCAGCGCGATGATCTCGTCATCGGACAGCGACTCGATCTCCTCGACACGGGTGCCCTGGGTGGAGTTGTAGACCTCACCGAGGAACTCGCGCAGCTGAGCCAGCTGCTGTTCGCGGGCGTCACGCAGCATATGTTCGATCTTCACGCCGAGACCGCGGGCCGCCATGCCCAGGTGGGTCTCGAGGATCTGACCGACGTTCATCCGCGACGGTACACCCAGCGGGTTCAGCACCACGTCGATGGGCTCACCGTTGTCGTCGAACGGCATGTCCTCGATCGGCATGATAGCCGAGATGACACCCTTGTTACCGTGACGGCCGGCCATCTTGTCACCCGGCTGCAGGCGACGCTTGATCGCCAGGTAGACCTTGACGATCTTGAGCACGCCCGGCGCCAGGTCGTCGCCCTGGGTGAGCTTGCGCTTCTTGTCCTCGAAACGCTCGTCCATCTCCTTGCGACGCTTCTCGAGCTGCTCGTCGGCCTGGGCCAGCAGTTCGTTGAGCTTCTCGTCCTGCATGCGCAGCTTGAACCACTGCTGACGCGGCAGCTCCTCGAGGTAGTCCTCGGACAGTACGTCATCCTTGGACAGGCGCGGACCACCGTTGACCGGCTGACCGGACAGGGTGCGCTTGAGACGCTCGAAGGTGGCGTCCTCGGCGATGCGGTAGGTCTCCTGCAGGTCCTTGCGCACTTCGTCGAGCTGCATCTGCTCGATCGACAGGGCGCGCGAATCCTTCTCGACGCCGTCGCGAGTAAACACCTGGACGTCGATAACGGTGCCCTTCATGCCGGTGGGGGCACGCAGGGAGGTGTCCTTCACGTCGGACGCCTTCTCACCGAAGATCGCACGCAGCAGCTTCTCTTCCGGGGTCAGCTGGGTCTCGCCCTTGGGCGTGACCTTGCCGACCAGGATGTCGCCGGCGCCGACCTCAGCACCGATGTACACCACACCGGCCTCATCCAGCTTGCCCAGTGCCGATTCACCGACGTTGGGGATATCGGAGGTGATCTCCTCCGGCCCCAGCTTGGTGTCACGGGACACACAGGTCAGTTCCTGGATGTGGATGGTGGTGAAACGGTCTTCCTGGACCACCCGCTCGGACAGCAGGATGGAGTCCTCGAAGTTGTAGCCGTTCCACGGCATGAAGGCGATGCGCATGTTCTGACCAAGCGCCAGGTCACCCATGTCGACGGACGGACCGTCGGCCAGGATGTCACCACGTGCGACGTTGTCGCCGGGACGCACGATCGGACGCTGGTTCTGGCAGGTGTTCTGGTTCGAACGCAGGTACTTGGTCAGGTTGTAGATGTCGACACCGGCCTCACCGCCGATGATCTCGTCTTCATTGACCCGCACCACGATGCGCTTGGCGTCGACCGAGTCGATCACCCCGCCACGACGGGCCACGGCGCAGACACCGGAGTCACGGGCGACGAAGCGCTCCATGCCGGTACCGACCAGCGGCTTGTCCGCACGCAGGGTCGGCACCGCCTGACGCTGCATGTTGGCACCCATCAGGGCGCGGTTGGCGTCATCGTGCTCGAGGAACGGAATCAGTGCGGCGGCGACGGACACCACCTGACGCGGAGACACGTCCATCAGCGTCACCTGCTCGGGACGCATGAAGGTGGTCTCGCCGCGGTGACGCACCTGAACCAGGTCGTCGACCAGCTTCTTGTCGGCATTGACGGTGGCCGAGGCCTGGGCGATGACGAAGTCACCTTCCTCGATGGCCGACAGATGCACCACCTCGTCGGTGACCACGCCATCCACGACCTTACGATACGGCGTCTCGAGGAAGCCGTAGCTGTTGGTGTGGCTGTAGGTCGCCAGCGAGTTGATCAGGCCGATGTTCGGACCTTCCGGCGTCTCGATCGGGCACAGACGGCCGTAGTGGGTGGCGTGAACGTCACGCACCTCGAAGCCGGCGCGCTCACGGGTCAGACCACCCGGGCCGAGAGCGGACACACGACGCTTGTGGGTCACCTCGGACAACGGGTTGTTCTGGTCCATGAACTGGGACAGCTGGGAGGAGCCGAAGAACTCCTTCACCGCAGCGGCCACCGGCTTGGCGTTGATCAGGTCCTGAGGCATCAGGCCTTCGCTCTCGGCCATGGACAGACGTTCCTTGACCGCGCGCTCGACGCGCACCAGGCCGACACGGAACTGGTTTTCTGCCATTTCGCCGACGCAGCGAATGCGGCGGTTGCCCAGGTGGTCGATGTCATCGACATCGCCGAAGCCGTTACGGATGTTGATCAGCTCGCGCAGCACGTCGAGGATGTCGGCACGATCCAGCACACCGGAACCGGTGTCGGCATCACGGCGCAGACGACGGTTGAACTTCATCCGGCCGACGCCGGACAGGTCGTAGCGGTCTTCGCTGAAGAACAGATTGTTGAACAGCGTCTCGGCGGCTTCCTTGGTGGGCGGCTCGCCGGGGCGCATCATGCGGTAGATCTCGACCAGCGCCTCGAGCTGGGAACCGGTGGTGTCCAGCTTGAGGGTGTCGGAGACGAAGGGACCGCAGTCCAGATCGTTGGTGTAGAGCGTCTCGATGGTGGTGATGCCGGCCTGACCGAGGGCCTCGAGCAGCTCCGGGGTGATCTCGGAGTTGCAGGGGCAGATCAGCTCGCCGGTGGCGGGGTTGATCTGGTCCTTGGCCAGGGTCTTGCCGAACAGGTAGTCCATCGGCACTTCCAGACGCTCGAGGCCCGCCTTCTCCAGCTGGCGGATATGCTTCTGGGTGACACGACGACCCTCTTCGACGATGACCTCACCGTCGGCGCCCTTGATGTCAAAGGTCGCGGTCTCGCCACGCAGGCGAGACGGCACCAGCTCCACCGAGAAGCCGGACTTCTCGATATGGAAGGTGCTGGTGTCGAAGAACTCGTCGAGGATCTCCTCGGCGCTCATGCCCAGCGCGCGCAGCAGCACGGACGCCGGCAGCTTGCGGCGACGGTCGATACGCACGAAGACGTTGTCCTTCGGGTCGAACTCGAAGTCCAGCCAGGAGCCGCGGTAAGGAATCACGCGAGCGGAGTACAGAAGCTTACCGGAGCTGTGGCTCTTGCCCTTGTCGTGATCGAAGAACACGCCGGGACTACGGTGAAGCTGAGACACGATGACGCGCTCGGTACCGTTCACCACGAAGGTACCGTTCTCGGTCATCAGGGGGATTTCCCCCATGTAGACTTCCTGCTCCTTGATGTCCTTGATGGCCTTGTTCGACGACTCCTTGTCGTAGATGATCAGGCGAACCTTGACACGCAGAGGAGCGGAGTAGGTGACGCCGCGCAGCTGGCATTCCTTGACGTCGAAGGCCGGAGTGCCGAAACGATAGCTGACGTACTCGAGCGCAGCGTTGCCGGAGAAGCTCTCGATCGGGAACACGGACCTGAAGGCGGCGTGCAGGCCGACTTCCATGCGCTCTTCGGGAGAGCGGTCCTGCTGGAGAAAGTCGTAGTAGGAATCAAGCTGGATGGCCAGCAGGTAAGGCACATCCATCACTTGGGGCAGTTTGCCGAAATCCTTGCGGATGCGTTTTTTCTCAGTGTATGAGTAAGCCATCTGTATTCCCCAGCTTGTTCACCATGGGTGACCGATGCGTGTCGGCGCCACCCGACGGACGGTCTCCGTCAGGCGCTGACGGCAAGTCCTCGGATGAGTGACTCGCCGTCGGAATTCTGCAAGCTACAGGCCCTTGGGGGCAGGCAGCTAGTGACAACAGAAAAAGGCCGGTAGCGGGCGTCCCGCCACCAGCCGTGGAAGCTTACGCAGCGCGTAAAGCCATGGGCACAAGGATTACTTGAGCTCCACGGACGCGCCGGCTTCTTCCAGCTTCTTCTTGGCTTCTTCCGCGTCGTCCTTGCTCATCGCTTCCTTGATGGTCGCCGGCGCGCCGTCGACGGCACCCTTGGCTTCCTTCAGGCCGAGACCAGTGATCTCGCGGACGGCCTTGATGACGTTGACCTTCTTGTCGCCAGCGGAGGTCAGCACCAGGTCGAACTCGGTCTGCTCTTCGGCAGCGGCGGCTTCGCCACCAGCGCCCGGGCCAGCCACGACAGCAGCAGCGGCGCTAACGCCGAACTTCTCTTCCATGGCTTCGATCAGCTCGACGACTTCCATGACGGACATGTCGGAGACGGCGTTGATGATATCTTCTTTGGTCAGTGCCATTGTCTAGATTCCTAACTTTGCGGGCGTCTCGGTCACCCGAGAACGCGAAATGGATCGTGGTCGGTCGACAGGACGACGCCTTAAGCGGCTTCTTCCTGCTTCTGGTCGCGCAGCGCAGCGAGGGTACGAACCAGCTTGCCGGCAGAAGCTTCCTTCATGACGGACATCAGCTTGGCGATCGCCTCATCGTAGGTCGGCAGGGTTGCCAGACGGTCGATATCGCTTGCCGGGATCAGCTCACCTTCATAGGCCAGCGCCTTGACTTCGAAGTTCTTCTCATCCTTGGCGAACTCCTTGAACAGACGAGCGGCAGCGCCCGGATGTTCGTTGGAGAAGGCCAGCAGAGTCGGACCAACGAAGGTCTCTGACAGGCACTCCCAGGGAGTACCGGTCAGGGCGCGGCGTGCCAGGGTGTTGCGCACAACACGCACCTGGACGCCATTCTCGCGAGCCTGCTTGCGCAGTTCGGTCATCTTGTGGACCGCGACGCCGCGAGAGTCGGCAACTACGACGGAGAGTGCATCCTTGGCGACTTCACTGACCTCGGCAACAATTGCCTTCTTGCCTTCGAGTGCTAGTGCCACTGTGATCACTCCTTCGTGCCGGAACCCGAGGGCTCCGATGGTTACCATCTCCCCTTCCGCAGAAGAGGGGCTTCAATGATGGTGCTCACCAGATGCCTGGCGGCAACACCATCTGCGCAGGTGCCCGGGGGCGATTAAGCCGCCGGCAGACCCGAAGGTCAGGCGGCGGCGCCTGCGGTCTTTGACGGTGCCCCGCCGGCCGGATGAATCACCCGGCACGGGGACCGCAAAGTGTCTTGCCTGTTGTGTCGCATCACACCAGCGCGGAGTGATCGACGGTCAGACCCGGGCCCATGGTGGTGGACAGGGTCATCTTCTTGAAGTACACGCCCTTGGAAGTGCTCGGCTTGAGCTTCTTCAGGTCGGCGAGCAGCGCATCCAGGTTGCCCTTGATGGCGTCGGCTTCGAAATCGACCTTGCCCAGGGTGGTGTGGATGATGCCGTTCTTGTCGGTACGGAAACGCACCTGACCGGCCTTGGCGTTCTTGACGGCGGTAGCGACGTCGGGGGTCACGGTGCCGACCTTGGGGTTCGGCATCAGGCCACGCGGACCCAGGATCTGACCCAGCTGGCCGACGACACGCATGGCGTCCGGTGAGGCGATGACCACGTCGAAGTCGAGCTGGCCTTTCTTGACCTGCTCGGCCAGGTCGTCCATACCGACGATGTCGGCACCGGCTTCCTTGGCGGCTTCTTCGTTGGCACCCTGGGTAAAGACGGCTACGCGCACGTCCTTGCCGGTACCGTTGGGCATCACGGTCGCACCGCGCACCACCTGGTCGGATTTACGCGGATCGACGCCCAGGTTGATGGCGACGTCCAGCGACTCCTTGAACTTGACGGTGGACAGCTCGGAGAGCAGGGCCACGGCCTCGTCGATGGAGTAGACCTTGGTGGCGTCAACCTTGTCGCGAATCTGCTTTGCGCGCTTGGTAAGCTTTGCCATGATCAGAGACCCTCCACGTTGAGGCCCATGCTGCGGGCGCTACCGGCAATGGTACGCACCGCGGCGTCGAGATCGGCAGCCGTCATGTCCGGCTCCTTGGTCTTGGCGATCTCTTCGAGCTGCTCGCGGGTCACGGTACCGACCTTCTTCTTGTTCGGCTCACCAGAGCCGGACTTGATGCCAGCAGCCTTCTTCAGCAGCACCGCGGCGGGCGGTGTCTTGGTGACGAAGGTGAAGCTGCGGTCGGAGTAGACGGTGATGACCACGGGAGTCGGGAGACCCGGCTCGATGTTCTGCGTCTCGGCGTTGAACGCCTTGCAGAATTCCATGATGTTGACACCGTGCTGACCCAGCGCGGGACCCACGGGGGGACTCGGGTTGGCCTTACCAGCTGCAACCTGCAGCTTGATGTAAGCCTGTACTTTCTTGGCCATGATGGACTCCAGTTGGGTAGTAGCGCCTTGCGGCTCCCCGGACAAAACGGCCGCCTCTCGAGGCGACCCCTACGCACTGAAAACTTTCAGCACATGACGGCGGGCCTGCCTGAGCAGACCCACCGTAAGAAACTTGTCGACCTACTCCTTCTCGACCTGGGAAAACTCCAGCTCGACGGGAGTGGCGCGCCCGAAGATCAGCACGCTGACCTGCAGACGACTCTTGTCGTAGTTGACCTCTTCGACCACGCCGTTGAAATCGGCGAAGGGGCCATCGATGACACGCACCGACTGACCGGGCTCGAACATGGTCTTGGGACGCGGCTTTTCGGCCCCATCCCTGACGCGACTGAGAATGGCGTCGGCCTCGCGCTGAGTGATCGCCGCCGGCTTCTCCTTGGTCCCGCCGATAAAGCCCATGACACGGGGCGTCTCGTTGACCAGGTGCCAGGTCTCGTCGACCATTTCCATCTCGACCAGCACATAGCCGGGATAGAACTTGCGCTCACTCTTGCGGCGCTTGCCGTCACGCATCTCGACGACTTCTTCGGTCGGCACCAGAATCTCACCAAAGAGATCTTCCATGCCGTGCATCTTCACACGCTCGATCAGCGAGCGCATGACGTGCTTCTCGAAGCCGGAGTAGGCGTGGACGACGTACCAACGCTTGGACATGAAGACTCCTAACCGATGACGCCGGACATCGCCCAGCTGAGCAGCGTGTCGATCAACCAGAGCAGCAGCCCGACCACCAGCACAGCCACCAGCACGATGGCGGTGGTCTGGATGGTCTCGGGGCGCGTCGGCCAGACGACACGTTGAATTTCCTTCCTGGCGCTCTGCGCCAGCTCCACCAATTCACGCCCCTTGGTGGTGGTCAATGCGACCAGGACAGCAACGACAGACAGGGCAACAACGCCCAGAACACGATACAGAAGCGGCTGGTCGGCAAAGTAGGTGTTGCCAACGACGGCCAGCACCAGAAGAACGACGACAACCGCCCACTTGAGCCCGTCGTGGCGCGACTCCTGCACCTCGGCGTTATGCTTCATGAAAACGAGACTCCTCAGGGCGCGGCAATCGAAACACGAAAGTATATAAAAAACTGCCAGCCTGGGGAAGACTGGCAGGCCAGGAGGGAATCGAACCCCCAACCTGCGGTTTTGGAGACCGCTGCTCTGCCAATTGAGCTACTGGCCTGTACTCGATGCAAACCACCCTTTGCGGGCAGCCTCTGCAACAGCGGGCGCCATGATAGCGAAACGAATCTCGCCTGGCAACCCCCTCCGCCCTGCAGACGCGACGGAGAAAGAAAAAGCGAGCCTAGGCTCGCTTTTCTTAGATGGAGCTCATGGACGGATTTGAACCGTCGACCTCACCCTTACCAAGGGTGTGCTCTACCCCTGAGCTACATGAGCGCACTCTTCGGCAACCTGATCTTCACGATCGCCTGAACTCTGGAGCGGGCAGCGGGGATCGAACCCGCATCATCAGCTTGGAAGGCTGAGGTTCTACCATTGAACTATGCCCGCAAATCGGTACTAAACCTTCTTTGCTGAAGCAAAGCCCACCGAACCCAAACCAGCCTGGCAGCGTCCGACCGCCTGCTCCATATCAACCAGAAACCACATCTCTGATCGATCAAAATCTGGTGGAGGGGGAAGGATTCGAACCTTCGAAGCTTTCGCGGCAGATTTACAGTCTGCTCCCTTTGGCCACTCGGGAACCCCTCCAACTGGCGACGTATTTTATCGCCCTGCTCCGAGAAGTCAAGTGGTTGTTTTAAAAGAATCAAGCTGTACGCGAAATTCTTGCAACCTGTCTCGACGGCAGCCTGCAACCCGTGGGTCGCTGTACCTCGGAACGCGGCGCATTGTGTCAAAGCAGAATGGATAACGCAAGGCTTCCATAGGCTTTTTTTCCTACGCACCGGAAAACCACGGTCACAGCAGCATCGAAAACGCCAAACCCGCGCGGATCTTTTCCAGCGCTACGGGCGCCGGCGGCACCGGCGCCCCTGCCATCTTGCCGGCACGTTCGGCCGCGGTCAGCGGAAAGCACGCTTCCAGGCCTGCGTAGACCATGTCCGGCCAGATCGCGTGGGGTACGCGAATACCACGAGACACCACCCTGGCATCACCGCCGGTGACCAGCATCGGCAGCGCCACCCCTTCACGGTCGCAGACCTCGCTATAGATCCGATTGACCGCGCTGACAGCGGCCATGTAGATACCGTGATTGACCGCCTCCACCGTGCGCCGTCCAGGAGCCAGCAGCTCGTCTGCCTCGCTGTCCGGGTCGATGGCCACGTTGCGGGTGCCCAGCTTCAGGCTTTCTTTCATCAGACGCAGCCCCGGCAGGATGTACCCCCCGAGATGACGCCCGCCTGGCAGCACGAAGTCGATGGTGATGGCGCTGCCACAGTCCACCGTGCAACTGGCACCGGCGAGCTGATAGCCGGCCAGTACCCCCATCCAGCGATCCACGCCCAGTCGACCCGGCTCGTGATAGCCGTTGGTGACACCCAGCGCTTCGTGGCAGGAGCGCGCCACGTGCACGGAACGCACCCGGTCCTTGAGCAGCGACTCGGTCTGCGCCAGCACCGAACGCCTGGCCACGCTGGAAATGCGCACCGTCTCGACCACGTCGAGGTCGGGAATGTCCGACCCGGGCTTCCACTCCTCCCGGGTCCACACCGCGCCCCGGGAGCGAATCTCGCTGCTGTCAGCGTCCTTCAGGCGCCACTTGGACAGGGTATTGCCGATATCCAGATCAAGAATCATGGGCGAGCCCGCACGCTGATCTCTCCTCCCACCAGACGCTCTTGCCGCTCTCCGTCAGCCCCCTTGCGCACCCAGAGATTGCCACTGCCATCCACATCTCCTGCCCGAGCCAGCTCGCGCTGCTCCCCTCGAATGATTTCGATGTCCCAACCGGCAAAGGCGTGACGTGCGTTCCAGGCGTCGCGCCAGGCATCGAACCCCTGCTCCTCGAAACCTGCCAGCATGGCCAGCAGGCCGTCCAGCAATTCGGCCGCCAGCACGTTACGGGATAGTCCAGGAGCCTGATCATGCACACAAGCGACCGGCTGATCGATCTTCGCCCGGAAGCTCTCCGGCAAATCCACGTTGATGCCCATGCCGAGCACCACCTCGCAGGGACCGGCGGCGTCACCGCTCATCTCGACCAGAATACCGGCCAGCTTGCCAAAGCCCTGGTGACCCAGCCCCTGCTTGGCCGCCCCCTGCTCATCCGATCCTTGCGGCCCCAAGGGCAACAGCACGTCGTTGGGCCACTTCAGCCCTGGCTTGAGTTCATGGCGCTCCAGCACCTGGGCCAGCACCACGCCGATAGCCAGGCTAAGCCCTTCCAGGGCAGCGACACCCGCATCGAAGCGCCAGCCCACGGAGCACATCAGCGTGCGCCCCCAGGGGGTCGTCCAGGTGCGCCCGCGCCGGCCGCGGCCGGCGCTCTGCTGCTCGACCAGGCAGGCCTCAGCGTGCCCCGCTCCCTGACGAAAACGCTCGCGCAGGAACTCGTTGCTCGAGGGCAAGGTATCTTCCACGAAGAGGCGCGAGAGGTGCCGACGCGACTCGCGTGACAGCGCGGCCACCACCGAGGGCCCATCGAGCAGCTCAAGGGGTTCGGCCAGACGATATCCCTGTCCCTTGACCGCCTCCATGGGAATGCCGAGATCCTCCAGCTTGCGCAGCTGTTTCCACACCGCTGCCCGCGACACGCCCAGCTTTTCCCCCAGCTGCTGGCCGGAGTGGAACTCGCCGTCACTCAACAGCCGAATCAGCTCACCAATGGTCATCCCTCGCCCCTTCCACGGGAAAAGGGCATAGTCTATCGAATGTCGCCTGTCGCCGGAAATCCACGCGCCTGCAACACTCCTGTGGGTGTGCCTCTGAGCAACTCCTCCAGGTGTTACGAGCACCGGCGGGCGGTGGCGAGCAACAGGAAAAAGGGCACCATGCAAGCTTCCGCCACTCTGTTCGAATGGCGCCACGTGGAAATGCCCGAGCCTGGTCTCGAAAGTCGTCCAGAACGCCAATGCCAGCCGCCTGCTGACCGACCACTGCTTGGCGCTCGCTGCATCGAAGCAGCAAGATCTGATTGGCGAAGCCCGCCCTGTACGCTATTGCTGCAAGCGCAACGAACCAGCCACCAGGCCGGCGCTCTCAGGACACCATGGCTTCGACGCTCTTGCGCGTGGCACCGATCAGGTTGTCGAAGGCAGCCAGGGCGGCCGCTTCATCCCCCCTACGCATGGCCTCGAGCAGGTCTTCGTGGTGGGCAAAGCTTGCGTCAAACACTCCATGACGATCGTCCGGCGAGTCCCAGGACAGGTACAGCTCGTCGTGCATCATCTGGATCAGTCCGACCAGTACGCGATTGCCGCAGGCCTGATAGATCGCCAGGTGAAAAGCCGCGTCGGCCTCGCTGACCGCGAGGAAATCCTCCTTTTCCCGCGCGCGTCGATAGTCATCCAGGTGGCCGGCCATGGCCTCGAAGGCGGCCTCTTCGGCGTGCCTCACGGCCAGCAGGATGGCCTGGGCCTCCAGCGCCTGGCGAACCTCGAGCATCTCCAGCAGATGCGCCCTGGCGTCGTGGATGCCAAGACTCGCCAGCAGTTGAAAGGTCCGCTGCTCGCTGACGAAGATCCCCTTGCCGTTGACCACCTCGATGATGCCCTCGGCCTGGAGCTTCTTGAGGCCCTCCCGGAGGGTAGATCGGCCTACCTCAAGGCGCTCCATCCACTCCCCCACCGAAGGTAGGCGCGCCCCCGGCGCCAACTGCTCTTTGGCGATATAGGCGCTGATCTCTCCAGCGACGGTGTCCGATAAGTAGAGTCGTTTCATGACGTTGGCATCCAGGCAGGAAAGGCGTCTTGGGGCTTGATCGACGGTAACGGCAAACCTCTTCTGGATCAATTGTGGGGCCGGCAGGGCCGTGCTAGCTTAGCTATCAGACAGGCTGATAGCTCAATCCACCCTGCTTGCGGAGACCGCACCGTGAACCCACAGGATCGCCATATCTGTAGTCACGCCTTCGAACAGCGCCAGGATCATCACGGCGCCGTGGCACCTCCCGTCTACCAGACCAGCATCTTCACCTTCCCGAACCTCGAGAGCTTCAGCCGTGCCCAGCTGGCCGAGCGCGAAAATTTCATCTACAGCCGCGGACTCAATCCCACCATCAAGCTTCTGGAAGACAAGCTGGCGGCGCTGGAACGCGGCCAGGCCTGCAAGGCCTTTGCCTCCGGCATGGGCGCCATCTCCGCCACGCTATTCTCGCTGTTGAAGCACGGCGACCACGTTCTGCGCATCAACCAGACCTACGGCCCCAGCGTCGAACTGCTCGACCATATGGCCCGCTACGGCGTCAGCCACGACGGCATTGGCGGTGATCAGGACGTGAGCGATCATCTTCGGCCAGAGACCCGCCTGATCTACATCGAGAGTCCGTCATCGCTGCGCATGGAGCTGGCCGACCTCGAGGCCATCTCCGCCATCGCCCGGAAACGCGGCATCCTCACGCTGATCGACAACACCTGGGCCACCCCGTTGCTCCAGAAGCCGCTCACCCATGGCATCGATGTGGTGGTGCACTCGCTGTCGAAGTACATCGGCGGTCACAGTGACGTGGTCGGCGGCGCGGTCATCGCCGACGCCGAGTTGATCGACCGTCTCTTCGCCAACGGCCACCAGTTGCTCGGTGCGGCCCTGTCGCCCCACAGCGCCTCGCTGATCCTGCGCGGTCTACGCACCCTGCCGGTGCGCATGGCCGAGCATCAGCGCAACGCTTTGGCGGTTGCACGTTTTCTCGCTGACCACCCGCAGGTCGCAGCGGTGCATCACCCGAGCCTCGCCGAAGGCGTCGCCGCCGACTGGGCCGCCCGCCAGCTGCGCGGACATTCTGGCCTGCTCAGCTTTGCACTTCACCACCCTAGCTACCCGCGCATCGCGGGGTTCATCGACGCCCTCAAACTGATGCGCATCGGCGTCAGCTGGGGCGGCTACGAGAGTCTCGCACTGTCTCCCATTCGCCCCGACGGCAGCGGCCAGCCGCTGATTCGTCTGGCCATCGGGCTTGAAGGCATCGACGACATCATCGCCGATCTCGAGCGGGGTTTCGCCGCGCTCGACCGCTGATCACCACGAGGAGGACATCCCATGCCAGCGACACAACGACAACCTGGTCTTGTTCCATCCCTGATATTGCTGACCGCCATCGCCTTTGCCATCGTCTACGGCATCGTGGTAGCGGGCCTTCCCACCGAACTTGTGCTGATCACCCTGGGCGCTGCCGCCACCCTGTTCAGCCTACTGCACGGCGGAACCTGGGATGGCGTCATGGACATCATGGGCAACAAGGTCCGCACCGCCCTGTCCGCCCTGCTGGTGCTCTACAGCATCGGTATCATCATCGGCACCTGGATGATCTCGGGTACCATTCCCTACTTCATCTACCATGGCCTGGAGCTGATCGACCCCCGTTACCTCTACGTCATGGCGTTCTTCGGCACCGCCATCGTCTCCACCTTCACTGGCACCTCCTGGGGCTCCGCCGGGACCCTGGGGGTGGCCATCATGGGCATCGCTGCGGCCATGGACATCAACCTGGCGATCACCGCCGGCGCGGTGCTCTCAGGCGCCTACTTTGGCGACAAGCTATCGCCGCTGTCGGACACCACCATCATGGCTTCCATGGTGGTGGGCGAAGACCTGTACCGACACATCCGTCACCTGATGTACACCTCGCTGCCCGCCAGCGTGGTGGCCGCGGTGGTCTACCTGATCCTCGGTCTCAACATGGACCTGGCAGAGGGCACCCCCGAAGCCATCGCCGCCAGCGCCGAGACCATCGGCGGGCTCTATCAGCTGAATTTCCTGTTGCTGCTGCCGGTGGCCATCGTGCTGTTCGGCTCGGTGCGCAAGAAACCGACCCTGGTGGTCCTGTTCCTGGCCTCGGCCTGCGCCGCCCTGCTGGCGATACTGCTCCAGGGCGCCAGTCCCGAGGCGGTGGCCAAGGCCGCAGTCTCGGGCTTCAACGTCAGCCTGCTGGCCGGCTTCAACCCGGGCCTGGACGTCGCCACCCTGCCCCCGGCACTGGTCAGCCTGCTGAACCGTGGCGGGCTCTACAGCATGCACGGAGCAGTGCTGTTCGCGCTGTGTGCCTTCTTCTTTGCCTCGGCGCTGGAGGCCGCCGGCATCCTCAAGGTCGTGCTTGATCGCAGCCTGGCCTACGTGCGCTCCGCCCGCGGCACCATCCTGGCCTCGCTGGCGGCCAGCAGTACCATCATCCTGGCCACCGGCAACAGCTATGTGACCTTCTTTTTGACCCGTGAGCTGTTCGCCGAGCAATATCGCAAGCGAGGGCTGCACCAGCTCAATCTGTCGCGCAGCATGGAAGACGGCGGCATGATTCCCGAGCCGCTGGCCCCCTGGACCGTCTCCGCGGTCTATATGGCTGGCACCCTGGGTGTCGCCACCCTCGACTACGCTCCCTGGGCGCTGTTCAATTACCTGGGCATCGTCTTCTCGATCCTGCTGGCGATGATCGGGCCCTGGACCGGCTGGTTCGGCGTAAAGCGCATCGAGCCCACTGGCGAGGGGCGGACCGACAGCGGGGCTGCACCAATGGGAGCCTCTCCCTCCATCAAATAGCCAGACAACCCTGGCAGGCAATCTCCTCCTGCTACGCAAGAGGCCCCCGGCGACCATATCGCCGGGGGCCTCTTTTCTTCGGCCAGCTTGCCGTGCTGAGCGAAATCAGGCGTGCTGCTTCTCGTGGCGCCCTTCGTGGATCTCCTCGACCAGCTTATGGCAGAAGATATCCAGGTCATCGGGCTTGCGGCTGGTCACCAGGCCGTTATCCACCACCACCTGCTCGTCGACCCAGTCGGCGCCTGCATTGCGCAGATCCTGCTCGACACTCGGGTAGGAGGTCAGCCTGCGACCTTCCACCACCCCGGCGTTGATCAGGATCCAGGGGGCGTGGCAGATCGCTGCCACCGGCTTGTGTGCCTGGAAGAAAGCATTGACGAAGCTCAAGGCCTTCTCGTCCTGGCGCAGGGCGTCAGGGTTGAACAGGCCGCCGGGCAACACCAGCGCGTGGTAGTCATGTTCGCTGACATCGTCCAAGGCCACGTCGACGTCGTAGGTGTCGCCCCAGTCGTTCTCCGCCCAGGCCTTGATGCCCTTGGCCTCCGGTGAGACCACATGCACCACGATACCCTGTTGCTGAAGCTTCGCCTTGGGTACCGCCAGCTCCGACTCCTCAAAACCGTGGGTGGCGAGAATCGCGACACGTTTGCCTTCCACTTGCTGCGTCATGACATCCTCCATGGATCGATAAATTAGACAATCGACTCTATCTGTCACGTGCTTGTACAAGATGGAGATCAAACCGCCACCCTTCAACCCGCGTATCGCTCGAACCTAAATCAAGTTTGGGGATCGCCATGCGCGCTCTATGTCAGTAGCTTCTGGCGATAGCGCTGACTCAGCCGCTCGATCACCAGGCGTGCTGCCGGCCACATCACGCTGCCGTGGTCCTCGCCGCCAAACAGCACGAATGGCAAAGACAGACCTGTACAAGTCGCGCCTGGTTGTCGTTGATGCGCCGCTCAATCCGCGGCGGCAGGTAGCCGTCGCCCCCCTCACAGCCGGGGGCTGATGGCGAACAGGCTATCGAGGTAGCCCTGCGGCGCGTCCAGCACGCAAACTTCCAGGCGATAGCGCTCACCGATGGCGCGGGTGCGACTCTTTACACAAAAGAAGCCCAACTCCTCTCGGAATTGGGCCTTCTTTTGAATAGATACCTAACGATGACGCTTAGACAACGAGGTCGCTCGCATGGGGGTGAGTCACCCCAGCGCTCTTTACAAGGGCTGCAGCGAAGCTGCAAGGGGGGACGAACGACGCGAGCCTGCCCTTGAGAAGAGCCAGGCCGGACCGCGCCGCGGGGGTTATCGGCGCGGCCCCACAGTTAAAAAGCGGGGTCTGCCCCATGCACACGAAAAAGCCCAACTCCTCTCGGAATTGGGCTATTTCTAAATAAATGCCTGACGGACGGGCCGGCCATCCGGCTACTCTCGCATGGGGGTGAGTCACACCAGCGCTCTTTGCAAGGGCAGCAGCGAAGCTGCAAGGGGTGACGAACGACGCGAGCCTGCCCTTGATAAGAGCCAGGCCGGACCGCGCCGAGGGGGTTATCGGCGCGGCCCCACATATAAAAAGCGGGGTCTGCCCCATGCATGCGCTCTTTACAAAAAGAAGGCCCGACTATCTCTCGATAATCGGGCCTACTTCTGAATAAATGCCTGACGATGACCTACTCTCGCATGGGGAGACCCCACACTACCATCGGCGCTGAGCGGTTTCACTTCTGAGTTCGGCAAGGGATCAGGTGGTTCCCACTCGCTATGGTCGTCAGGCGGAAAAAAGACAACATATATCATGCTGACGATACGTTTCATCGTATCCGTCAATTAATTCGAGACATCATCGACCAAAACCCTTTGGGTGTTATATGGTCAAGCCTCACGGACCATTAGTACCGGTTAGCTCAACGCCTTGCAGCGCTTCCACACCCGGCCTATCAACCAGCTGGTCTTGCTGGGTCCTTTAGGAGGCTCAAGGCCTCAGGGAGATCTCATCTTGAAGGGGGCTTCCCGCTTAGATGCTTTCAGCGGTTATCCCGTCCGTACATAGCTACCCGGCAATGCCACTGGCGTGACAACCGGAACACCAGAGGTACGTCCACTCCGGTCCTCTCGTACTAGGAGCAGCGCTTCTCAAATCTCCAACGCCCACGGCAGATAGGGACCGAACTGTCTCACGACGTTCTAAACCCAGCTCGCGTACCACTTTAAATGGCGAACAGCCATACCCTTGGGACCG
>PAKW01000104.1 GCA_002707215.1 Halomonas sp.
TAAGCAGCAGATCCGTTGCGTGATTCATCGCTTACTCCTGATGCAGCGGGGCAAAGGTGCCTCCGGTCAGCCGGGCCAGGTCGTCTGGTGCCAGTTCGATTTCCAGGCCCCGGCGGCCTGCGCTGACAAAAATGGTGGTGAAACTCCGGGCGGACGCATCAATAAAGGTTCTGAGTTTTCTTTTCTGGCCCAGGGGGCTGACTCCGCCCAACACGTAACCGGTGCTGCGCTGCACAGACTGTTTGTCGGCCATGGCGGCCTTTTTACCACTGGCTGCCCTGGCAATGAGCTTCATGTTCAGCATGGTGGTCACCGGAACCACGCCGACAGCAAGCTCCTTGCCATCAATGGCAACCACCAGTGTCTTGAACACCCGGGCGGAATCAACGGCCATCTTTTCTGCGGCTTCCGTGCCGTAGCTCTCAGTGGACGGATCATGGTCATACTCGTGAATGGAATGGGCCATGTTGGCCTTGCGCACGGCGTTGATGCCCGGCGTCATGGTCAGCTCCTTCGGAATGACTGGATTCCGGGATTAAATCAGCTAAGGAAGAGAGCGACAACTGCTCGCTGGCAGGCGCAGAGGGACAAAAACCCGGCTGATTTTACAGGTAATAACATTTAGCCCTCTACTTCAAATCCGCATATGACTAATTTTCGTACACCGTAAAACCCAAACTTTTGTCCTTACGACCGGCCTGGTAGGGTTTGCTGTGTTTTTCAGCCGAGCTGGAGGAACTGGTCTATCCTGAATCCTTAGGCCTTTGCCGGCTGGAAGGGTTGACGCTGGCCCGGACGCCAGTCGGCCAATGTGATGGGTGTCGGCTGAACTGAAGATAGAATAAAAACAACCACCTTGATAAAGGTCTGACCAGATGAACCGATTTGCCCGTCGTGCGCTTCACACCTGCAAGATTCCCGGAGATCTCGCAACCGTCACCTTCCGGGACGCTGCGGGTGAAAATCCGGCTGCCGCAGGTGTCAGTGAAGGCACTGTCGAGACGATCTGGCGCAGTGTTCAGGGGCTTTACCGGACCGGCGTACACCCGGGTATCCAGATTTCTGTTCGCCACCGGGGCGAACAGATCCTGCATCGCGCCATTGGCCACGCCACCGGCAACGGGCCGCACGATTCCCCGAATGCGGTCAGGGTTCCGATGACCACGGAGACGCCGATCTGCTACTTCTCCGCATCCAAGGCGGTTACCGCGCTGCTGATGCACATGCTGGCGGAACAGGGGCTGGTTAACCTGATGGATCCGGTATCCTACTATTGCCCGGAGTTTGCCAGCAGTGGGAAGCGGACCATCACGGTCCATCAGATCCTCTCCCACCGCGGCGGTATTCCGGCCATTCCGAGGGAAACGCCCATCGATGTGCTGTGGGACAGCGACGAGATCTGGCGCCTGCTATGCTCGGCCCGGCCTGTGGAAGTGGACGGCGCCAAAGTTGCCTACCATGCCATTACCGGTGGCTTTGTGTTGCAGCGGGTGTTGGAGAGTGTCACCGGGGACACCATCGAAAACTACCTTGACCGGCATCTGCGCCGGCCATTAGCTATGAAATGGTTCACCTATGGTGTTGCCCCGGAATACCTGAACGATCTGGCCAGTAACTACGCAACCGGTCCAACGCCGCGCTTCCCCGTTTCCTGGGTGGTCAATCGCGCTTTGGGAGGGGATATCCGGACGGTTGAACGGGTCACCAACGACCCCCGGTTCCAGGAAGCCGTGATCCCGGCCGGTAACCTGTGCGGAACCGCGGAAGAAATGGGGCGGTTTTTCCAGATGATGCTGAACGGGGGGCTCTGGAATGGCCAGAGGATCTGCAGTGAGCTCACCATTCGCCGTGCCATCCAGCAGTTTGGCTCTCTCCAGATTGACCGGACCATGATGGTGCCCATGCGGTTCAGCGCCGGTATGATGCTGGGCGGGAATCCGGTGGGACTCTGGGGGCAGCAGAGCCGGTTCGCCTTTGGCCATGTCGGTCTGATCAACAAGCTGTGCTGGGCCGACGCGGCCCGGGATATCTCGGTCAGCCTGCTCAACACCGGCTTTCCGATTGTTGGCCATCACCTGCCGGCACTGGCGAAGTTTGTTTATACCGTCTGCGACCGGTTTCCGCTGATTCCGGAGCACCGGCGACCTATGATTGCCGCCTGAGGCGAAGGCCTTACAGGGTTCGCAGCTGTGCTTCCAGAATGCCCAGCACCGACGACAGTATGTCGCGGAAATCGGTCAGTGTCTGGGTGCGCTGGATCACGTCCTCCCGGTTTTCATCCAGCCGTTCCAGTTTTGGGACAACCCGCCTGATACCTTCGGTAATCACTTCGTAAGGGTAGTGGTGGTCCTGGATGCTGAGCTTGTTGATCTCGGCCACTTCCTGGCTGAAGATGCTGATAATGTCATACAGCATGTCCTTGTGCTGAATGCTGCTGGCTTCCCAGTAGGCATCGTCCAGCAGTTCCAGCAGTGACAGATATTCACGTAGGGTATCCGCCACGGATGTCTGGGTCATGAGAGCTCCTGTAAGGATGGAAAATTCCTTGTCTGCAGGGAACTATAGCAGGGGTTCGGTCGTCTGAGCAGAAAGCGAGTTCTGCCAGCGTACAAATATTAATGAAGCTCTATTCATTTTTATTGCACTTTGTCTGACAGTTGTGCAGACTTTCGAGATGGGAAAAGGATCTATCACAACTCATTGGACGAGAAGCCGAATGGACAAACCCTCATTATCCGGCCACCAGCCTGTCCCCCGCGAGGTCAGGCTGGACCATCACGACAGTGTCCGCAACCATGTGCATCAGCAGGTGCGTTCGGAAGTAGAGCGCCTTGAGCGCCGGATTGAAACGCTTCGTTTAGTCAAAGCCCCCCACGCAGCGATCATGATTTCCACCTATGAGCGGATGATCGACCGGAAAAAGGGGTTTCTGCGGAACTGGGATCTGCACGAAGAGGGTTACTGACGATCTTCGATGATGATCGTAGTGTAGATAAAGGTTTCATCTCCACTCCGCTGGTTTCCGCAATACTGCAGATTGCGCGTTCTTGCGCCTCCCTCTTCCAGCATCGCGGGCTCGTCTTTCGAGGTAAAAACCCGGGCCAGCGTCTCCCCGTAATTTATTATGACCTTCACGCAATCCGGCTCTTCCCCGTTAATGACAATTCCCGAGGCGTTAGTGAGTGTCAGGGTATCGCGTTGGGTTCCGATGAACTCCTGAAGAAGCTCCACATTGCCAAGGGTGCGACCGGTATAACTGGTAGCGGAAAATTCCGGTTGGTTGAATCCGGTGGTACCAAACGTCTTCGAGCTGAATCGGCCGCTCCAGGCCGCGCTGGCTACTTCTGCCGGGCTCTCGTCATCCTCGGCCGGTTGCCTGGCAACAAACTGGCTGGCACGAAACACTTTCTTCATCGCAGGGTTGTAAGTCCAGTCCAGCATCACGTAGATCCAGGTGCTGTCGGCTTGTGAGGCGCTGTCCTCGCTTCCAGTTTCGGTGAACCGGATCAGTGCGTCGTTGGCCGGAGTGTTAAAGCTTGCGGCTTCGTCCCTTTCAATGCTGTCCCGCATCAGGCGACGCCCCTCATTGAAGTTATCCACCTGGCCTGAGCGAATCACCTCATTGATGAGGTCGAGAGGATTGCGCAAACTGATGTAATCGGACCCTCCGGAATCCGGCTCTGTACCCAGGAAGTCATCCAGATGATTTCGAATCGCCATGGCGCTTCCGCCATCGCTGCCCTCGGTTGCCGGCTCCATGCCCCGGTAGAGGTCCCGGAAGGTTGTGTATTGCAGAACCGGTTCGAGCCCTTCAGTGTCCCTCAGCCGGAAGGTTTCCAGTGCCAGGTCTACGTCGGTTGCAGGGTTCAGATAGCCACCACCGGACGTGTCCGGGTCGCACCCTGCCAGAAGCAGGGTCACAATGGAGGTTGCGACGAGCATGCAGGAATGTCTCATTTCAGAAGGCCCCGGGATGCGAAAAACCGTGTAAACGGCTAAAGTGAATGACCGCGGGGCGAATGCCCCTGTGCGGTGACTGACAATAAAACATAAACCCGGTATCTACCCTCGCGGAGATCACATTTTGCGGCATCGGCTTACATTGGCGCTCCCAGCGGTGACGCGTTCGTTGATGGTCCTGCTGTTCCTGGCCGCCATTACGATGCCGGCGTCGGCCGGTGTGGCCGGGCCCTGCCGTGATGGCGAGATTATCCTGAGCGCTGGTGTCGAGAGTATCCGGGATCTGGGGGGCTGTATCTGGTACCTGGAGGACCCGGGACAGACCCTGACCCTGGATGAAGTCCGCAAACTTGAGCCTGGCGCGTTTACCCGCCACGACGGCGGCGTACTGAACTTCGGCTACACGGAATCCGCCTACTGGGTACGTCTTGATCTGCGCCCAGGTAAAAATCCGGACCAGACCGACTGGATTCTGGAGCTGGCCTTGCCCCTGGTGGATGAAGTCGCCCTGTTCATGGTTCGCGACGGCACCCTGGTCGAGCGGCGGCGGGCGGGCTATGAGGATAACTGGGCGGAGAGGGACCTGGCGGTGCCCAATCCAACCTTCCGTCTGTCCCTGGTGCCGGATTCCCTGAACCGGGTTTACCTGCGGGTCACCAACACCAATACCTTCCGATTGCCCATCAGTCTCTGGCAGCCCGACAGCTATATTGAAAAGGTATCAGTGGATGAACTGGTCCGGGGCATCCTTCTGGGAGCGGTGCTGGCGATTCTGGCCTATAACCTTTTTGTCGCCATTTCGGTTCGTGAGCGCAGTAATATCTATTACGTGCTCTATCTGGTGTCAGCGACCGTCTTTATTGTCACCGAACAGGTCCACGGTATCCAGTTACTAGAGAGCCGGCCGGCCCTGTTCAACAAGCAGTTTCTACACTTCCAGATCACGCTGACCTGGTTCTGGGGGCTGCTGATGGCCCGGTCGCTGCTGGAAACCCGGGAGCGATCAGCGGATCTTGATCAGGTCATCCGGCTTAGTCTCTACGCCGTGGTCACCACGTTTGTACTGTCGCTGTTCCTGCCCTACCACGTGGCCATGGAATGGATTGTGGCCGGCTCGATCCTGCTGAGCCTGATCATGATCGTGGTCAGTTACCTGTCCTGGCGCTACTACAATCCGGCGGCGCGTGCCTATTTCTTTGCCTGGACCCTGGCGATGGTGGGGTTCGGGATCTATGCCCTGACGGTCATGGGCATATTGCCGCTGAATACCTTCACCACCTACTCGCCCCAGTTCGGTTTAACGGCCCAGATCATACTCTTCTCGTTCGCCCTGGCGGACCGGATCAAGCAGGTTCAGGGCGAAGCCCTTGACTGGAGTCAGAGAGCACTGTCAAACCTGCAGCGGTACCAGTCGCTGTTTGACAATGCCATTGAGGGGGTGTTCCAGATGTCTCCGGACCGTCGTTTCGTCACTGCCAACCCGGCGATGGCCCGGTTGCTGGGCTACAACAGCAGCCGGGAGCTGCTCGGGCGCAACCCGGACGTACTGGAGACCTGCATTGCCGATGAGCGCCTGCGCCGGCTGGTGGTGGAGCAGTTGGAGGCAAAGGGCACCGCCAAGGGTATTGAGGCCCGGTACCTGACCCGGGACGGCGAAGAGCGCTGGGCCACCATTTCACTGCATACGGTGTACGACGCCGATGGCAAACCGACGCACCTGGAGGGAACCTGCATCGATGCCACCGAGAGCCATAACCGGCAGCGCATCGAACGGGAACGAGAACAGGAGCGCCTGGAGAAGGAGCTGGCCCGCAATTCGGCCGAGGCGAAAAGCCAGTTCCTGGCCAACATGAGCCATGAAATCCGCACCCCGCTGGCGGCGATCATCGGCTATGGTGAAACCCTGCTTGACCCGGACCTGAGTGAGACGGAGAAACGAAGCAGTGCCGAGACAGTGGTGCGCAGCGGGCGCCACCTGCTGGAACTGGTCAACGATATTCTTGATCACTCGAAAATCGACGCCAACAAACTGGACGTGGATATCGTCTCGGTCAATCTGCCGGAACTGCTGGATGAAATCCGGGCTTTTTTTGCGCCCCGGGCCCGGGAAAAAGGTCTCGATTTCAGTATAATCTGTGAATACCCGTTGCCGGAACAGATCCTGACGGACCCGACCCGGCTGCGCCAGATCATAATAAATCTGTGTGGCAATGCACTGAAATTCACTGAAAAAGGCTCGATTTCCCTGGTTGTCCGATGTGATCATGACCAGGAACTACTGGTGGTCCGGGTTGTTGATACCGGCATCGGCATGAAGCCGGAGCAACTGGGTCGGCTGTTTGATCCCTTCGCCCAGGGCAGTGCCGCCATTTCCCGACAATACGGCGGTACCGGCCTCGGGCTCAGCATCTCCCGGCGGTTGGCGGAAATGCTCGGTGGCAGTATCCGGGTGAACAGCACCTACGGAGAGGGCAGTGAGTTCGAGCTTTCAATCCAAACCGGGCCGCTGAGTCAGGTGCATCTCCTGCGGGATGCCTCGGAACTGAGCCAGCGTCGCAGAGCCATGCCCATGGTAGTGGCGCCGCGACTCTCTGGCCGAATCCTGTGTGCCGAAGACAACGAGGTGAACCGGCGCCTGGTGTCCCTGCTGGTGTCGCGAACCGGGGCAGAGCTGGTGCATGTAAGCAATGGTGCCGAAGCACTGGAGCTGGCCCTTCGTGAGCCTTTCGATCTGATTCTTATGGATATCCAGATGCCGGTCATGAATGGCAGGGATGCGACCGCGGCGCTGCGTGAAGCCGGAGTGAATACGCCGGTGATCGCCCTTACCGCCAATGTAATGTCCGAAGACATTGCCGATTACCGGCTTGCGGGCTGCAATGAGTATCTGGCCAAGCCGATCGACAAACAGCGGTTTTTCGAAACCCTGGGCCGGTATCTTGTGGTGAGCTCGGACAGCCACCAGAAGCCCGCGCGGCGTTACCAGGGCAAGGTGCTGGTAGCTGAAGACAACGAGGAAAACCGCCAGTTGGTGGAGCGCATGCTGCGCCGCGAAGGGGTGGACGTGGTGGCCGTTACCAGTGGCGATGAAGCGGTCCGGACGGCGTTGTCGGATACCGTTCATCTGGTGCTTATGGACCGCCATATGCCGGGCATGGATGGTGTCGCCGCCACCGCGCTGCTGCGCCAGGCCGGTTTCCGACGGCCGGTGATCGCCTTTACCGCCGGTGATCAGCGGGAAACCGACGCACTCCTCGAAGCCGGTTGTGACGGAGTGCTGAACAAGCCAATTGACCAGTCCCGCCTCAGGTCCCTGCTGGACCGCTTGCTGGGTGCCGGCCCGGCTTCCCCCACGGATTCGGACGAAGACGCCGAAATCGCCCATCTGATTGCACAGTTTCTCGATGGACTGTCCGGCCGCCGGCATAGGATGGAAGAGGCACTGGCCCATGGTAATCGGGAAGTCTTAAGAACAGAAGCCCATCAGATCAAGGGAACCGCAGGGGCAATGGGCTATCCTCTGATGACCCGCCAGGCGGGCAGGCTTGAAGACCTTCTGAAAGCCACTGACCCGGACTGGGACCGGGTTCGCAGCGAACTGGAGGGACTCGGTGAAATGATAGACCGCGCCCTGACGGCTTCGGAGGCCCCGAGGTGATTCGACCCGTGAACAACCAACAGGAACAACGCAATGAGTGAGCTGCCTGAACGCCGAGAGCACCCTTCCCTCAGCATGATGTACGGGACCTATGCGGACATCCTGTTCGTCCTGTTTCCCTTTCTGATTATTGGCATGCAGCGGCTTTGGGAAGGCCGGCTCTACGAAGCCCTGCTACGACCGGACCTGAGCATTGCGGCGGCCATTCTGGCCGGTCTTGCCATTGGCAAGTTTGTGCTCGGGCTGGTTACCAACCGGGACCTGGGGCGCTACAAGGAACGCATCGTTTTCTTTATCGCACTGACCCTGTTTGTGGTGCTGGGCCCGGCAATCATTCTGATATTGAGTATACTTGGAAATTCCGATGTGCCCGACTTCGTCACCTTTGTTCAGCCGATTCTCCTGATCATCGCTATCTCCCTGTACACAACGGCGGTGAGCATCAGCAATATCCTGACCCGATCTGGTATGGAGGATTCACTGACCGGGCCACGGGAAATATCGGCCTGTTCGGATCCGGGGGAGCCGGACCAGCCCCGCCCGGCGCCGCTGGATCTGCCCCGGCGCACGGGCAACGACCCAACAGCATGACAGGAGCAACCCATGACAGATCTGAGAGTGTTGGTAGTGGAAGACGAGCCGGTGATGAGAGAGCGGCTGGGGGAGATGCTCTACAAGGCCGGGGCAACGCAGGTAGCCGAATGCGTGGATGCAGGCTCGGCCCGGGCGGCTTTTGAAGCCCAGGAGTTTCAGATCATTCTGCTGGATCTGGGCCTGCCTGACGGCGATGGCCACGAGCTGATGCTGGAGTTCAGGCGCACCCGGCAAGAGCAGCATATTGTGCTGGTGACAGCCGATGATTCCATTGAAAGCATCCAGCGGGCTATCAGTGCCGGTGCTAACGGCTATGTGGTGAAACCTTACTCCCAGGAAAAGATTTATGATGTGGTGAATAACTACGTCATGGTCCACGGGGGGGACATGGCCATGATTCAGGGCCTGAACCGGCGACACTGACCGGTTCAGGCCCTGAACGCTCCAGTCCCTAAAAAGGCATCAGGCGACCTGCCGCGCAATCCAGGAGTTATAGCGGTTAGCCAATGCCCTGACATAACGGGCCTCGGCACCGTCCAGATTGCCCAGAACACCGTTGAAGATCCAGCCACGCTCGTACACACCCAGCACCCGCTGCTCGTCATCCAGATTGACGCGCTGATTCAGTTTTTTGCAGATGGCATCCAGCAGTGGCAGCTTCTCCGGGGGCCTGATCGGCCCTTGGCGATTATTCATGGGCTGGTTCGCTGCTCGTGTTGTCGGATGTCTTTTCATGATGTTCTCCTTGCCGTTTTGCGACTGCAAAAACAAAACCCCGGTGCCTGGGGCGACCGGGGTTTCGCGGAGAGGCTGACCCGGTCGCGACAGAGGCTCCCGGGACTGACCGAAAGCCGTTAGATGTCTTTCACCATCGCACGAACAGACTGCCCTGCATGGCAACCTGCGGCTGTGTAAGCACTGAACTGTGGAATCATCCTGGTCATACCGGCTCTTGTGTTTCGGTTCAGTTACCAGTGTATAGGCAAACGGGCTGTTTGCAATAGGCAGGGACCTTCGGCAAACCCCTACAGACGGCCGCCCGGGACGATTGGGATAATTTGCCCCGTCACGTGTTTTACGTTGTGCAATCTCAACTGTCTGCCGCGCCAGGCAGTTGATGGATCTCTCCTTTCTACGCAGCCTTTATGGCTGCGTTTTTTTACCTAGTGGAAAGCTCGCAGCCACTACTTCTTCGTACCGATTTCCGCCGCGCAGACTCCTGGCCCTGATGGTGGCACTGGGTCTTTGTCAGGCCTGGCGACTATGGCCGGTCAGCGGCATCACGGCGTCTTCTGCCTGGGCGATCCGTTCCCAGGTTTTGTGGAGGATCAGGGCGTCATTGGCCGCCCGGTGCACTGGCAAGCCGAGTTCCGAGATCACCTGCCGGCGCATGGCGGACCACTGCCGTAGTTGCTGCGGGTTCAGCAGTGCCGAGATGGATTCAAGCTGGAAAGCGGGCCTGATATCGGTTGCCCTGAACAACCGGTGCAGCCAGAAACTGTCGAAGGTCCAGGCATCGCAAAACACCTGTTCCGGTAGCAGCTCATTCAGGGCCCGAGCCACTTCACTGGCCGCAATGCCCTCTGCCTCAAGGGTCTGGCGGGAAATGCCGTGAATCTGTTCAGCGCTCTCCGACCAGTCCTGCCACAGAACCTGTGGACAGATCAGCCAACTGTGCAGGGTGCCGTCCGGCATACAGATGCCTACCTCAATCGGGTAGCTTGCGATCAGATCAAGACTGGATGCCTCGAAATCGATAAATACCGGGCGGATAGTGGTCATGGGATCAGTGTAGATGTTGAGTTGTTTTTAGCCGAGTTTACCCGCCCCGAACCCGAGACGCGAACCCAACCTGAGCCTGCACTGTTACAATATGTCCATTCATTGTGTAAGCCCGATGACAGCAACAGGTAACGGGCCCGACAGTAAACCCGCCGAACTCGAATCGCACCATACGGGGAGCCAGAATGACTGACACCGTGGTTGTAATCTATTCCGGAGGCATGGACTCCTACACGCTGCTGCACCTGGCCAGAAATCGCGGTTACCGGGTTCATGCCCTGTCCTTTAATTACGGGCAGCGGCACGTTCGGGAACTGGAGTGTGCCCGTTCAGTGTGTGAGGCACACGACATTCCCCACAAGGTGATTGATATCCGGGCCATGAGCGAGGTGATGGCCGGCTCGGCGCTGACCTCGGAACTCAAGGTGCCCGAAGGTCACTACCAGGAAGACAGCATGAAGGCCACGGTGGTGCCCAACCGCAACATGATCCTGCTGTCCCTGGCCACCGGATACGCGGTAACGGTGGGTGCCGGGGCTGTATGGTACGGCGCCCATGGGGGTGACCATGCCATCTACCCGGATTGCCGCCCGGAATTCGTGGCAAGGATGGACGCGGTGTGCCGTGTGGCCAACTATGAGCCGGTGGGCATTGAAGCGCCCTTCATGGCCATGGACAAGGGCCTGATCCTGGCCGAAGGCCTTCGTCTCGGGCTGGACTACGCACAGACCTGGACCTGCTACAACGGTCGTGAGCGCGCCTGTGGCCGCTGTGGCTCCTGTGTGGAGCGGCTTGAGGCGTTTGCCGCCAATGGTGTTCCAGATCCAATCGAGTACGAGGGTAACCGCTGATGTACCGGGTCAAGGAAGCCTTTTATACCTTGCAGGGTGAAGGCGCCCAGGCCGGCCGGGCCGCTGTCTTCTGCCGGTTCAGCAAGTGCAACCTGTGGACCGGGCGGGAGAAAGACCGTGCCCGTGCGGTCTGTCATTTCTGTGACACGGATTTTGTTGGCACCGATGGCCAGAACGGTGGCCGGTTTGACTCACCGGAAGCCCTGGCCCGGCACATTCGCAGCCTCTGGCCGGATGCGCCCGGTAAACCCTATGTGGTTTGTACCGGCGGTGAACCCTTGTTGCAACTGGACACTGCCGTGATTGAGGCGTTCCACCGGGAGGGTTTCGAAGTCGGTGTGGAAACCAACGGCACCTTGCCGGCCCCTGCGGGCATTGACTGGCTGTGTGTCAGCCCGAAGGCGGATGCGCCGGTGGTCATCGAAACCTGTGACGAGCTGAAACTGGTGTACCCGCAGCCTCTGGCCTTGCCAGAGCGGTTCCTGCACATTCGGGCCAGCCACTATTTTCTTTCCCCGATGGCGTCGCCGTCAGTGCCGGAAGGCGGTGTTGACGGCGTCAGGCAAAGCAACACCCGCCTTGCCACGGATTACTGCCTGGCCCACCCGCAATGGCGCCTGACCCTGCAAATGCACAAGATCCTCGGTATCGACTGACTACCCGGGCGCCATTATCCGGTCTGTTGGCACTGGTACGGAGCCCGATGCCCTCGAAGCATTTCGGTACTGGCTTGGGCTGGTAGTGGTCCAGCGCTTGAAGGCCCGGGTGAAGTTGGCGGCATCGGCGTAACCCAGGGCATCGGCAATCTGACTCAGGTTCATGCTGGTGTTTCGCAGCAGGTCGCCCGCCCGTTCCAGGCGGACCTGATCCACCAGCTGCTGGAAGCTGGCCTCTTCCTCCTGCAACCGGCGCTTGAGTGTCCGCTCGGAGACAAACAGGGTGCCGGCAACCCGGGCGAGTTTCGGTGGAAACGGGTGGCTGGTTTCAATAACCCGCCTTACCCGACAGGCGAATCCGGCGTCCTCGGTCAACCGCCGCAGCGCCTCTTCGCATTGGGCCCGGGAGGAAGCCGCCAACTGGTCGTCGGTGAACCGCACCGGCAGGTTCAGCCGGGAGACGGGAATCACCAGGGCATTGTCGGTGGCACCAAACTCCACCGGTACCGGTATCTGTGAGCGAAACCGCTGAAAATATGCGGGTTGCGGGCACCGCCGAAGGATCCGCAAGCCGTCAACGACCGATCCGGTCAACTGGGCTCCCATGAACACGCAGCCGAACAGCATGGCATCCATAATGAAGCTGTGCATCGGCCCGAGATCGACATCGCAGGTCACGATGTACCAGACGAGGCTGGCGTTTTCGCGCTTGCTGATCTGGAGGTGAGGCACCCGAAGGGTGAGGTACCGGGTCATCAGCTCCAAGGCGTCACCCAGGGTGCGACTGCTCATGACGGCGGTACCGAGGGCACCATGAAGTGGAAGCTTCAGTTCCCGGGCGAGCAGGATGCCCAGACCCGGCTCTGCGCTTTCGATGATGGCCCGGGTGACAAACTCGCTGGCCTGGGCCTGGCTGACCCGGAGTTCGGTGGATTTCAGCCTGGCCGGGTCCAGCCCGACCCGGAGCAGAAGGTCCTGCTCATCAACACCAATGGTGTTCAGCAGTTCGGCCAGAAGGTGCAGGTAAATGGCGGGCATGCCAAGATCCTGTGCCGTTGATACTGAGGCGCGCATGGGGTTTCCTCGTCTGGTCCTGTTCTTGTTATTTGCCGGATCGCATAGTGTGTCCGATTATGGCGGCTCCCGTTGCATTTCCCCATGACTTCGCTGACGCATTAAAATGGCCCGAAAGGCCAACTGTCGGTCTGGCCCGGCGGACGGGCAATCAGTGGCCTTGGCGAAGGGGCCGTTCTCAGAGCCTGAGATCGATAATCACCGGGTTGTGGTCGGAGGATCGCCAGGGCCCTTGCTGATCGGATTGGGACATGCCCTGATAGCCGAGCGCCCGGGGCTCATCGGCATTCATCAGCCAGGTTTGAGCCTGGAGTACCCGTGGCCGGAGGCTTTGGGAGGCCAGGGCATAATCCAGAGTGCCTTTTTCGCCCTTGTAACGGTAGGTGTAGTGGGGGCAGGTCGCATGAGTGCAGGGGTGGAATTGGTGCACCATGCTGGTAAAGCCGGCCCTGGCCAGAACGGAAAGTGGCTGTTCACGGGCGTAACTGTTGAGATCGCCGACAATCAGGGTTCCGGCGGATCGGGGGTCCCGGGAAAAGGCGCCGGGCCAGTTGGCCAGGGCCCTGGCTTCGGCAACCCGCCGGTGGGTATAGCAACCCTGCCCGTCGGATTGATCCTGATCTTCGCCCACGGCGCCCCGGCAGGATTTCGATTTCAGGTGAGGGACAACAACCCTGACCGTCTGCTCACCGTCAGTACGGCGAAAATCCTGTGCCAGCGGGGGCCGACCTCCGGATCGAAAGACACCCTCGGTCAGGCGTTCGGGTAAACCGATGGGTGCTATCCGGTCGCGGCGGTATAGCAGGGCGGTACGGATTTCGTCGCCGCCGTCGTTACCCGGGGTGCTGACAAATTCCCACTGACTGCCGAGAAAACGGGCCAGCCCGGCGATTGCGCTGGCGGCGCCATAACCGTCATTTTCCAGTTCGGCAACCGCCAGGATGTCCGGGTCCGGCGCCTGGAGAGTCTGAATCAGGCGCTGTTGCTGTTGGCGAAACTCAGCCCGGGTTGCAGCGCCCCGCGGGGTGGGAAAGCCTGCGCCCTGGCCATTTCCGTTGAAGAAGTTTCCGAGATTCAGGGCCACCACCCGCACAGCATCGCCTGGCGGACGGGGAGGCGCCGTTTTGCGCGGGTTGGTCGCGAGAAACCGGGGCTCTTTCTCCGGCTGGATTCGCCAGGCATCAAAGCGGAAATCGAGGATGCCAGCGAGTCCGTCGATCTGATCACCGGCCCGCACGGTGGCTGCGGGCGACAGGCCTGTTGGCGGCCAGGGGACCGGCCTGGGGTCCCGTTGGGACCGGTTGTCATCCAGCAACACCCGGTTCTGCCGGTGGTTGGCGGACAGCCGGTGCGCCTGCTGTCCGGGCGCCAGGTATTCGGTGGGCTGGAGCTGATCCGATGCCGCCAATGCCAGTTCGCCGTATTTCGCGAGGTTGTAGTTATCCACTACTGTCAGGGGGTAGCGGAAGGTCACCCTCATGTTTTCCAGGCTCTCAGGGTCCCTGGACCAGGGCAGCTCGATGGTGACCGGCTCCGGCTGAGCTTCCTGGCCGCACATCCGGATGCTCCGCACGGCGACCAGTTCGGTCAGTCCGTGGAATTCCCTGACCTTGCCGGTTACCCGCAGGCGCATGCCGGGTTTTCCGGTATCCCGATTGGTATAGACGAAAACCGCTTCAGAGGTGGCCGGGTTGTTGTCGGTCTGGTGGTCTGCCTGCTGAAGGTAGAAGCCGCCAAATCCGCCGTTTGAACGGGAGTCTTGGGTAACAATGCCCTCCACCGTCACCGTCTGGCCGGTGAGGGCAGAGGCAGGGCCATCGCCCTGGACAGCAGAAATAGCTGTGGCCGGTGCACCACAGCCGGATTCTGCCGTTGCTGCCAATGGCAGCAACGGCAGAATCAGAAAACTGAGGAAGGGAAGAAACCGGGTTTTGGAGCTCACACCGGGCGTCTAGCAGAGGCCGGCGACGGCTTTGAGGGCCTGCTCGCGTTTGCTGCCGAAACCAAGCTGATCCGGGTTGGCCAGTTCAAGCTGTTGCACCAGAGGGTCCGGGTGCTGGTTATCGAAAGTAATCCCCAGGCGTGACAGCACGTAGGGTGCCAGGGCAGCACGGGTATCGATCTCCAGCCGGCCATGCTCCATGCCGTAGTCCCTGGCGATAATCTGTTGCTGGGCCTCGGTCAGGCGCTGATCCGGTGTCACCACCAGGGTAACTTCGCGGTTCCAGTCGTCGTCCTGCTCGCGGGTATGTTTTGCCCTTGACCTCAGAGCTTCCGGGGAGGCGCGGAAACGGCTCAGGGCGAAGTCGCGGAATTCCCGGTTTGAATCGCACCAGGCCCTTAGGTGCCAGCTGTTGCCGGCACAAACCAGGGTGTGTGGTTCAAGGATGCTTTCCACGGCTTCCGGCCGGCTCAGGGACGCGTAGCCGGCCCGTAGCTGTCGGCCCTGCCGCGTTGCGGTAACCACCGCCCGCATGGTTTCCGGCGCAATCACCCGGTTGGGACCCTGGACAAGGGCGCTGTCGGGCAGGCCGATGTTCAGGGACTCAAAGGTGTTGCTCAGGCTTTGCTGGCGGGCAAGCAGGTCCAGGTATTCGTTCACCAGTCCCCGGGTAACCACCGGTCGAAATTTCGCGGCTGGCACATAGCCCTTCAGGTGGCGATCATAAACCAGATTGCCGGGCGCCAGCTCACGCAGGTAGGTATTGATGTCCTTGGACGCTTGCTGACGACCAATGCCAAAGCTGTGACAGATGTGGTTGGTGGTCAGGCGACCTTCCCACAGGGCAATGGTTTCAATCAGTCGGTAGCGAAGCAGCAGATCCCAGCGGATGGGCCAGTCCGTTTTTTTCATAACCAGGCGCTCATGATCCAATGAATAGCTTGATTTCATGTTACCCGCTCCGGCACGCAGGGTCTGTTACGGCACATTAATGTAAAACTCTGTTAAACAGCAATATAGCGGCCCTTGCAGGCTTTTGTGACGCAGTTATCGGGTTTCGGGAACTGCTTAGTGGTTTCGCTTCAGGCTCCTGATCTAATACCTGGCCGGCAAAGTCCGGTGCTTGCTACTTTTAGTTTCATCCAATCCGACATATCCTGAAACGCCCGGAGCTGCTGTAATGACCCGAATGGTCGCCTCCCTGTCTGCCCTGATTCTGAGCATCATTCTGCTGGTCAGCGGCAATGCGTTCCTGATGACCCTGGTGGGTATCCGTCTCAGCATTGAGGCTGTATCGCCAGATATTATCGGCTGGATTCTGGTCTGTTACTCCATCGGTTTTGTGCTTGGCACCCTCTATGTCCACCGGATTATCGGTCGTGTTGGCCACATCCGTGCCTTTGCGGTGCTGGCTGCGATTGCCGCCGTGACTTCCCTGCTCTATCCGATGGCCATTTCCGAGATTTTCTGGGCGGCACTGCGAGTGCTTTCCGGTTTCAGCATTGCCGGGGTTCTGGTTGTTATCGAGAGCTGGTTTTCCAGCCGGGCAACCAACGCCAACCGGGGCGCATTGTTTGCCGTTTACCAGATAGTATTTTATCTCTCGGCCGCCGGTGGCCAGCTAATCGTCAATATCGGCGACCCGGCCAGCTTCATGCCCTTCTCGATTGCTGCGATTCTGTTGACGCTGGCTCTGGTTCCGCTGGCCATGACCCGCATGGAAGCACCGGTGATTGAACAGGTACAGCGTATCTCTATCTTTACTCTGGCCCGTGAGTCCTTCACCGGCGTCGCCGGTGCTTTGGTCTGTGGCATCATGATTGGCGGCTTTTATGCCCTCGGCCCGGTTTACGCCACGCTGGTCGGGCTGGACGTTGCCAGAACCTCCACTTTCATGGCCAGTGCCATCGTGGCTGCGATGATACTGGCCTGGCCACTGGGCCGGCTCTGTGACCGGTTTGACCGTCGTCGGGTGATGTTCTGGGTGGCGGTGCTTGCCGCCTCCGCGGCTGGCGGTATCGGGGTTCTGGGGGCGTCTGACCTTTGGCTGCTGACGCTGCTGGTGGGGTTGTTTACCGGACTCTCCGCCACTCTGTATCCGATTGCGGTGGCGATCACCAATGACCGCATGGAGAGTACCCGCATTGTTGCTGCCAGCGCCACGCTGCTGCTCAGTTACGGTGTTGGCAGTGTGATCGGGCCGGTCACCATGGCCGAATTGATTAACCTGCTTGGGCCGAAAGGGTTGTTTCTGGGCAATGCCGGGTTTTTGCTGGTGCTGGCGGTTATCATCAGCTATCGGATCAGTCATACCGAGGATGTTGCGGTGAAAGATCAGGAGCACTTTGTGCCGGCCATGCCGGAAGCATCTCCGGTGCTTACCGGGCTGGATCCACGGAATACCGAGTTCCACCAGTCTCCTGAAGTCGATGAGATGCAGGATGAGCTGCGTCAGGCCGGCTGACGCAGCTATCGGTTTTCCCCGATTTTGTTTTTGCTTCCGCATCTGTTTTTATTGCAATGGTTAGCATACTATTGGTAACTTTCCAATAATGTGGTCTATTGGCCAGTCTTTCCGAAGGCTTGAACTTGTGCCTTTGCACGGAGTGACGACAAATGAGAGAGCAGTTTCCTTTTGCGGTAGCCCGGGTTACCCGCCGCTGGAGAAAAATGCTGGATGAGCGCCTGAAGGATCTTGGCGTCACCCAGGCGCGGTGGAGCACCATGGTGTATCTTGAGAAGGGCGGTGAAGGCCTGACCCAGCGTGAACTGGCGAGCCTCATGGCGATCGAGAATCCGACCCTGGTTCGGCTGCTGGACAGCCTGGAACAGCAGGGGCTGATTGAACGCCGGCCCTGCCCGAAAGATCGCCGGGCCCGCCGCCTGCACCTGACGGGCGCTGGCCGTGCCTTTATGGATGAGCTTTCCGGGCGAGCCGAGGTACTTCGGGAGGAAATGCTTGAGGGCATCAGCGACGAAGAGATCGAGTGTACCGTCGAGGTCTTCCACAAAATCCTGGAAAACGCTGAAAAGCAGAAGTAATCCTTGGCTGATAACTCGGTTGAGGGCCTGAAGGCACGCTACGGGGATCGCTGGCGTTGGCTGGCACTGGCTACGGTGGTTACGGGCACCATGGCCACTGTTCTCAGCGCCACTGTGGTCAACGTGGCGCTTCACGACATCATGGTGGAGTTCGGTATCCGTCAGGGCCAGGTGCACTGGCTGGCAACCGGATTCATCGCCGCCATGACCGCCACCATGCTTGCTTCCTCCTGGTTGCTGGACCATTTCGGGGTTCGAAAAACCCTGGCCACGGCCATGTTCCTGTTCACGCTGATTTCCCTGGCCGGCGGGTTTGCCAGCTCGCCGGGCCAGTTGATTGCCGCGCGGATTGGCCAGGGTGCCATGGCCGGTCTGATGCAACCCATGGGGATGTACCTGGTGTTCCGTATTTTTCCCCGGAACCGGCGCGGTCAGGCCATGGGCATCTACGGCATGGGTGTGATTCTGGCACCGGCCCTGGGTCCGGTACTGGGCGGCTTTCTGGTGGATCAGCTGAGCTGGCGATACGTGATGTTTGCGCCGGCTCCGGTGACGCTTGTGGGTGTCCTGATGGCATGGCGCTTTCTGCCTCTGCCAGTGTCGCGGCCGGCACCCTACCCGTTTGATCTTCCCGGCCTGGCGTTGCTCGGTTTTACCATCGCACTGTCACTCGACACTCTGAACAGACTGCAGCAGGCGGACGGACAGCAGGCATGGCTTGTGGCTGAGGCACTGTTGGCGATAGCAATCCTGTCGCTCTTCATTTTCCGGGAGCGGCGCATCCGGCACCCGTTGGTGAACATTGGCCTGCTGCGCAAGCCGGCCTTTCTCTATGCCTGCCTGGGGGCCATGGCACTGGGCCTTGCCCTGTTCGGATCCACCTACCTGATCCCCCTGTTCGTACAGACTGCCCTGGGGTTCACGGCAACAGAAGCCGGGTTGCTGATGTTGCCGGCCGGCATTGTCCTGGGCATGGTTTTCCCCCTGGCGGGCCGTCTGGCGGACAAGCAGAGCGCCCGCAAGCTGGTTATCTTCGGCATCGCGGTATTTGCCCTGTCGGCGGCGCTGTTTGCCCTTTCGGATATGGATCTGGCCTTTGGCTGGCTGGCCCTGTGGGCAGTGCTGGGCCGGATCGGTATCGGCTTTATGCTTCCGGCACTGTCAACGGGTGCCCTGAATCCGCTGGAGGCGCAGGAGCTGGGGGCCGGCTCCAGTACCCTGAATTTCATGCGACAGCTGGGCGGCGCCTTCGGTGTCAACCTGGTGGCGCTGACCATTGAGTTTGGTGAGCACAGTGCGGGAATGCCCACAATTAACGCCTTCCACTGGGCCTGGTGGCTGGTGGCGGTGTTTGTGGCGGTCGCAGCGGTACCGGTATGGCGGATGCGCGGTTAGTTTCCATAGCGAAAACCGGTGACAGGACCCGGTGGCGACAGTCGTGCTCGGCGCTTGTGTCAGCCAGACCGGCTGGGTTATCCCGGTAGTCACGGTGGGGATGCTGCCAGCCAACATACCGGTTAATATAACGGAGGTTGGTTGATGGAACGGTTGCCCCTGGCCACAGCGCGATTTGGCGCGAGCGTTCGGTTTATTGCGCTCGCGCTGGCCACGGTATGGACAACTTACATGAACTCCTGTGAACTCCTGAAGGTACCTGCTGTCATTACCCAGGTGCCCCTGATGCTTTCGGAACTTTGTGTATGTGGTTGAGATCTTTAGTGGTGTTTTTCCTGGCACAGTCCCTGATGCTGCCGGCACTTCAGGCTGCGGAGCCTGAAGAGAGTGGGTCTGCACAGGGTAGAGAGAATGCCGGCGATCCCGAAAGCCCGGAAGCGCCGGACAGAAGCCCCCGTGTTCCGACCTTTCCAGTCGAGGGCGATGTGGCGGGACAGTTGGGAGTCTATGAAACCCGTTACGAGGATACCTTTGCGGCTATTGGCAACCGCCTGGCTCTGGGCTATCTGGAACTGGTGAAGGCCAATCCCGGCGTCGACCCCTGGCTGCCCGGGGAAGGCACCACCATTACGCTGCCGCGCCAGTACGTTTTGCCGGATGCCCGGCGTGAGGGAATTGTCATTAATCTGGCCGAATATCGCCTCTATTATTTTACCGGCCAGGGCGTGCAGGTTTATCCGGTTGGAGTGGGTACCGCGGAAAATCCGTCACCCCTGACCGATGCGGAAGTCACCATGCCGCTGGAGTCACCGGCCTGGTACCCGCCGGCCAGTATCCGGGCCGAGTACGAGGCATCTGGTGATTACCTGCCCCGGATGATCCCCCCCGGTCCGGAGAATCCCCTGGGTAGTCATGCCCTGTTGCTGAGTGAGAAGGGTTATCTGATTCACGGCACCAACAAAAAGTTTGGTGTGGGTATGCCCGTCAGCCACGGTTGTTTCCGGATGTACAACGAAGACATTTCAAGGTTCGTTTACCAGGTTGCAAAGGGCACGCCGGTTCAGGTAGTGCATGATGCCGTCAAGATCGGGTTTTCCGATGACGAGGTCTGGCTGGAAGCGCACCGCCCCCATGAGGACTACAGCAGTCAGGACCGGGACCGCCTGTGGCAGCAGGTGTTTGCCGAAGTTGAGTCTTTCCGGGCAAGCCATCCGGGGGTAGAGGTGAAGCGCAGTGCCATTGAGCTTGCCGTGGATCAGGCCGATGGCCTGCCCACCATGATTGGTGAACGGGTTACCCGGATGGCCGCGGACAGGACCGTTGACGGGAAGACGCCAGAATCCGCGGGCGAACCGGCGCAGCGGCTTTACTTCTGAAGGGGAGTCTCCGCTCCGTCCAGTCCCCGGCAACAACGAAAAACAGGGAGTGTCCATGAGTCAAACCATTCTGATTACCGGCGCCAGTTCCGGCCTGGGGGAAGGCATGGCCCGCGAATTCGCGGCCCGCGGTGACAATCTGGCCCTGTGCGCCCGGCGCACTGACCGTCTGGAGAAACTCAAGGCGGAACTTGGCGGTGAGTACCCGGGCATTGCGGTGAGTCTTCGGGCTCTGGATGTGAACGATCATGATCAGGTGTTTTCGGTATTCAGGGCGTTTCGGGACGAGTTCGGTAGCCTGGACCGGATTATTGTCAACGCCGGAATCGGCAAGGGTCAGCCATTGGGCACGGGCAAGTTCGATGCCAACCGGCAGACGGCGGAGACCAATTTCCTGGCGGCCCTCGCCCAGATGGAAGCGGCCATGGAAATCTTCCGGCAACAGAACCGGGGCCATCTGGTCACCGTATCCTCGGTCACAGCGGTTCGGGGGTTACCGGGCAATGTCAACACCTATGCGGCAACCAAGGCCGGGCTCGCATCTCTGTCCGAAGGGCTCAGGGTCGAGCTGGCCAAAGCGAAATCCCCGATAAAGGTGACTACACTGTACCCAGGGTATATTCGAACCGAGATCAACGAGAAAGTCCGCAACACGCCCTTCATTGTTGATGCAGGAACAGGGTGCAGGGCCATGGTCAAGGCGATTGAATCGGGTAGGGATGAGTGTTTTGTACCCGCCTGGCCCTGGACCCCGATCAGTTTTTTGCTTCGGCGTCTGCCGGTTTCGGTGCTCGCCCGAATATTCTGAATTTTTTCCGCATCCGGGGAGGCGTTATGCAGGTACACCGTCCCATGCGATCACAGAATCCGCCCCGTCTGCGGCTCAGTGCCCTGGTGCTGTTGACCGCTGTGCTTCTGGCACTGGCTTCTCTGGCGCATCAGGTCCTTGCCCAGCAGAAGTCGTCCGGCATCGCCCTGGTACTCACCGTTGAGGGTGCCATCGGCCCCGCGACCATGGACTATGTTACCCGCGGCATCCGCAGGGCTGAGTCCGAAGGCGCCGGCTTCGTTATTATCGAAATGGACACACCCGGCGGCCTGATGAACTCCATGCGGGACATCATCAAGGTCATTCTTGCCTCGGAAGTGCCCGTGGCCACCTATGTCTCGCCCCAGGGTGCCCGGGCCGCCAGCGCCGGGACCTACATTCTGTATGGCAGTCACATCGCCGCCATGGCACCGGCGACCAACCTGGGTTCGGCAACGCCGGTGCAGATGGGCGGGCTGCCGGGAAGTCAGGAGCCGGCCAGTGAACCTGCGCCCGAAGACACTGATGCCCGGGAAGGCGCTGAGCCCGGAGTTGAGTCGCCTGCAGCCGAAGAAAATTCCGGGGAAGAGAGCAGCAAACGTCGTGGCGGTACCGCCATGGAGCGCAAGGTGCTGGAGGACGCCGTCAGTTACATTCGCGGGTTGGCTGAGCGTCACGGTCGCAATGCCGACTGGGCCGAGGAAGCGGTTCGGGAAGCAGTGAATCTCGGTGCCGCCGAGGCGCTGGAAAAGAATGTCATCGATGTGGTCTCCCCGAACCTCCGGGATCTGCTTCAGCAGGTGGATGGCCGAAAGGTTCGCATGGCCTCGGGTGATATGTCACTGGCAACCGCCGATCTGGAAATCGTCAGATCCCAGCCGGACTGGCGCACTCGCCTGCTGTCGGTGATTACCGATCCGAACGTTGCCTATTTCCTGATGATTATCGGCTTCTACGGCATCATCTTCGAGCTGGCCAACCCCGGTGCCGTGGTACCCGGCGTGATTGGCGCCATCTCCCTGATTCTTGCGCTTTTCGCCTTCCAGGTGCTGTCGGTGAATTACGCCGGTCTGGCGCTGATTCTGCTCGGGCTGGCATTTATCGTGGGTGAGGCCTTTGTGCCCAGCTTCGGAATTTTGGGGGTTGGCGGAATTGTCGCCTTTGTGACCGGCTCGATCATCCTGATGGACGGCAGCCACCGGGATATCTCTCTGCCGACCATCGGAGGCACTGCGGTGGTGGCTGCCGGGTTTATCTTGTGGACGGTGACCCGGTTTATCGGTCTGCGTCGACGGCCTCCGGTCAGTGGTGCCGAACAGCTTACCCATGAGGAAGGCGTGGCACTGGATGAATTCTCGGGAAACTATGGCTATTACCGTGGCCATGTCCGTCTCAGCGGAGAGCGTTGGAATGCCATCAGCGAAGAGCCCGTCAAAGAGGGCGAACGGGTCCGTGTTACAGCAATCGAGGGTTTAACGGTAACCGTCAGGGTCATTCCGGACAACGGCTGACCCGGCAGACAAAGTAACGGCAATACAAGGAGGCCGTATGATTGGCGATCTGATTCCCTATCTGGCACCCACGGTGGTGATACTGCTGATTCTCGCTTCGGCCATCAAGATTCTGCCGGAGTACGAGCGTGGCGTTGTGTTCTTCCTCGGGCGGTTCCAGGGCGTTAAAGGCCCGGGGCTGATCATTGTTATTCCGGGCATTCAGCAGATTGTCCGGGTGGATCTGCGGGTGATCACCCTGGACGTCCCCAGCCAGGACGTTATCTCCCGCGATAACGTGACGGTGCGGGTAAATGCCGTACTGTACTTCCGTGTTGTGGATCCCGAGCGGGCCATTATCCGGGTCGAGGATTTCAACTCCGCCACCAGCCAGCTGGCGCAAACGACACTGCGTTCGGTGCTGGGCAAGCATGATCTGGATGAAATGCTCTCGGAGCGGGACAAGCTGAATTCGGACATTCAGGAGATCATCGATTCCCAGACCGAGGAGTGGGGCATCAAGGTCGCCAATGTGGAAATCAAGCATGTGGACCTGAACGAATCCATGATTCGTGCCATTGCCCGTCAGGCGGAGGCCGAGCGTGAGCGGCGGGCCAAGGTTATCCACGCCGAGGGCGAATTGCAGGCGTCGAAGAAACTGGTAGAAGCGGCGAATGTGATGTCAGCGAATTCGGGGTCGATGCAGCTTCGGTACTTGCAGACGCTGGCGGACATGAGTAATACCAATAGTGCCACCATCGTTTTCCCGTTGCCGATGGAGTTAATGACGACGTTCCTGAAGGAGAACAAACCGGTGTCACCTCAAAAGCCGGAGCCAGAGGCATAAAAAAGGCCGGAAAATCCGGCCTTTTCAGTATCATCGGCGTAAGCCCTACTTCATGCTTGAACGCTCGAGCATACGCTTGGCACGCTCGTTTGCTTCGTCAGCAGCTCTTTGAGCTGCCTTGGCTGCCGCCAGTGCTTCCTGCGCGGTCTGCTGGGCAGAGCGGGCAGTGCCGGCCGCACTGTTCGCGGTGCTCAGTGCATTTTTAGCAGTGCTCTCAGCGGAGCTTGCTGTTGCATTTGCTTCGTCGACGGCACCCTGATCCGTTGTGGCACAGCCTGCGGTCAGAACAGTGGCCAGTGCAAGCCCGGCGATCATCAGTTTACGCATTGTAAATCCCCTTATTGGTCGAGTTATTTCCTGTGATTCGAGAACCAGTATAGACGACTTCCTGTCAACCTGCCCGATAGGCGCAATAGGCAATGACTACCGGAGTCGTTAAACAGTGTAAAACACTGTAAGGCAGAATGTTAACTCAGGATAGGTAAATATTCTTAGCCTATGACAACAACTTAATACTGTTGCCAGGCTTTCTTCAGGGATGAATGCTGATCGGGGTACCGTTGGACACGAGTTGCCAGATTTCGTCCATATCTTCGTTGGTAACGGCAATGCAGCCGTCGGTCCAGTCCAGGCCGCGGTAGGCAAACGCCATGTCTTCCTTGCCGTTTGGCAAGCCGTGGATCATGATGCTGCCACCGGGATCCAGCCCCCAGGCAGAGGCCAGCTCCCGGTCCCGCTCGCTGGGGTAGGAAATGTGGATGGATCTGTAGAAATCACTTTGAGCGTTGCGCCAGTCCAGGGTGTAGTCGCCCTCCGGGGTCCGTTCGTCACCCTCGTACAGTTTATGGCCTTCCGGATTGTCGCCCAGGGAAATGCGATAACTGCGCACTGCCTGATCCCCGCTCATGAGGTAAAGGCGTCGTTCACCCTTGCGAACCACAACCTTGCTGACACCCTGGATATCAACGGGGGTGTATGCGGTTTTCGCAGGCATCCGGGTGTCGGCTTTGACCAGCAACTCGGCGGCCATAGCCTGAGGTGCCATTGCCAGCCAGAACAGGACCAGGGCGAAGGAAGCAGCGCGAGTAATCAGCATATCGTTAACTTACCAATGATTAATCTTTATACAGGCGTTTTATACCATAGCCTGTCAGCGATCTGTTAAGGGGTTTTGTTAACTTTTTTAGCGATCCGATTCGTCGCTCAGCTGTTTTGTGAGCTGTCCATCTTAAGACCCACCTTGGTCACCTGGTCGGCATTGGTGGCCCTGGCAACCAGTGTGACCGGCCCAAGGGTTACGATATCCCCAACAACCGGGTGCCCCTTGGTCCGTCTGGCGAAGCACTCGGCCAGGGACAGTTCCGGGGGCAGTTCGTCGAACTCGATGCCGTAGACCTGCTCCACGTCCCCCAGCAGGGCATCGCCATTGAGAACGAAATCACCAAAGAATGCCCGCTCGGCAAGGTATTTCGGTGCATGGCGGCCGCTAAGGGCCTTGCCGAGCTCTGGCAATACGCCGGGCGTGGCAAACATGGCCACCATATCGCCACTGGCCACTTCCAGATCGCCTTTCGGTTGCAGGCAGACCCGATTGCGGAAAACGCCGGCCACCGCCGTGTTTTCCGGAAATCGCAGCTGGCTCAGACGGCGCGGTGTCTCCCAGCTCTTACCGCGCAGGGGAAACAGCATCAGTTCGTGGTCACCCGCCGCAGGGGCATCCAGGGGTAGCCGGCGGTAAGGGCCCTCTCCGGCGGGAACCTCCAGGCGCAGTTTGCGAGCCAGCGGCGCCATAGTGGTTCCCTGAACCAGCAGGGAAACCAGGACAATGAAGAAGGCCGCGTGGAACACCAGCTGTGCCTCCGGCAGATCCGCGATGATCGGGAACAGGGCCAGAACGATCGGAACCGCCCCGCGCAGGCCAACCCAACTGATAAAAACCAGCTCCCGCCGGTTAAAGGCGAAAGGCCAGAGGGTGAGCATGACGGTGAGTGGGCGAATCACGAAAATCAGTGCCAGCGCCAGTATCAGGCCGCCACCGGCCAGTGGAATCAGGCTGGACGGACTGACCAGCAAGCCGAGTATCAGGAACAGGGAAAGCTGTGCCAGCCAGGCCAGGCCATCGTGGACCTGAAGGATCATCGGCATCATCCGCACACGGCGGTTGCCAATCACTACGCCGGTCAGGTAAATGGCGAGAAAACCACTGCCGCCCAGGGCGTTGACGGCGGAGAATACCGAGATTCCCGCGGCAGCTACCAGCAAGGGGTATAGGGACGGTGTCAGGCGAATACGGTTGGCCAGTTCCACTACGGCAAAGCCGCCAAGAATGCCCGCTATGCCTCCAATTCCGAACTGTTTGACCAGCATGACCAGGGCCGACCAGCCGGTCTGGTCGCCGGTGCTGCCGATCAGGGTAACCATCATCAGGGTCAGGAAAATGGCCATCGGATCGTTGCTGCCGGATTCGATTTCCAGGGTGGCACTGACCCGCTCGTTCAGGTGCAGGCCGCGGCCCTGAAGCAGGGAGAATACCGCGGCGGCATCGGTGGAGGAAATGATGGCGCCGACCAACAGCGCAGTCAGCCAGTGCAGGTCGAACACCCACCAGGCCACAACCGCTGCACCTCCGGCTGTCATGGCCACACCGAGCGTCGCCAGCACCAGGGCGGGTTTCAGGCCGACACGAAAGGTCTCGGCCCGGGTGCGCATGCCACCATCCAGAAGGATGACACCCAGCGCAAGATGGGCGATCAGGAACGCCAGTTCAAAATCATCGAACTCGATTCCGCCCGGGCCGTCCTCGCCCATCATCATGCCCACGATCAGGAATATCAGCAGCACAGGCATACCCACCCGGCTGGAAAGCGGGCTGAGCACAATGCTGATGACCAGCATCAGGGCACCGAGCAGGGTCAGGATGGGGTCCATTTAGTCTCCAGATAGAATGCTTGCCCATAACCGGGCTGACCGCTTATATTGCTCACGCGGCCATTGTTTTGCGGGTGTAGTTCAATGGTAGAACGGCAGCTTCCCAAGCTGCATACGAGGGTTCGATTCCCTTCACCCGCTCCAAACCACTATCCTTCTACGCCCTCGTACCTCCATTAAAGCCTTTTTTATCAATGCCTTGAGGCTCATTCCTATCCTTATACGTCTTTATAGATCCCGGCACGTCGGGCCCCGTTGTGTATAGCGATTTGTATGGTAATTTCAAAGGCGAACTCAGCCATACAAATACAGGGATCGCAATGAAGCGTCATGAAATCAAAAGAACTCCCCTCGCCGAGACGGTGCTGCGGAGTCTTGAACCTGAAAACAAACTTTACCGGATCAAGGACGGTTCAAACCAGCTTCATTTCACCGTGGCTGCCAACGGATCGAAGCGCTGGGAAGTCAGATTCAAGAGGCCTGATGGAAAATGGAGCTGGATGGGTGTTGGTGGTTATCCGGCTGTGAGCGCCAAGCTTGCCCGAAAACATGCCGACCTCATTCAGGCGCTTGTGTCGGATGGGAAGGATCCCCGAGAGGTTCGTCGCGCTGAAGATGCAGCGAGGAAGGAGCTGATTGAGCATCCTTTCTCCGAATCTTGCGAGTACTGGCATAGTAAAAAGGTAGATGAAGGCTACGCACAAAAAACTGCTAATCAGATGCGTGGATATCTCGATAATGACATTTTGCCTGAGCTCGGAAACATCCCGATCAGACAGATTACACCGAAGCAGTGCGCAGACCTGCAGCATAAGATCGAACTGGCGGGAACCCTCGACAAAAGCAAAAAAGTGCGTCAAGCATTGAATCAGATTTTTCGCTATGCCATTGGTCGCGGAATCTGCGATAACAACCCTGCGTCGGAACTCGGATATATCGCCACACGGCGAGGCTCAAAAACGTCCTATCCTCACCTTTTGGAACCAGAGCTGCCTAATTTCCTGAGAGCGTTGGGATGCTCCACTGCACGGAAGCAAACCCAGATAGCGACGAAAATGATCCTGCTAACCGCATCACGGCCCGGAATGGTCGTTAAGGCAGAGTGGACTCACGTAAACCTGGACCAGGCGTTTTGGGTTGTTCCAGACGGAAACATGAAAAACAGAAAACAGCACATCGTTCCGCTCTCCACTCAGCTTGTGGCCCTGCTGAGCGAGCTTAAGGCAATGACAGGTCGGTCTCGTTATCTGTTTCCCTGCATCGGGCCAAAGAACCCGACCATGCCAACAGACTCAATAAACAAGATGCTTCGTGGAATCGGTTATAAAGGGCGTTTGACCGGCCATGGTTCTCGTCACACAGCCTCTACCCTCCTCCATGAGCATGGCTGGTACCATTTCCACATTGAAGCTCAGCTCTCCCATAAGATGCCCGGCGTGGCGGGGGTATACAACCAGGCCGGTTACCTGGAAGCCCGTCGGGTCATGATGCAATGGTATGCGGACTATCTGGATACCCTCAGAGAAGGGCTCACAGAAGACAAGAGAGCGGATTTCGAGCAACGTGTTATTCAGGCCATGCAGCGCTACCGGCCGGGTGACGCCTCCCAAAACATCGCTGCTTAAAGTTGGCCGCGCTCGTCTAAATCGTCTTTTTGCGAAATTAGACCCGACACAAGTGCTCAAAGCGTTAATAATATAGGTGTCGTTCTTAACAAATTCAGGAGCGACACTTATGTCCAGAAAGATTCAAAAAATCCTCTTCCGCCAGAAAACCCTGATGGAGATGCTCGATCTCTCCAGTAGTGGGTTCTACGAACTTCGTAAGCGTGACCCCAGCTTCCCCAAGCCGATTAAAGATGGCAACTCCCAGCAGGCCCCAGCTTTCTACGTCTACGAAGAAGTCCGCTGCTGGCTCATTGACCGAATGAATGCTAGGGACAAGCAGGACTCCTGATGTCGATTTTGGACATAGAGTTATTTCCTGCAGGGGATACCAAAACCTCGCAGAAAGCCTCTGCCCCGTCCCAGAATTACTAATCCGAAATAAAGTAAGCGAACATTAATTTAATATGTAAGCCAGGTCAGGATGCCTAAAAAATGA
>PAKW01000105.1 GCA_002707215.1 Halomonas sp.
ACATGCACGTACAAAAAAGTTTAGGGTCGAGGCTAGCGATGTTCAGAAAACTCAATGTATACGTCAGCGTGATTGCTTTTGGGTTGTTATCCAGCCTGGCCAATGCGGTCACGCTGGAAGACGTGTCGTTTTCGTCGCTACCGGGCGAGCGGCTTGAAGTTACACTGCAGTTTGACGGGGCACCGCCGGAACCTTCCGGTTATACCATTGAGCGTCCCGCTCGCATTGCGGTTGATCTTCGGGACACGACCAGTGGTCTTGAAAGTCGCAGTGTGCCTCTGGGATCAGGCAACGCCCAGAGCATGACCGTGGTGGAAACCAAGGACCGCACCCGGCTGATATTCAACCTGGTCGAGCTGGTGCCCTATGACACGGTTCGTTCGGGCAACTCCCTGGTCATGACAATTGGCGGCCAGGCCGATGCCGTTGTCGCGAGTTCCTCCGCTCCCGCGTCTCAAAGCAGCTCAACATCGGGCTCCATGTCTGCCAACGCTCTGGCCGGTGTGGATTTCCGTCGGGGCAAGGACGGTGAAGGTCGCGTTCTTGTTGATCTGGGTAGCTCCAGCACGCCGGTGGACCTGACAGAGCGCGCTGGCAAGATTCGCCTGACGATGGACGGTATTGAAGTACCCTCAGACCTGCGGCGCCGACTCGATGTGACAGATTTCGCCACTCCGGTTACCCGTATTGACACCTTTGTGGAAGATGGAAATGCCGTGGTCGAGATCACCCCCGAGGGGAATTACGACTACATTGCCTACCAGTCCGGCAGCCAGTTTACCGTCAGCGTTGAAGAATTGAGCCAGGAAGAGGCTGAGTCCCGCAGGGAAGAGAAGTTCCCGTATACCGGTGACAAGCTGTCCCTGAACTTCCAGGATATTGAAGTGCGCTCGGTCCTGCAGCTGATTGCTGACTTCACCGGCCTGAACCTGGTTGCCAGTGATACGGTAGGCGGCAGCATTACTCTGCGTCTGCAGAATGTTCCCTGGGATCAGGCGCTGGATCTGATTCTCAAGACCAAAGGCCTCGATAAGCGTCAGATCGGCAACGTATTGCTGGTAGCGCCTGCAGACGAAATCGCAGCGCGTGAGAAACTCGAGCTCGAAACCAACAAGCAGATTGCCGAGCTGGCCCCGGTTCGTCTGGACATCATTCAGGTTAACTACGCCAAAGCGGCTGATATTGTTGCGTTGATCAAGGAAGACGAAGAGCTGATCTCTGATCGCGGATTCGTCTCCTCTGATGTTCGTACCAACACGATCAGTGTTCGTGAAACTGCCGAGAAGCTTGATGAAATTCGCCGTCTGGTATCGACATGGGATGTGCCGGTGCGTCAGGTGTCTATTGAGGCCCGCATTGTTCGAGCCCAGACCAACGTGGCGGAAAATCTCGGTGTTCGCTGGGGTGGCGCTGCTTACGATGTGAGTGGAGATAATGTATTCACTGTCGGAGGCTCGCAGCAGTCCTTGCAGGAGGCGCGTGATGCTGCAGCCGGAAACAGCAGTACAATCACCTTCCCGGGTGCGCTGGCGGTCGATCTCGGTGTGAGCGGTGAAGGCACTTCCTCGTTTGCCATTGGCTGGGGCAGCGATGACTTCCTGGTTGACCTGGAGCTGTCTGCGCTGGAGAGCGACGGCCAGGCCGAAGTGGTTTCACAGCCTCGTGTTGTGACCGCGGATCGCCAGACAGCGTCTATCAAATCCGGTGAGGAAATTCCTTATCAGCGAGCGTCTTCCAGCGGTGCGACAGCGGTCTCGTTCAAGGAAGCCGTGCTTTCTCTCGAGGTGACGCCGCAAATCACCCCGGATGACAAGATTATTATGGATCTGGTGGTCAACCAGGACTCCCGTGGTGAAGTTACCGCCGGTATTCCTTCGATCAATACCAACCAGGTGACCACTCAGGTTCTGGTTGGCAACGGTGAGACGGTGGTGCTGGGTGGTATCTTCCAGTCGCAAGTTGCGACCCAAACTACGAAGACCCCGTTCCTTGGGGATATTCCCTACCTGGGTCGTCTTTTCAAGCGTACCGAGAAAATTGATGAGCGCAGTGAGCTGTTAATTTTCATAACGCCCAAGATCATCAAGAGCGATCTTGTCCGGTAACCGGGATCCCGAAAAAAAGCCGCCGCCTGGAACCCGGCGGCTTTTTTGTGCCTGAATTCCCCACAGGCCGGGTACGGAGCTTATGCAAGTACCGGCCCTGTGATATTCTCACCCGCCTGATCAAAACTGAGCGGAAGTTATGTCTTTGCCAAAACGCGTTGTCCTCGTTGGCCCCATGGGGGCCGGGAAAAGCACGATTGGTCGGATGCTCGCCAAGGAGCTGGGCTATCGTTTTCTCGATTCGGATCGCATTATTGAGCAGCGTTGCGGGGCCAACATACCGTGGATTTTTGATGTTGAAGGTGAAGATGGGTTCCGTCAGCGGGAAACGGCGATGCTTGACGAATTGTCGAATGAAAACAACACTGTGCTCGCGACCGGAGGTGGTGCGGTGATGCGGCCTGAAAACCATCCCCTGCTTAAAAAGGATGCGATGGTGATCTACCTGAAAGCGTCAATTGAGCAGCAGGTAGAGCGCACGCGGAAAGATCGTAACCGGCCATTACTGCAGAATGATGATCCGGAAGCCGTCCTGAGACATCTTTTCTCGATCCGGGATCAGCTGTATTCAGGCCTGGCCGACATCATCATGTACACAGATCGCAAAAGCCCGAGGCTTGTGGTTCGACAGCTGGTTAACCGGCTGAATCCAAGAACTCCGCGCCACAAAAGGCAGATCCGGAAGGAAGGTCGTAATCATGTCTAACCTGCTTCGTGAACTTTCGGTTGAACTGGGGGATCGCAGCTACCCCATTTTTATTGGTCAGAACCTTCTTGGCACCTGGGACCTGTCGCGTTTTGTTGGCGGCTCCCAGGTCATGATTGTGACCAATGAAACTGTCGCGCCCCTGTATCTCGAGAGTGCGAAAGGCTGCTTTCCCGGGAAGCGTATTGATACAGTTGTTCTGCCCGATGGCGAGAAATTCAAGGACTGGCAGACTCTGAACCGGATCTTTGACGGTCTGCTGGAGCAGCGGCATACCCGGAAAACCACGCTGGTCGCGCTTGGAGGCGGGGTTGTCGGCGACATGGCAGGCTTCGCCGCGGCTTGCTATCAACGTGGGGTTCCGTTTATCCAGATACCGACCACGCTACTGTCACAAGTGGACTCCTCCGTAGGTGGTAAAACCGGAATCAATCACCCGTTGGGTAAGAACATGATCGGTGCTTTCCATCAGCCACAGGCCGTCCTGGTTGATGCCGGAAGCCTGCAGACCTTGCCCGCACGTGAAGTATCGGCCGGCCTCGCTGAGGTAATCAAGTACGGGCTCATCCGGGATCTGGATTTTCTTGCCTGGCTTGAAGGCAAGGTGGACGCTCTCGTCGCCCTCGATCCCGAGGCGCTTGCAGAAGCCATTTACCGGTCCTGTGCCTGCAAGGCGGAGGTTGTTGCCCTGGACGAGCGTGAAGGTGGTCTGAGGGCGATACTGAATCTTGGCCACACCTTTGGTCATGCCATAGAGACCTTCGCCGGTTATGGCAACTGGCTGCACGGAGAGGCGGTGGGTACGGGCATGATCATGGCAGCGGAGCTTTCCGCCCTTGAAAGTATGATCTCACGGGCCGACTGCGACCGGATAACCCGTCTTATTCTGAGAGCCGGGTTGCCCGGCAAACCTCCGGTCGGGATGACGGCGGATGATTTCATGAGTCTGATGGCGGTAGACAAAAAGAATGTCGACGGGCAGCTCAGGCTTGTTTTGCTCCGCTCAGTTGGTGATGCCGTTGTAACCTCCGAGGCAAACCCGGAAAACCTGGCATCGACCTTTGCCCGCTTCTGCAGCCCGGAATGAGATCACGGTAATGACTTCGTTGATGTTTCGTGGCTTGTGGTAAAAGAATAGCAGACAAGGAAGACCCGTGACCGAGGAACGCTTGAACAGTCTTGATGGCGGTGGCCTGTTTCCCAGGCTGCAGCAACGGTATGGTCTGCGCGCCAACCCTCTGGAAATGGAAACGCCGTTTTTTCCGGATGCCATGCGTCATCATGCGCTGGAAGCTTTGCGCCACCTCTGTGGGTTTGGCGACATGGCGCTTTTACTCACCGGTGCCGCAGGATCCGGCAAGAGCCGATTACTGGCGGAGCTGGTGCGAAGCGAGTCATCCCGGGTTGACTTTCACCGGATTCCCGCTTCGGCATTAACCAGTGCTCAGGCCCTTGTCAGAGACCTGAAAACGATTGCGAAGTCGGGAATGGGGTCGGATGGGAATCCCCGGGATCTTGTTTACCGTTTCTTTAAATGGTCCGAATCCCGGGTTCGCAAAGGCCAGCGGATGGTGTTGCTGATTGACGATGCTGATCGGGCGCCAGTGGAATTGCTCAGACTCATTCTTTCTGCCTATCTGGCGTCGGAACGCGGGTCTTCAGCGGTTCCGGTTTTCTCGGGAAGCGACAACCTGGTCGAGATGTTGGCACTTGATGATGCGTCTACATCGGTTCACCAGATTCATCTGCGCCCGCTGACGAAAGACGAAGTCGTTGCCTATCTTGAACCGAGAGTTCACGCGGCGGGCGGGAAGACCAGTGAACTGCTCAGTCCCGTGCGGGTGGCGAACATTCATGCTCTGAGCCAGGGCAGCTTTTCGGGGCTTAAGCGGGTAACGCCAGGAGTCTGGCTGGATATGGTAGCCACATCGCCTGCGATGCGTGCTCAGGGGCTACCCTGGAAGCGCATCGGCTGGCCGGCGCTGGCGCTGTTGCTGCTCGCTGGCTCGTGGTGGTTTGTTTCCCGTCAGTACGATGAGTCGATGGCTAAGGAGTCAGTGAAGGTGCCTGAGCGAGTCCGCAAGAGCATCACCATTGGCCCTCAAACCGAGGCTGTCGAGCCTCTCCCTGAAGCTGAAACCCTGTTGACGGAGGCTGAAGCAGAGCCGGACGCTGTTCAGTCAGTGCCCGAGCCCGAGCCCGAGCCCGAGCCCGAGCCCGAGCCCGGGCCAGTGTCAGTGTCAGTGCCAGCGTTTACCCCTGAAAATCCGGAGTATTTTGTACCCCTTGAGCAGGTGAAGGCCCGTGAAGGGTGGACGATTCAGCTTGTGGCCGGCAACCTGGAGCAAACGGCACTTAACATCGTAGAGCGCCACTCACAGCTCGGTGAAATCGTTTACACCCTTGGCGAAAGACAGGGTCAGCCCTGGTTTATGGTATTCTATGGCGAGTTCCCCACCCGAGAGGCGGCGAATGAGGCGGTATCCGATTTACCCCAGGAGCTGGTTTCCCGGTCGCCGTGGGTTCGGTCAATCGACAGTTTGCAGTAGCGCCTTATCTGGTGCTAACTCATTGTTCCATAACCTGTCCGTTGGAAATTCCGTTTTTCGGCTCCCCACAATAACTCAACTCCGATTTGAGTACGTATTTCTACGCGTGTAAAATAGCCAGCCCCCATTTTCAGTGTCAAAGGGTGGTTGTGCGGCTGCGCGCAAAGTAACTCTTTGATTGAAAAGAATTTTTACGCGAGAGAGCGCTTATGATGACAGGTTTGTATCATCCCGACGAATTCAGGGACAACTGCGGGTTCGGTCTGATTGCCCATATGAAGGGCCAGGCCAGCCACAAGTTATTGCAAACTGCCATCGAGTCTCTGACCTGCATGACCCACCGAGGTGGTATCGCTGCAGACGGCAAGACCGGCGATGGCTGTGGCTTGCTGATCCAGAGCCCGGACGGCTTCCTGAAGAAAGCCGCCAAGGCAGCTTTTGGCAAGGAACCAGGTGATCTTTTTGCCGTGGGTCAGGTATTCCTGAGCCCGGATGAAGCCAGGGCTGCCGCTGGTCGGGATGCTATTGAAAAGCGGCTGACCGAACAGGGTCTGGAGATCCTTGGCTGGCGTGAAGTGCCGGTGGATGACAGCTGCCTTGGGCCCATGGCTCTTGATTGCCTGCCCCGGATTGAACAGGTGTTCGTGGTTCCTGCCGGCAAGGAGGAGCGTGAGTTTGCGATCAGCCTGTTCGTGGGTCGTCGCCACGCCGAGAGCGACATGGCGGATGATCCCGAGTTCTATATCTGCAGCCTTTCCCATCGGACCCTAGCCTACAAGGGCCTGATGATGCCGGCGGATCTTGCTAATTTTTACCGGGATCTGGGCGATCCTGACCTGGAGACCGCGATCTGTGTTTTTCACCAGCGTTTCTCCACCAATACCATGCCCAAGTGGCCGCTGGCCCAGCCGTTCCGGTATCTGGCCCATAATGGTGAGATCAACACCATTGATGGCAACCGAAACTGGGCCATTGCCCGCGCTGCCAAGTTCAGCTCGCCGGAGCTTCCGGACCTGCAGACCCTGCAGCCGCTGGTTAACCTCACTGGATCTGACTCGTCCAGCATGGACAACATGCTGGAAGTGCTGCTCGCTGGTGGTGTAGACCTGTTTCGCGCGGTCCGGATGATGATTCCCCCGGCGTGGCAGAACGTCGACAGTATGGATTCGGAACTCCGGGCGTTCTATGAATACAACTCCATGCATATGGAGCCCTGGGATGGCCCCGCGGGTCTGGTTATGTCTGACGGCCGCTACGCCGTCTGTATGCTGGACCGTAATGGCCTGCGGCCCGCTCGCTGGGTCATTACCAAGGACGACTTTATTACCCTGGCCTCTGAAATCGGAACCTATGGCTACCAGCCTGACGATGTTGTGGCCAAGGGGCGGGTCGGACCGGGCCAGATGCTGGCCATTGACACCGAATCCGGCGAAGTCCTGCATACCCGGGACATTGACCAGCGCCTCAAGGCCGCGCAGCCCTACAAACGTTGGCTACGTGAGAATGCGCTGCGCGTTGAAACCACTCTGAACCAGGATACACCTGACTTCAGGCTGATGGATGCCGACGAGCTGCTGGTTCACCAGAAGATGTTCATGGTGTCCTTTGAGGAGCGTGATCAGGTTCTCCGTCCGCTGGCCGAGAATGGTCAGGAGGCGGTGGGCTCCATGGGTGACGATACCCCGATGGCGGTTCTGTCTAGCAGGGTCCGCCACGTGGCGGACTACTTCCGGCAGAAATTCGCCCAGGTCACCAACCCGGCGATCGACCCCCTGCGTGAGGCGATCGTTATGTCCCTGGAAACCTGTCTGGGTGCCGAGCGAAACGTATTCGAGGAAACCGCAGACCACGCGGACCGGATCATCCTGACCACCCCGGTTCTGTCGCCGGCGAAATTCCTCAAGATTGCCAACAATGACCGGCCTGGTTTTGAGGTGGCGCAGATCTCCATGAGCTACCGTCCGGAGCAGGGTCTTGAACAGGCTATCCGCCAGGTTTGCGGGCAAGCCGAGCAGGCGGTACGCGATGGCAAGGTGCTGCTGGTGCTCACGGACAAGGACTTGAAGGAAGGCGAGTTGCCCGTGAACGCCATGATGGCGACTGGCGCCGTTCACCACCATCTGGTCCAGCAGGGTTTGCGCTGCGACTCCAACATCGTCGTGGAAACCGGCTGGGCCCGGGATCCCCATCATTTCGCCGTGCTCTTTGGCTTTGGCGCCACGGCGGTCTATCCATACCTTGCCTATCAGGTCCTGAATGATCTGATCCGCACCGGCGAGTTACTGATGGATCCGATCGATGCCAAGAACAACTATCGCAAAGGCATTAACAAGGGTCTGTTGAAGATCCTGTCCAAGATGGGTATCTCGACCATCACCTCCTACCGTGGAGCCCAGCTGTTCGAGGCGGTCGGCCTTGCCGATGAGGTTGTGGACCTGTGTTTCCCAGGGGTGCCCAGCCGTATCCAGGGTGCCGGGTTCTATGATTTCCAGCAGGATCAGGAACAGTTGGCCACCGTTGCCTGGAAGCCGCGCAAGCCCATCTCCCAGGGTGGACTGCTGAAATACATTCATGGCCAGGAGTACCATGCCTTCAATCCGGACGTGGTGGGCAAGCTGCAGGAAGCGGTTACCAGAGGCGATTACGGCCATTACAAAGAATACGCCGGACTGGTGAACGAGCGCCCGGTGGCGACTCTGCGTGACCTGTTGGGGTTCCGCAAGGACCTCAAGCCGATCGCCCTTTCCGAGGTGGAGCCGGTTGAGAATATCTTCCCCCGCTTTGACTCCGCGGCCATGTCCCTGGGCGCACTGTCGCCGGAGGCTCATGAGGCTTTGGCTGTTGCCATGAACACGCTTGGCGGCCGTTCCAACTCCGGCGAAGGTGGGGAAGACCCTGCCCGTCATGGCACCGAAAAGCGCTCAAAGATCAAGCAGGTTGCCTCTGGCCGTTTTGGTGTCACCGCGGAATACTTGCGCAGTGCCGATGTTATGCAGATCAAGGTGGCTCAGGGTGCCAAGCCGGGTGAGGGCGGCCAGTTGCCGGGTGGCAAAGTCAACGACCTGATCGCACGCCTGCGCTACTCGGTGCCCGGCGTAACGCTGATTTCGCCGCCACCACATCACGATATTTACTCCATTGAGGATCTGGCCCAGTTGATCTTTGATCTCAAACAGGTCAACCCGCAGGCCCTGGTGTCTGTGAAGCTGGTGTCCGAGCCGGGTGTCGGTACCATCGCGGCCGGTGTTGCCAAGGCATACGCAGACCTGATTACGGTTTCCGGCTATGATGGCGGCACGGCGGCAAGCCCGCTGACGTCGATCCGCTATGCGGGCTCTCCGTGGGAGCTGGGGCTGACGGAAACCCAGCAGGCGCTTCGGGCCAACGACCTTCGCGGCAAGATTCGCCTGCAGACCGATGGTGGCATCAAGACCGGTCTGGATGTTGTGAAAGGTGCAATCCTTGGCGCCGAGAGCTTTGGCTTTGGAACCACGCCCATGGTTGCGCTGGGCTGTAAATACCTGCGCATCTGTCACCTGAACAACTGTGCGACCGGTATTGCCACCCAGAATGACTACCTGCGTGAAGAGCACTTCAATGGCACGGTGGAAATGGCGATGAATTTCTTCCGTTTCGTTGCCGAGGAAACCCGTGAATGGATGGCGAAACTTGGCGTGCGCACTCTCGAAGAGCTGGTCGGACGTGTGGATCTGCTGGAGCGGCTGCCGGGCGACACCGAGCGCCAGAAGAAGCTGGATCTCACTCGCCTGTTGTCCAATGACCATATCCCCGCGGACAAGCCACAGACCTGCCAGGTGGAGCGGAACTATCCGTTCGACAAAGGTACGCTTGCGGAGCAGATGGTTCAGGATACCGCCACGGCGATCAAGGAAAAGAGTGGTGGTGTCTGGCCCTACAGGGTGACCAACTGCGACCGGTCCATCGGTGCTCGCCTGTCCGGTGAAATTGCCGCGCTGCACGGCAACCAGGGCATGGTCGATGCGCCGATTACCCTTAATCTTACCGGCACCGCTGGCCAGAGCTTTGGTGTCTGGAACGTGGGTGGCCTCAACCTGGTCCTGGAAGGCGATGCCAACGACTATGTCGGCAAGGGCATGACTGGCGGCAAGCTGGTTGTGAAACCTCCCCGTGGCAGTGCCTTCAAGACCCAGGAAACCTCGATTGTCGGCAACACCTGCCTGTATGGCGCCACCGGCGGCAAACTGTTTGCGGCAGGAACGGCAGGCGAACGTTTCGCGGTTCGTAACTCTGGCGCTCACGCTGTTGTGGAAGGTACCGGGGATCACTGTTGTGAGTACATGACTGGCGGTCTGGTCACCGTTCTCGGGTCTACCGGGCACAACTTCGGTGCCGGCATGACCGGTGGCTTTGCCTATGTGATGGATATCAACAACACCTTCGTGGACAAGTACAACCACGAACTGGTGGAGATTCAGCGGATTTCCAGTGAAGACATGGAGTCATACCGCAATCACCTGCGAGGTGTTATCAGGGAGCACATCTCGGAAACCGGCAGTGAGTGGGCTGGGCACATTCTAGAGAATTTCGACGACTACATCGGCCGTTTCTGGTTGGTGAAACCCAAGGCTGCCAACCTCCGAAGCCTGCTGGCCAGCACCCGGGCGCGCCCGGAATAAGGCGGTGGGTAGAACAGGGTTTGGGGTGCGCAGCCTGACGGCCGCCCCTCGTCGAAATTGAGTTGATGAGAGCATCAAAATGAAAGAACGACTGAGTAACGACTTCCAGTTTGTCGAAGTTGGGCGGATTGACCCGAAAAAGGTGCCGGCCAGGAAGCGAAAGAAAGAGTTTGGTGAGATTTACCACCCGTTTACAGCGGACCATGCCGCCTCCCAGGCCCATCGTTGCCTGGAGTGTGGCAACCCCTACTGCGAGTGGAAGTGCCCGGTTCACAACTACATCCCGAACTGGCTCAAGCTGGTGTCCGAAGGAAATATCATGCGCGCGGTGGAGCTGTGTCATCAGACCAACTCCCTGCCCGAGGTCTGTGGCCGCGTGTGTCCCCAGGACCGCCTGTGTGAAGGCGCCTGTACCCTGAACGACGGTTATGGTGCGGTGACCATCGGTTCCGTGGAAAAGTACATCACGGACACCGCCTTTGCGCTGGGGTGGAAGCCGGATATGTCCGCAGTCAAGTGGACAGACAAGAAAGTCGCAGTCATCGGTGCCGGACCCGCTGGTCTGGGTTGCGCTGATGTGCTGGTCCGCAACGGCGTAAAGCCAGTTGTGTTCGACATCTATCCGGAAATTGGCGGTCTGCTGACTTTCGGTATCCCCGAGTTCAAGCTGGAAAAGTCGGTCATGACCCGTCGTCGCAAGGTGTTCGAGGCAATGGGTGTGGAATTCCGCCTGTCCACCGAGGTTGGAAAAGACGTCCAGATGCAGGACATTATCGGCGAATACGATGCCGTCTTCATGGGCATGGGCACCTACACCTACATGAAGGGTGGTTTTCCGGGTGAGGATTTGCCAGGAGTCTACGACGCGCTGCCGTTCCTGGTCTCCAACGTCAACCGTCGCCTGGGCTTTGAAAAAGATGAGTCGGATTTCATCGACATGAAAGGCAGGCGTGTCGTTGTTCTCGGTGGCGGTGACACCGCCATGGACTGCAATCGCACCTCCATCCGTCAGCAGGCTGAAAGTGTGACCTGTGCCTACCGTCGGGACGAGGAAAACATGCCGGGCTCCCGCCGTGAAGTGGCCAATGCCAAGGAGGAAGGTGTGAAGTTCCTCTTCAACCGGCAGCCGATCGCCATCCTGGGTGAAGATCGGGTTGAAGGTGTCAAGGTGATCCAGACGCGACTGGGCGAGCCCGATGACAACGGCCGCCGCCGTCCGGAAGTGGTGCCGGGCAGTGAGGAAGTGATTCCGGCGGATGCCGTTCTGGTTGCTTTCGGATTCCGTCCCAGCCCTGCCGAGTGGTTCGATGAACTGAAGGTGAACACCGACGATTCCGGTCGCGTGACCGCCCCCGAGGAAGCCGAGTTTGCCTTCCAGACCAGTAACGCGAAAATCTTCGCCGGCGGCGACATGGTCCGCGGCTCGGACCTGGTCGTAACCGCTATCTGGGAAGGGCGCCAGGCGGCCGAAGGTATCATGGATTACCTGGAGATCTGATTGCCGGATCGATCCGGACATGGGGTCAGGTGAAAGCCTTCATCTGACCCCCGGTTCACCTGGTTTCTCTCCGACGCCTTCCAATTGACCCGACACCTTTCCAATTGACCTAAACCGCGTATCATTACCTCCCAGAAATTTCGTTTCCCAGACCAGGAGTTGCCATGACCGAGCTGAAAAATGACCGTTTCCTGCGCGCACTGATGCGCCAGCCCGTTGACCGTACTCCGGTATGGATGATGCGACAGGCAGGGCGATACCTGCCGGAATATCGAGCGACACGGGCGAAGGCCGGGGATTTTCTCAGCTTGTGCAAGAATACTCCGCTGGCCTGTGAAGTCACCCTTCAGCCTTTGGAGCGATACCCCCTGGATGCGGCTATCCTGTTCTCGGACATTCTGACCATTCCGGATGCGCTGGGGCTGGGTCTTTACTTTGAAACCGGGGAAGGCCCCAGGTTCCGGAATACTATTCGCTCTGAGGCAGACGTTGCGGCACTGCCGAAAATCAACGCCGAGGTGGATCTGGACTACGTCATGAACGCAGTATCCACCATTCGCGGCGCCCTTAATGGCACCGTGCCTCTGATTGGTTTCTCCGGCAGCCCCTGGACCCTGGCGACTTACATGGTCGAAGGTGGCTCCTCCAGGGATTTCCGGGAAGCCAAGAAGCTGATGTATGGCCGGCCGGAGGTGATGCATCGCCTGCTGGACCATCTGGCGGATGCGGTTATCGACTACCTGAACGCTCAGATCAGGGCTGGTGCCCAGGCAGTGCAGGTATTTGATACCTGGGGTGGCGTGCTCAGCAGCTGGGCCTATGAAGAGTTCTCGCTACGCTACATGAAGAAAATCGTCGACGGCCTGATTCGCGAGAACGATGGCCGCCGGGTGCCGGTGATCCTGTTCACCAAGAATGGCGGTCAGTGGCTGGAATTGATCGCGGACTCTGGCGCAGACGCCGTTGGTCTTGATTGGACCACGGACATCGGTAACGCTCGCGCCCGCATCGGTGATCGGGTCGCCCTCCAGGGCAACATGGACCCGGCCATGCTGTACGCGCCGCCTGAGCGGATTCGCCAGGAAGTGGCGGATATCCTGCGCCGTTATGGCTCCGGCACCGGGCATATCTTCAACCTTGGCCACGGAATTACACCGGACGTGGATCCGGAGCACGCCAGGGCGTTCATCGAGGCGGTTGTAGAATTGAGTCCGGAGTATCACCGCTGAGCCTTGGAGTTTTTTTTCCCCTAGCCTGAGGGCTTTGCAGGTGAGGCCGTTGTGGGGCCCTTTCCAAAAAACGCTACAGGCACTTCCCTGTGCGCTTGTTTCCGGCCATCCATGGCCTCCAACATTTTTGGAAAGAGCCCCACAACGGCCTCTACCTCACAGCGGCGATATATCTTCCTAACAATCGACCACTCCAAAACTCCTCTGGATGCATCCTTCTGTCCGGTCTATAGTCAGGTAAAACAGGATCGGTAAACAGGAGTAGCCACTTGCCCACCAAAACTCCCGAAAAACGCCGGTTTCACCGGATCGAATTCGATGCGCCCTGCGAGCTTCACTGTCTGGAGACCGTCTGGACCACCGAGGTGCTGGATATTTCCTTGAAAGGCGTTCTCGTAAAACGGCCGGAGGGGTGGGATGTGCCTTTGAGGCAGCCGTGTGAGGTGATTATTCACCTGGATGATCATGAGGCAGGTATTGTTATGGCGGTTGAGCTCAGGCACGTGGAGCCGCACAGGCTTGGCTTCAAATGTCAGTACATTGACCTTGATAGCGCTACCCACCTCAAACGTCTTGTTGAGCTTAACCTTGGTGATCAGGCGTTGTTGGAGAGGGAGTTTGCTCATCTCATTGATTAGGCGGGTTTTGTCGGATTACGTCTTCGCCTAATCCGACCTACGTTGCGGGTCAAAAGCTAAGAGATATGAGGGTGGGACTATTACTGCCAAGCATGCAGGACAGGATGGCTTTTCTATTTCCAAAAATGTTGGAGGCCAGGGATGGCCGGAAACAAGCCCACATGGATGTGCTCGTAGCGGTTTTTGGAAATAGAAAAGCCATCCTGTCCGTCAACTCCCAAGACAAGATACTCAGAGATCTTCCAGAGCCGAGAGCGCGTCACTGAGCTTGGTCACCGGAATCACTTTCATGCCCTCGATGGCCTTGCGGGGGGCATTGGATTTGGGCACCAGTGCCCGGGTAAAGCCGTGCTTGGCGGCTTCGTAAATGCGCTCCTGGCCGCTGGGGACCGGTCGGATTTCGCCGGAAAGGCCGACTTCGCCAAAAATCACCAGATCCTGGGGCAGGGCGCGGTCGCGGAAGGAGGAGACAATCGCGGCCAACAATGCCAGGTCGGCGCTGGTTTCATTCACCTTCACACCGCCGACCACGTTCACGAACACATCCTGATCAGATACATGCATGCCGCCGTGACGGTGCAATACGGCGAGAAGCATCGCCAGCCGGTTCTGGTCCAGGCCAACCGCCACGCGTCTCGGATAGCCGCCCTGGGCCATGTCCACCAGTGCCTGGATCTCCACCAGCATGGGCCGGGTGCCTTCCCAGACCACCATCACCACGCTTCCCGGGGCCGCGTCCTCGCCGCGGTTCAGGAATATCGCGCTGGGGTTTTTCACTTCCTTCAGCCCCTGTTCCAGCATGGCGAATACGCCCAGCTCATTCACCGCGCCAAACCGGTTCTTGATGCCGCGAAGTGTGCGGTAGCGGCTGTCGCTGGAACCTTCCAGCAGGATGGAGCAGTCGATCATGTGCTCCAGAACTTTCGGGCCGGCCAGGCTGCCGTCCTTGGTGACGTGCCCGACAAGGAACAGGATGGTGCCGGTCCGCTTGGCAAAGCGGGTCAGGAAAGCGGCGCTTTCGCGTACCTGGGACACGCTGCCGGGGGCTGATTCAATCTCTGCCACGTGCATCACCTGAATACTGTCCACCACCAGAATTCGAGGCTTTTCCGCTTCCGTTACCTGCATTACCCGCTCAACTGAGGTTTCAGACAGCATCTTCAGATCTTTGGTGGGCAATCCCAGCCGCTTGGCCCGCATGGCGACCTGCTGCACGGATTCTTCACCGGTGACATAAAGCGCGGGGACGCTGGCGGCCAGATGGCATACGGCCTGAAGCAGCAGGGTACTCTTGCCGGCGCCAGGATGGCCGCCCATCAGGACTGCCGACCCCTCCACCAGGCCGCCACCGAGAACCCGGTCGAACTCCTGCATACCGGAACTGATACGAGACTGCTCGGCGAGGCTGACGTCGTCCAGGCTCTGGACTTCCGACAGGCTGCCGGCAAAGCCCTCGAAGCGGGCGCCACGAGCGCCTTTGGTGCTGCTGACACCGCGGACTTCGCTGATGGTATTCCAGGCCTGGCAGGCGGTGCACTGGCCCTGCCATTTGGAGTAGTCGGCACCGCATTCGGTGCAGACATAGGCGGTTTTTACTTTGGCCATGGCGATCTCAGGGGATAATGGATGAAAGCGGGGGCAGATGTGAAAACGGGGTTGAAAACGGGGTCAGATGAAAGCTTTCATCTGACCCCTCTTTTACTAACCTCAGGCCAGCTTCTTGTACTTCATGCGTTTGGGCTGCATTGCGGAATCGCCCTTGCGCTTCTTGAAGTCCTCATCGTACTCCGTGAAGTTACCCTCGAAGTACACCACGTCCCCATCGTCCTCGAACGCCAGGATGTGGCTGGCTACCCGGTCCAGGAACCAGCGGTCGTGCGAGATCACCAGGGCAGAACCCGGGAAGTTGAGCAGGGCTTCCTCCAGGGCACGCAGTGTTTCCACGTCCAGATCGTTGGTGGGTTCGTCCAGCAGCAGCACATTGCCACCTTCCTTCAGCAGTTTGGCCAGGTGCAGGCGGTTACGCTCACCGCCAGACAGGTCGCCGACCCGCTTCTGCTGGTCGCTGCCCTTGAAGTTGAAGCGCCCCACATAGGCCCGGGATGGGGTCTCATAGTTGCCAACCTTGATAATATCGTTGCCGTCGGAGAGTTCCTCCCAGACGGTTTTACTGCCGTCCAGGTCGCGCATCTGGTCCACGTAGGCCAGTTCCACGGTTTCACCGACGGTAATGGTGCCGGAATCCGGTTGGTCGAAACCCGCGATCATCCTGAACAGGGTCGATTTGCCGGCGCCGTTACCACCGATAATGCCCACGATGGCACCGGGCGGTACGCTCAAGGACACATCTTCATACAGCAGGCGGTCGCCGAAGGACTTGCTGATACCGTCAACCTCGATCACTTTGTTGCCCAGGCGTGGCCCGGGCGGAATGTACAGCTCGTTGGTTTCGTTGCGCTTCTGGAATTCCTGGGAGCTCATCTCCTCAAAGCGGGCCAGGCGGGCCTTGCTCTTGGACTGACGGCCCCTGGCGTTGCTGCGCACCCATTCCAGCTCCTGTTTGATGGCTTTCTGGTGAGAGGCTTCCTGTTTGGATTCCATCTCCAGGCGTTTTTCCTTGTTCTCCAGCCACTGGCTGTAGTTGCCTTCAAACGGAATGCCGTGGCCTCGGTCCAGTTCCAGGATCCAGCCGGCGACGTTGTCGAGGAAATAGCGGTCGTGGGTGATGGCAACCACGGTGCCCTCGTAATCGTGCAGGAAGCGCTCCAGCCAGGCCACGGATTCGGCATCCAGATGGTTGGTGGGCTCGTCCAGCAGCAGCATGTCAGGCCCGGAAAGCAGCAGACGGCACAAGGCAACACGCCGGCGCTCACCACCGGACAGCACTTTTACCTGCTGATCCCAGGGTGGAAGACGCAACGCGTCTGCGGCGACTTCCATTTTGCGCTCGATGTCGTGGCCGTCCGTAGCCTGGATGTAGGCCTCCAGTTCGCCCTGCTTCTTGGCCAATGCGTCGAAATCGGCGTCCGGTTCAGCATAGGCTGCGTAAACCTGGTCCAGTTCGGCCAGTGCGTCATGAACGCCGGAAACCGCCTCGTCGACGATCTCTTTGACCGTTTTGTCCTCGTCCAGCTCCGGCTCCTGGGGCAGATATCCCAC
>PAKW01000106.1 GCA_002707215.1 Halomonas sp.
CACCACCAGGGATGGAGTAACCCCTTTTCACGATGGCAACAATGTCAACAACTTCAACTTTGACAGCATTATAAACATCGACAGCCGCCACTCCGTGGATGTCCGTGCCGGCGTGACAGATGGCATCAACGAAGAGGATGCTGACAGATCCGGTAAGTTCGGCGCAACAACATCCCCCGATATTATGGCCGATGACTACTACCTGCAGGTTCAGTTCAATGGCGCCACCTCCTCCAATCACTTTTATCACATCCAGGCCAGCCACCAGGTTCAGCAGCGCCGTCAACGCTGGTCTGTCAGAATCCCCGAACTACCGGAACCGGGAGAGGCCCCGCCAACTGCTCCGGATTTTTTGGCGGACCTGTTTCCTCCGGGAGTGCCGCTCCCTTCCCAGACCTCTCCGCTCATCGCAGACCTGAATGAGGATATCGAGGAATCCCGTCATGAATTCGAGTTTCAGGACACCATCATCTTCAATCCAGGCCTGAAACTGGTGTCTGGCCTGGGCTACCGCAACGACGGCTACGACTCGGAAACCTTCTTCAATGGCAAAGGCAGTACTTATCAGAGCCGGCTGTTCGCCAACCTGGAATACTCACCGAGCCATTGGCTGACCCTGAACGCGGGCGGAAACTGGGAACGAACCTCTACGACCGACGAGGGCTATTTTTCTCCGAGGATCGCATCCAATTTTATTCTGAACAACAACCATGCCCTGAGGTTTGTCTTCTCCCGGGCTGTGCGTACACCGGATGCTTTTGAACAGTCCCCCGACTGGTCCTACCGGCCGGCCAATGTGCGCCCCCCTTTCGAAGCGCTCGAGGGCACCCGCCTGCTGGTTGAGAATCTGGTGGATAGCAGCACCTCCACCTATGGAGAAGATCTCGATGAGGAGTGGATCACCTCCCGTGAAATCAGCTATTTTGGCCAGTTCCGGCTGGAGCAGGCAATCCTGTCCACGGAGATCCGGTATTTCAACGATGATTTTCGGGACATGATCAGCGGGGTCATTAACGAAGAAGAGTGGTTCATCGCTAACAACGTTGCCATGAAGCAGGAAGGGGTCGAACTTGAGACCTCACTCACATTCCCGGGCACCATGCTGCGAGCCACTTATGCTTACCTGGACCAGGAAGGGTATTATACCGGTGATCCTGACGCCCTCTCGCCCAAGGACCAGAGATATGTGGTCGGCCTGCTTTCCCGGCTGTCCGCCCGTCACTCGGGTAGCATTGCCTGGATACAGGAGCTACCATTCGAGTTACAGTCATCGGTATCCTATTACTGGACTAACGAAGTCCGGGAGACTCGCTTCGAGCGCGCGGATTTTCGCCTCGCCAGGCGCGTTGACGGGCCGGACTACAGCTATTTGCTGGCTTTGACGATCCAGCATTATCTTGATCTTCAGGCCTGGATGAGCCCCGACAACCGGATTGAGGATCACAACCAGTTCTTTGTTGAGGCTGGGATTCGCTTCTGAGCACCTATTATGGACAGCATCTGACCCTGGACGGTATGAGGCACACATCAAACAGTTTTTTTGAAACGCGAAACCGAGCGCCGGTCCGAAGACTGGTGCTCCGGCTTTGCTTCGGCCTGCTGATCTGGGCATTTTGCCTCTCGGCTTTTGCCCAGGAGGAAGCCGCCGGGCGAACCGTCTTTCTCGCCGGCTCCGGCAATGGCGCCCTGGACCAGCATTTGACCGGCTTACTTCAGTCGCAAATGGGCGAAGGCGTCAACCTGCGCCCGATAACCGATGACCAGATTCCGATGATCGGGGAGGAGCCAGTCATCACTATTGGCCCCTCCGCCTTTTCACGGATTCGACAGGCCAACCGGAACGTGCCAATACTGGCCATGCTCGTAGACAGGTCGTTTCTGGACGCCTTTGCCGACCGCTCGCCGGGCCGGGTTTCCGGCATTCTTTACGATGTCCCCCTGATCCGCCAGGCACTGACAGGAAAGGCGATCCTGCCCCATGCGACCAGGATTGCCCTGCTGGCAACCGCCGACTCGGTGGAACTCTATGAACCACTGATTGATAAGCTGCCGGCCTACGGCATGTCGGCCAGAATTTTTCTGGTCGAGAGCAGCGACAAGCTGATTCCAACACTTGTTCGTGCCCTGGGCTACGGTGATTTCCTCCTCGCCGCGCCGGACAGCGCAATTTACAACCCGAGGACCATCAAACACATTCTGCTAACCGCCTACCGCCGCAACCGGATTGTCATCGGACCAACCCAGGCCTATGTGAAAGCGGGTTCACTGGCATCCAGTTATGCACCCTTTCCCGAGATGGTTCAGTTGGCCAGCCAATTTCTGGACACCTACTTTGAGACAGGAGAGTTCCCTCCGCCCTCTTACCCGGAGCAGTTCCGGGTAGAAATCAACAGACAGGTCGCGCGTTCCCTGAACATCCCATTGCCCAGCCGGGAGGACATTGCTGCCCGGGTGGATCGACAACTGACCGTCAACGGGGAGGCGGCTGATGAGTAATACACCCGCACTGCAGCGCCCGTTATCCCGCAAGCTGTTGCTCCTTGGGGCTCTGCCCGCCGTTACCATGTTCCTCGTGCTTATGGTGTTTTTCACATCGGCCCGGCTGGAGGATGCCCGCCGCGACTTGTCGGACAGCAGCCAGATGCTGGCAGACAGTCTGGCTCCGGCTCTGGAGTACGCGGTTGTATCCGGCAATACCCCGGCTCTGGACCAGATTCTCTCGCAATCCCTGCGCCGCAGCAGGGCGGGCTGGATTCGGGTATCGGATGTTCTGGGCGAGCAGATTGGCTTCGTTGCCCAAGGACCGGTGAATCCGCAGGAGAACCCGGAACGCTATCAGGTTTTTGAGGCAGAAATTCTCCAGCAACCTCTGGAACTGGGGTCTGAGCGCACTGCGGAGTGGTTTGAACCGGACTATGGCTTTGGTTCCGGCTCGCTGCGATTGGGAACAGTACAGGTCGGTGTCGGCACGGATGTCCTGGCGGAACGTCGCCAGGACATCCTCTGGACATCCACTGCTGTTGGTGTGGCGTTGCTTTTGTTCACCATCCTGATCATCAACCATTTCCTGACCACGATTCTCTCTCCGATCCGGGATCTGGCAGGCCGGATCAGCAAGCTGACCGCTGGCGATTACCAGGAACGGCCGTTGAATACCCATCAGACATCCCGGGAAGTTGTTGCAATTGAAGAACAACTGAATCAGCTCGCAAACCACCTAGCCGGCCTGCAGACCGCCCGGGATCAGACCCTGGCGGCGTCTGAAAGTGCTCGTGAAAGGGCGGAAACGGCAAATCAGGCGAAATCCGAGTTTCTTGCAACAATGAGCCATGAGCTACGTACACCACTCAATGGTGTGCTGGGCATGATTGACCTTGTCCAGGAAGAACCACTCAGCAACCGCCAGCGCGACTACCTCACCACGGCCCGCCAGTCCATGGACGATCTGCTGACCGTTATCGGCGACATCCTCGATTACTCCCGCATGGACAGCGGAACTCTCAAGCTGGAGAGCCAGAAGTTTGACCTCAGACAACTCATCTCGAACTGCACCGCCACCTACCGGCATGTGGCCGAGCAACAGGGGCTGGCTCTGAATCTCACATTCTACGGCGATTGGCCCGAGACCCCACTGGTAACCGGTGACGCCGCGCGCCTTCGGCAGGTGCTCGCCGGGCTGGTGGACAATGCCATCAAGTTTACCAGTGATGGCTTTATCAATATTCAGGCCGGCTGCTTCTGCCTTGAAGACAACTGCGTCATCCTGAACTGCTCAGTCAGCGACTCCGGGTCCGGCATTCCGGTGGAGCGCCTGCACGACATTTTTAATTCCTTTGAACAACTTGATAGCGGAAACGCCCGGCTGCACGGAGGTACCGGGCTGGGCCTGTCCCTGGTGCAATGCCTGGTGGAACTGATGGGCGGCCACATTCAGGTTGACACCGACCTCGGCAAAGGTTCCTCGTTCCGGTTCGAGCTGCCCTTTGAGCTGGCAAACGCCACCAGCCAGCCCGACCCCTCCGGCCCACCGCCACGGGAAGCCATCAACGGCACCCACCACGCCCTGGTGGTGGAGGACAATCCCGTGAACCAACGCGTGGCCACCGCCATGCTCAGCCGGTTGGGCTTCCAGACGGACTCCGCCAGCAATGGCGAGGAAGCCCTGGAGAAGGTCACCACCAATCACACGGGCTATGACATCATTCTGATGGACTGCCAGATGCCTGTTATGGATGGCTATGAAGCCACGCGTTATATCCGGGAATGGGAACAGAGCAACGGCCAGACCGGCACTCCCATCATTGCGCTGACGGCGGATGTGCTGCCAGGCACGGAAAAAAGCTGCCTTGACAGCGGAATGAATGACTACCTGGCCAAACCGGTCCGAAAGGAAAATCTGCGCGAAGTACTGGGCCGCTGGATACAGCTTTGAGGTGGTTGGCGCCCTTGTGCGGGCGCCTTTCGGTGATTCAGGGCCGGTTCAGGCCACCGGCTCTCTCATGGTGACGAACTCTTCCGCCGATGTCGGATGAATACCCAGCGTGGAATCAAACTGCGCCTTGGTGGCACCGGCCTTGATGGCAATGGCGAGGCCCTGGGTTATCTCGCCGGCATCCGGCCCGACCATATGGGCCCCCAACACCCTGTCATTTTCATCGTCCACCACCAGTTTCATCAGGCTGCGTTCATCCCGTCCGCTGAGGGTGTATTTCATCGGCCGGAATTCAGAGCGATAAATCCGCAGGCGGTGCCCTGCTTCGCGGGCCTCCTCCTCGGTCAGGCCAACCGTACCGATGCTGGGCTGGCAGAACACAGCGGTGGGTATGGCGGAATAATCCATTTCGCCCTGGCCGTCACCGAACAGTCGCCTGGACAGCACCATGCCTTGCGCCAGGGCCACAGGCGTGAGCTGCGGAGTGCCAATCACGTCACCGAGTGCCGTAATTGAGGGGACGGCGGTCTGGAAATGGTCATCCACAACCACATACCCGGACGCGCTCAGCTGGACGCCCAGATCGGTCAGCCCCAACCCGTCGACCAGGGCCCGCCGGCCCGTTGCGGCCATCACCAGGCCGGTTTCCATGACTTCACCGTTACTGAGCTGCACCCGGTAATGGGCATTTTCAGCGTCAACGGATTCAATCGTGACGCCATACTTCAGGATGACACCCTTCTTGCGCATTTCGTTTTCCGTGAACCGGCGGACATCACCATCAAACCCTCGCAGGAACAGATCGCCGCGATACAACAACGTGGTCTCAACACCCAGCCCGGCCAGAATGCCGGCAAACTCAACGGCAATGTAACCACCGCCCCAGACGACTGCCTGTTTTGGCAGTTGCGGCAGGTAGAACATCTCGTTGGAGGTAAGAATGCACTCTTTACCGGGTACGTCCGGAACCACCGGCCAGCTGCCGGTGGCCACGGTAATGTGTTTCGCCGTATATGACGTGTCGCCGACCACCACCGTATGGGCATCAGACAGAGTGGCAGTGCCTTCGATAATCGTAACCCCGGTACTCTCAAGCAGCCGGCGGTAAATGCCGTTCAGGCGCTCAATCTCGGCGTTCTTGTTGGCGACCAGTCTGGGCCAGTCAAAACGGACGTCATCAAGCGGGACCTGCCAGCCATAACCAGCCGCGTCTTCCAGCTCATCGTGAACGTGGGAACCGTATACAAACAGCTTCTTGGGTACGCACCCCACGTTGACACAGGTGCCTCCCAGGTACCGTGATTCCACCACGGCAACGCGGGCGCCTCGTTGCGCCGACATACGGGCAAGTCGAACACCGCCGGAGCCGGCTCCGATAACAATCAGATCAAAATCCTGCTGGTCAGACACAGCTTCCCCCGTTAACAATTAAAAATCAGGTACGGCCTGGCGCGGCTGTTTTGCTTTCCGGATGCACTTCCCGGAACAGAACGTGATCCTGGAAATCTCCGAGCTGGATCTTGCCCAGGCTTCGGAAACCTTCCGACTCGTAAAATGGCAGGTAGCGGCTGTTGCCAGTAACCAGAACCAGTCCGTTGCCCCGCGGGTTTTCCGCGCAGAGTTTTTCGACCGTTTTCAGCAACAAACGACCGTAACCCCGATTCTGATACTCGGGATTCACGCCCATCATTGGCAGTTGGTGCGCCAGTGGCTGAGGCAACATGTCACCGATCTTCTCGTGGTAATCCAGGTACCGGCGAGTAGAGGCGAAACCGGTCGTCAGCACCATACGGATCCGCCAACTGATCTGCTCAGCCAGGTTCATCCGGAGTTCAGGTTTCCCGATGAAAGCAACGGCAACAAGCGTATCGTCCACCATCACGCCAATAGCATCCTGACCGAGCTCGAAGTACAGATCAATCAGTTCGCGTATGGTCGCCCGCACCCGTTGGGCATATCCGGGACGCCGGTGATCAAACAGGTACTGGAATGTCGGCTCATTCCGGTAGGCGTGGAACAGTATGGACCTGGCTTCATTACGCGCCGTTTCGTCCAGGCGAACAATGGCTGGTTCGGATGTGTTCTTGTTGTCGCTGCCGTTACTCATCGCGTCCCTCTTCTGCGTCAGTTACGGGTAAGGAGGCCCGGAAACCGTTTTCAGAATCAGATGGCCAGTGTTAAACGAACGGATACCCGCCCCGGTTCACTTGCCCTGTCCATGGCGGCCTGGTCAATTACCACACCATGATTGCCATTCAGCAACTCCAGCCAAGCCGCCACCTCTGCAAAAGGCGCGTTCTCAAGCCAGACCCGAATGGCGACATCTCCACTGGGCTCAAATCGCTGAAGCGACAGGCCCGCCTCACCGGCGGAACGGGTCACCAGCGCCATCAGGGCACGACCATCCCCGGGTTTGTCCGCAGTCGCCGCCGGGGCATTGGCGCCGGAACTTTCCAGACGCCGGATCGTCTGTTCGTTCGCCTGCATCCAGGCCAGCAATTCGCCGGCATTGTCCCGCGCAGCCACTGAGTGCTCGTAAAAGCCCGCAACCGGGCGCCAGACGGCAACGTAAAGAATGCCCAGAAACACCGCGATTGCGAGCACCGCCAGAGCCTGCTGGTCGCGCGGGGGCAACTGGTCGTATTGCGCGATGAGTTTGCCGACCACTGGCTGATCCTTGATTCTGGAAAACATACCATTAGCCTCCTGAAACCGTCAGGCGGCCACGTGCACCGCTCGCTTCGTTAACAACAGAGCCGATCTTCGCCTCAAGGCCCTGGTTTGCCAACCCGTTTCGCAATGCGCTCAGGCGATCATAGCTATCCGCTCTCACATCCACGATCAGCTCACCCCGCGAGCGGCTGTAATTCACCGAGTTGAAGTTCACCGCCCGGCTACCCGGCAGGCGCGCGTATTGTTGGCCGGTGTATTTCATCAGGGTGATGAAGTCCACTTCCGGTCCATTGGAACCGGCAACCCGCAGTTGCCCTTCGATCACGCGCCTGACATTGCCGGCATGGGTCCGACGGTCATTGGGGAAGGCGTCGCGGTAGATGGCCATGGCCTCGCTTTGTAATTCTCCTGCCTGATTCTGGTAATAAAACCCCATTCCGGCATTCAACGCCACCTGAATCACAAACCAGACCGCCGCTACCGCAATCAACGGCTTCCAGGGCTTCAGCGGGCTTGCCTTGCCGGATTTCAAGGAAAACCTGCCCTGGCACAGATTCACCGGCTCACACCGGTGGTGGTGATGGGCGTAGGCCAGCAACTCAAGGGGCATGAGTTCCAGGACTTCCTTGCGCACCGCAAGACGCCCAGAGCCACTCAACTCGGCAATGGCCGATTGCTGGATGTCGAACTCATCGCCGGTACCATAGAGGGTGACCGGTATTTCCGCCACAACCTCTTCAGCGGAGGGTGCCGCAAGGGTATGGGCAAACATACCGAGGTTTGCAGACTGCATGCTCAACCACTCGCCCCGTTCACTCACCATCATCGCGATATCGCCGTCAAGGCAGACCGACCAGCCTCCATCGGTGCGCGGCAATAACGAAGCGTCCGGATAGATGGCCTCCAGGCGCACGTGCTCCCAGCCGCTGAACAGGTGCACCCACTGCGCCATTCGTTCCCGGTCTATGGCTGCTACGCGGTAGCCCTGTTCGGTATGCCCCCCAAGTGCCAGGTGCACGGAATCAATATCCTGGGCGATCTGTTCCTCAACAGCATAGGGTAATGCCTGGTTGATAAACCGGCTTTGCTTTGCGGGAATATCGGCCAGGCAGTATATCGCTTCCTCGCCGGGAATAAGGCCGATCAACAGAACGTTATCCAGGGCGTTCTGGCCCAGGGTCTGCTCAATGGTATCGCGACTGTCTCCGATGCCACGGGCCTGGGTATCACCACTGGCGTCGTGCAGCACCCAGTTGAACATCTGGGCACCGGGATCCTGGTCAGCGTCCGCAAACGGCGGTATCGGGCGGACGTAAAGGCGATAAGACATGATTATCCTTCTGAAATGGTAAAAGGCTCTTTGGTAATTCGGTTCTTCTGCCCGATATCCCTGTGGACCGTCTGGACTTCGCCTTCCGGAGTCCGGAACACGGTGCTGACCATATTCACAACACGGTTATCGTAGGTAATCCGTGAGGCAACTTCAAAAAACCGCGTCTGCAGCCCCAGGCCAACCGACTTCAGCCCGAGGCCGGCGAACTCTTGCAGGGCTAGAAAATCCTGAAGGTTCTCGAACCGTTCCTCTTTCCGCCGTGCAAGAATAGATGCGGCCTGGGCGTCCGTCAGATCTTCATGCAGCGAGCGAATCACCATGGCGGTGGCAGTATTCACATTAATTCCCGATCCGTTGACCGGCAGGGCCGCCACGTGGGGCCGCAGGGCCTGATAAATCCCTTCGGTCATGCCCTCGATCAGGCGCAGCTCGGTAACGGTGGTAAACGGCTGGTTGCCGGCCCGGTATCCCGGATTCGCCATCAGGTACTGGCCATCCTCAGCGCCATAGGCGGTGACTGTCTGGTCATCCGCGTCGATCCAGTCCACCAGTGAATCCACGGAAACGGCAGTTATGCCAAGTGCTGCAAATAGCCGAACAAAACGCTCCCGGGCCACGGGATCCACCTTGCCAGTGCTGTCTGCCAGGTCGTTCAGATTCAGCCGGCCACCAAGGTCGTCAATCTGGACCTCAGCCACGCCATTGTTATCCAGCGGCAATACCGCCGCATTGGCGGCCCAGAACTCGTCCAGGCTGTCGACCATCAGGTTTTTTTCCTTGTCCTCATTAAAATCCCTCCGCAGGATCTGACGGGCAAAGACCTCCGCACCGAGCGCGATACTCTGGCCCTGCTGCTGGGCCAGATAGTGGCCCGCCCTGAATACCCGGAGGCTCTGCTGCTGGGTCATGCCCGAGGCAAGCATGACCACCAGCGCCATGGCCAGTAGCACCATGATTAAAGCCACGCCACACTGGCGGTCAGGTAACGCCGGAATACGCGCCATAGCGGCCTAGCCTCCCTGCCCCGGCACGCCGGTGTTTTCACCCGGCTGTTCCTCGGTGCCATTCTCTTCGGTCTTGCTGGCAGCCTGGTTGGCCTGGTTAACGGCACCCTGGGCAATGGCCGGATCAAAATCCGGCAAGGCAAAGGTTCTGACCAGCGTTCCGAAGCGCTCATGCTCCAGGGTCACCTCCATACCCAGTGGCAACGGGGCATCCGGCCGGCTACCGGGTGTCAAGCCGGCCATAACCTCATCCGTCGGCCATTGCGGCTGCCAGCGGCGGTTCCAATCCAGAAACCGCACTTCCAGACGTTTGACACCCTCCAGAAGCAGCACATCGCGACTGTCATCTTCCTGGCCCTGATCCACCATCGGCCAGTACCGGCGCCGCAATTCGCTGCCGGTGTATTCCCAGCCAACGCGTTGCAAGCCACTGCGGCGGATGCCAAGGGGGTTGCGCCACCCCTGGCGGGTCAGCAACAGGGAGAAGTCATCCTGGCGGCTGGAAAGCGCAGGCAGGAAGTCGCCGTAAATGTCCCGGGCCGGCCTGTTGACCAGTTGCATAACATCGCGCTCCAGCAGCAGCATGGCCCGCTGCAGACCGTCGAACTGTTCAGCCAGCTCATTGACCCGGTCGCGGGAATTCACCACCCCGTTGATGACCTGCCACACTCCGAGACCGATAACAGCCGTGATGGTCACCGCAATCAACACCTCAAGCAGGGTGAAGCCAATTTGCGGGTTTTTACAGGACTGTCGGGGCACGGCCATCATTGTGCGCCTACAAAAGCCGACAGGGTATGAACCGGAACCGGTGCCGCACCATCCTCACGGTAACGGGCGACCGTGACTTCAACCCGGCGCATTTTCGCCTCGGCGGTGGCCAGTATTGCTGTCGTCACCCGCCAGCGATATGGCCCGAAGTCGGTATCCTCGGAGTTCTCGGAGATTCCCGGAAGGTTTTCCCGCAGGCGGACTTCGTTGATCCGGTTATCCGCCAGCCAGCTCGCCAGGGTTTTGTCACGCACCCGTTCATAGCTGGAAATGTACTGGCTGCCCACTTCGGCTGCGGCGGTCGCAATCAGGCCGAAAACCAACAGGGCAATGAGCACTTCAATAAGCGTGAAACCTGTCTGCGTTTTCACCCGCCGCTCCCGTCATCGCCCGGTTTGCGCCACCTCATGGGCGACACACCATCAGAGGCCAGCACGTGCAGGGTGTCAGAGCCGTTGCCAATGGTGAACTCCAGCTCGAACGGCGTCGTCTCGCCACTGGAGAAAAACACCACGTCCGGGAGCAGGGTATCCTTTGATGAGACCAGTCTCGGCGCGCCGCTCTCAATGAATTCGGTAACGGTCAGCCACTCCGGAAGGCTTCGGGCCCGGAACAGTCGCTCGCCGGAGGCCTTCCAGTCCCCGGTCTGGTCCCGGAACGCCAGGAACTGGTAGCTGTCTTGCTCAAGCCTGAGCCCCAGTTCCAGATTATTGAGTACCGCCTGTTCGGAGGCCGTCTGCATCAGCAGATACAGTTCCCTGACCTCGTCCTCCAGCTCACGCTGCCGGGAGCTGCCGCCCATGGTAAATACGGCGAGTGACGCCAGCAGCCCCACAACCACCAGGACCACCAGTATTTCAATCAGGGTAAAGCCGGTATGCGGGGCTCTGGGCTGCACAATGGTTCAGCCCTTGGTGTTCCAGACACTGATATCGGCAGCGTCGCCGTCACCGCCTTCCTGGCCGTCGGAACCGTAGGAATAGAGATCATAAGGGCCCTCGGTGCCCGGGCTTACGTACTGGTATTCCGATCCCCAGGGATCTTCCGGCACGTTCTTCAGGTAGCCATCCGGGTTCCAGTTCCTGGGTTCCGGGCTGCCGCTGGGCTTCGAGACCAGCGCTTCGAGACCCTGCTGGGTGGACGGGTAATGGCTGTTGTCCAGGCGATAGAGATCCAGCGCGTTGGCAATGTTGCTCAACTGGGTTTCCGCCACGGTGACTTTCGCCTGATCGCTCCGGCCCATGATGTTTGGTGCCACGATGGCCACCAGCAGGCCCAGAATGACCATAACCACCATGATTTCGATCAGGGTAAAGCCCCGGCTGCGATTGTGTGTATTCAGGTTCTTGATCGTCATTGTCTCACTCGTCATTGGCATGGATTGCTTTCGGTTCGGATTCGTCTCCTGACAATCCGGCGCGGGTTTCATCCCACAAGGTTACTCATATTCAGAATTGGCAGCATGATGGCCAGAACGATGATCAGCACCACCACGCCCATCACCAGCAGCATCATCGGCTCGAACAACCCGACAATGGCGGCGATCCTGGATTGCAGTGTGCTTTCCTGCATGCGCGCTGTCCGCTCCAGCATGCTGTCAAGTTCGCCACTGGCTTCCCCACTGGCGATCATGTGCAGCATCATCGGCGGGAAATATCCTGTCTGGTCCAGAGAACGGTGCAGGGAACCCCCTTCACTGACTTTTCTGGCGGCGTCCCGCAATTCCTGCCTCAGAAAGTCGTTGGAGAGGACCTCACCGGCAATACGCATGGCTTCCACCAGAGGCACACCACTGGTGGTCAGAATGCTGAGGGTACTGGCATATCGAGCAGTATTCACCCCACGCACCATCCCGGAGAGCATTGGCAGATGTAGCAACCGCTTGTGAAACCGAAGCCGGAAACCTGGCTTGGTCAGAAAAAACCGGAACATCATCAACGCGGCGACCAGCAAGATAAACAGATAGACACCGTAATCCGCCAGAAATTCCGACACCGCCAGCATCGCCATGGTGAGCGTTGGCAGTTCCTGCCCCTGTTTCAGGAACACCTCAATAATGTCGGGCACCACGTAGGTGAGCAGGAACACCACGATGGCAATGGCGACAATACTCAGAATGATGGGATAGATGGCCGCCAACTGAATTTTCTGGCGGGCTTCCTGCCGGCTTTCGGTGTAATCCGCCAGCCGGTTCAGCACCAGATCGAGATGGCCGGCATGCTCCCCTGCGGCAACGGTGGACCGGTACAGCCTCGGAAACGCCCGTGGAAACTCCCCCAGGCTATCGGCCAGCGTGTAGCCCTCCATGACCTTGGCGCGAATAGCAATCAGCATGCTGCGTATTCTGGGTTTCGGAGACTGCTGTGCCGCGGCCGAGAGCGCCTGCTCGATGGGAATGCCGGACTGAATGAGGGTCGCCAACTGCCGGGTAACCAGGGCAAGATCCGCCGCGGCCAGGGAGCCCCGGCTGCTCAGAGGATTGCTGCGGGCCTGTTTCTCTGCTGCCGGCTCCACCGCCAGCGGTGTCAGGCCGCGTTCACGCAGTTGCTGGCGCACCGCCCTTGGGGCATCGGCCTCAACCACGCCCTGCTTCTGCTTGCCACGGGCATCCAGCGCCTTATATTCGTACGCCGGCATAGGTTACTGACCCCGGTGTGTAACGCGGAGCACTTCTTCCACGGTGGTTGCACCGTCCAGTATTTTCTGCACGCCGTCGGCGTGAATACTTGGGCCGTGCTGGCGGGCAACCCGCTCCAGGTCCAGCTCTCCGGCCCGTTTGTGGATCAGCGAACTGATTTCCTCAGAGATTTCCACCACCTCATAGATACCGATACGCCCCCGATACCCAAGCTGGTTGCAGTGGCTGCAACCCGTTGCCCGATAGATCGTGGGCGGATTGGCGGGGTCCTGCTGCAGGAATACGCAGTGCTCCTCGGTGGGCGTGTAGGGCTCCCGGCATTCCTTACAGAGCACCCGCACCAGCCGCTGGGCGACTATGCCCACCAGAGACGAGGAAATCAGGAACGGCTCGATACCCATGTCCATAAGCCGGGTGATGGCACCAACAGCGGTATTGGTGTGCAACGTGGAAAGTACCAGGTGGCCTGTCAAACTCGCCTGCACCGCGATTTCAGCTGTCTCCAGATCCCGTATTTCCCCGATCATCACCACATCCGGATCCTGGCGCAGAATGGCCCGAAGTCCCCGGGCGAAGGTCATATCGACCTTGACATTGACCTGGGTCTGGCCAATACCCGGCAGGTTGTATTCGATGGGGTCCTCAACCGTCAGGATGTTGCGACTGCGATCATTGATTTCCTGCAGGGAGGCATAAAGCGTGGTGGATTTACCGGAACCGGTCGGGCCGGTGACCAGCAAGATCCCGTAGGGCCGGTAAATCAGCTTGCGGAGGACTTTCAGGTCCCGCCCCGCCATGCCCAGGGATTCCAGGCGAATGGCGCCAGCCTGTTTGTCCAACAAACGCAGAACCACACGTTCGCCGCTGGACGACGGCATGGTGGACACCCGGATATCGACTTCGCGGCCGGCTACCCGCAGGGCAATCCGGCCATCCTGGGGCACCCGTTTCTCGGCAATATCCAGCTTCGCCATGACCTTGATCCGGGACACCAGCAGAGGTGCCAGCGCCCGCTTGGGTTCGACCACTTCCCGCAACACACCATCCACCCGGAAACGAACCACCAGCCGCTTTTCATAGGTTTCTATATGAACGTCCGAGGCACTGGTTTTCACCGCTTCGGTCAGGATGGCGTTGATCAGGCGGATGATTGGCGCGTCGTCTTCCTGTTCCAGCAAATCCTCGGTTTCGGGCACGGAATCGGCCAGTGACGCCAGATCCATGTCGTCGCCAATGCCCTCCACCATCTGCATGGCTTCGGCGGAATCGTTCTGGTAGGCGGAATTCAGGGCCTGGTCAAACCGGTCCGGACTGATCGTGGCAAAGCGGGCGCGACCGCCACTGATACGATTCGCTTCCGCCAGCGCCGAATGGGACGCCCCGGGCCGGACCAGGATCACCGGCTCGCCGGCCTCCGAACGGGTCAGGATGACGCCATTGCGCTTGGCAAAGGTAAAGGGAAGACGGCCCAGCGGAGCATCCTGAGGGTGAAGTTCAGTGTCTGTGGTCAAGGTCGTCCTCGTTCGTGAAACCCTTTTCGATTCAACTAATTCAGAAAGGCTACCACAG
>PAKW01000107.1 GCA_002707215.1 Halomonas sp.
GATTGCCGGGGCAGGGGCCACCGATTTTGCTGGCGATACCCGGTTCACCCTCAATGCCGGCGCAGGCTATCAGGTGCTGTTGACCGACAGTGTTTCTGTTCACCTTGGCGTCCGGCAGCATTATTACCGGATTGATGTCCTGGGGGCGGAGAAAACCGCCATTAATACTGAGGTCAGCACGGGCGTGTCCGTCTTTTTCTGAACAGAGGAGCAATGGCTATGAGAGCATCCATGAAATCACTTGCAATGGCGGGCCTCCTGGCCTGCATCAGCCCCCTGGCAAACGCCGAGGCCATCAATGTGCCGGCGCCGGATTTTACCCTGGAAAGCCGGTCCGGGGAGAATCTGAGGCTGGAGGATCACCGTGGGGAAGTGGTAATGCTGAATTTCTGGGCTTCCTGGTGTGGGCCCTGCCGCCAGGAAATGCCGCTGATGGATACGCTTTACAGTCAATACAAGGACCTCGGCTTTACCATTCTCGCGGTCAATGTGGATGAAAACCGGGACGAAGCCCATCGTTTTCTGGACAAGGTTCCTGTGAACTATCCCATTCTTTACGATCCGGAAAGCTCTGTCAGTGAACTCTACGAAGTCCAGGCCATGCCGACGACCGTCATGATTGATCGCGATGGCAATGCCCGTTACCTGCATTATGGATACCAGCCGGGGTACGAAGACGATTACGAACAGCAGATTCGCGAACTGGTGCGCGAGTAACTTTCGGACGGAACTGTTATGCGAATTTTGTCGATCCTGTCTCCCATACTTCTGGCCACCCTGTTTGCCACAGCCTCTGGTTGTAGTTCTGTGGAGCCCTGGGTTAAACCATACGAGCGAGACAACCTGGCGGATCCCGTCATGAGTCTCAGCCGTCATGGCAAAGCGGATTCCTATATGAATCACGTCTATCAGGCCAGGGAATCTGCCCGGGGAGCGGAAGGCGGTTCGGGAGGTGGTTGTGGCTGCAACTGACGGCAACCGGTTCGTGCTGTCCGCATTGCTCCTGATCGTTCTGCTGCTGTCGGGACATCAGGCCCAAGCGGCAACGCTGCCGGTAGACAACGTGGATGTTCTTTATCATCGCTATGATGGCGGTGGCATGGTCATTGACGGTCCCTCGGTGTTGGTGCGCAAAAGCATTGGCTCGCAGTTTTCTCTTTCCGGACAGTATTACGTTGATTCCGTGTCGGCGGCGTCTGTTGACGTGCTGGCCACGGCCAGCCCGTACAAGGAAGAGCGCAACGAGTACACGTTTGGCATTGATTATCTGCACGACAAATCGATTCTGAGCCTCGGCTTTACCAACAGCACGGAAAACGATTACGAAGCCAATACGGTTTATTTCTCGCTTAGCCAGGAATTTTTTGGAGGCATGTCCACCGTGACCATGGGCTATGCCAGCGGCTGGGACGAAGTTGGCCGCGTTGGCAACGATTCCTTCAGCGAGGAAGCTGATCGCCGGAACTACCAGTTGGGTCTCAGCCAGGTGGTTACCCGCAACAGTCTGGTTGGTCTTGATCTGGAAGTGGTTACAGATGAGGGCTTCCTGCAGAACCCCTACCGTCAGAACCGCTATCTTGATCCGAATGATTCCACGGCGTTTCTTTACCAACCGGAACGTTACCCGGAAACCCGGACCAGTACGTCTGTTGCCGCCAGGGCGCTGTATTACCTGCCTTACCGCGCGTCGATCCGGGCCGAGTATCGCTATTTCAGTGACACCTGGGGCATCAACGCCCACACCATCGAACTGGGATACGTCCATGGGTTGAATGAACACTGGACCCTTGAGGGCTCCATTCGCTACTACACCCAGGGTGAGGCTGATTTTTACAGTGATCTCTTCCCGTTCGAGAACTCCCAGACTCACCTTGCAAGGGACAAGGAGCTGAGTTCGCTCTCCGGAACGACCCTGGCGGCTGGCGCGGTTTACGAGTGGAAGCAGACTTCCCTACCTGGCATTGATCGTTTGCAGTTCAGCCTTCTGGTGGACTGGCTGAACTTCGACTATGACAACTTCCGGGATGTCACCGCCGCCGGCGACTATCTCCCGGGTGAAGAGCCTCTCTATTCCTTCGACGCACTGGTAACCCGGGCCTCGTTGATTCTTGAATACTGAATTTGCAGGAAGATTGACCATGGCGACGTTTCTGAATAATCCCTTTCGTGTGCTGTTGACGGTATTGATCCTTGCAGGGGCCGGACCGGTCTTCTCCCAGGGCAGTGATTCGGGTAACGAAGACACAGCCGTTGCCGAGCGCGTGGAAGATCTGAAAAAGAAGGTCATTCGCCTGAACCGGGACCTGTTCATCCTCGAGGAAGATCTGCTGTTTCCCGCCAGCACCCGGATTGCCGTGTTCCTGAGTGTCGACACCGGCAAGTTCCTGGAACTGGATGCTGTGAAGCTGAAAGTGAACGATGAGATTGTGGCATCACACCTGTACACAGAGCGCCAGGTCAAGGCTCTGGAGCGGGGTGGCATGCAGCGACTCTACGTGGGCAACCTGAAAACCGGGGAGCATGAGATAACGGCCTTCGTGGAGGGAACCGGACCGGATAACCGGGTCTACAAGCAGGCGGCTTCCTTCGGGTTTGAAAAAGGGACCGGAACGGCCGCCCTGGAGATCCGGGTTGAGGATCGCTCGTCCAACTATCAGCCCTCCGTGTCCATCGTGGAGTGGGAGTAAACCGCATCGTGGGATTGATGGGAAGCAAGCCGTTTCAGGGACGCCCGCTACTGTTCACGGGCGCTTTGCTGTGGCTGACGATTGGTATTCCGGCCCAGGCTGAGGAGTCGCAACCCGAACGGGCCAGAGACCTGCGATACGGATGGGCGCTCTATGACTATCATCAGGGAAATGCCTTTGAGGCTCTGACCCAACTGGCAGTTGCCCGCGAACAAGGCGGCATCCAGGGGCATGGCGATCACCCGGCGCTGGTAGAGGGTGGGCTCATGCTGTCCTGGGGTATGACCCGCGAGGCGAGTCGTTTGTTCACGCGGCTGCTGGGAGAAAACGGCGAAGGCAGCACGCTGTCCCCCGATATCCGCAATCAGGCCTGGTTCTATCTGGGCAAGGTCTTCTATCTGGAAGGCGAGCATACGCTGGCCAGTAAGAATCTGGACCGCGTGGATGGCGACATACTGGCCGACGCCAATTATGACCTGTTCCGGGAATGGATCTACCTGCGCGCCCGGCTGGCCATGATTTCGCCGCGATTCGGTGATGAATCTGAACTGACGTCTCTGAAAGGCCAGTTGGAAGCAACCGATATCTGGTCCCTCTACCTTCAGTACAACTCCGCAGTTTCCGCGCTGGATGCCGGTGACGCCGCTGCGGCAGAGACGGACTGGAAGGAATTGATCGCCATTCTTGATCAAACCAGACATACCGGCGAGCCGGATGCCGAGCGCCAGGGCCTGCTTGAGCGGGCCCGGCTGTCGCTTTCCCGGCTGCATCTTCGTGAAAACCGCTTCGACGAGGCCCTGGAGGTTCTTGGCGCCATGCCGATGGATGGGGTCTTCTCGGACCAGGCTCTCTTTGACTATGCCGTAGCGGCGACGGGGCAGGGCCGGCCTGAACGGGCGCTCGACGCCCTTGAATCCCTGTCTGACCGCGCGTTGTTTCTGCCCTGGCGGCAACAGGTTCCCTTCGCCCGAGCCTATGTTCTGGAGCAGATGGGGGTGCCGGAGAGAGCTTTGCCGGCCTTTAAGCGGGCAGCCGACCATTATGAGGCCCGTATCGGCGAGCTCAGCGGCATCCGCAGCCGGCTCAGTGAAGAGAGCCTGATGGCCCAGCTCAGTGTCCAACGTGACGGCGACGGGATGCTTACGGATCCCTACGGCCGTCTTCGCGTGGAACCCGTCGACTTCGGTCTGGCGGAAGTGCTGGCCACGGAAGCGTTTCAGCAGGCTCTCGGCGAACTGAACGAGTTGTATCGGATGCAATCGTTCATTACCGAGCGACAATCCCGTTTCGACGCCTTCAGAACCATACTGGATACCCGGGAGCAGCAGCGTCAGGTTCGTATTGCCCAGACCCGGCAGGCACTCGAGGAGCAGCAGGCAGACCAGTGGCGTCAATTGCACCAGGAATTCCGGGAGACGATTTCCGCTGCGTTGGCAGGGGAGGATGCCGAGTTCTTTATGACCTCGGAACAAAAGGCTTTGAGGGACAAGCTTGATGAGGTCGAGACAACCCTTGCGGAGCTGCCAGACGATGACACCACGGCCAGCCAGCGTGCCACCTATCAAAGGATGCGCGCCTACCTGGATTGGTGGATCGTGGATGATTATGGTGTGAACCGATGGGCGGCGCAAAGGCAGTTGCGGGGCCTCAATCATGAAATGGAGCGCTTCCAGGCTCAGCGGCAACGGGTTGAAGCCCTGATGGCTGAAGACGCCCGCCAGGCAGAGCTGGCTCGCCGTATCGCTGACAGTGAACGGGAGCTTGCGGTTCTTGGGCAAGAGGTGTCTGAGGCATTGGTCAGTGCCCGGCAAATCCTTTTGAACAGGGTAGACAGGATGCTTGCCGCCCAGCAGGCCGAACTCAATGGTTACCTGGTGGCTTCCCGCCACGCCCAGGCCCGGTTGGCTGATAAGCTGTTCCGTGCCTCTCACAGTGCAGGTGCCGGCGATGAGTAGGCGGACACTTGTGACGATGGTCAAGGGAACAGTCGTTGCGGCGGCGTTTGTCCTGGCCAGTGGCTGCCAGATGCTGCAGTCGGTGATCCCCGGCGCAAGCGAGGAAATGCCCCAGGTCCGGGAGGGAACCCTGGCGGCGCTTCCGGTAATGGACGCTCAGCGCAGTGATGACGGCGCTTTGGACGAAGCCACGCAGAGCGGTGATGTCTTGATCGAAACCGTCATGGAAAGCTACAAGGCGCTTTTGCCGCTCGTAGACGACCCCCGGAAGCAGGTGACCATCCGGCATCGTCTGGCCGACCTGGAATTCCAACGGGCGGAGCGGAAAATGGCCGATGCCGCCGTGGATGAGCTTTCCGGTGCCATTGATGCCTATCAGCGTCTCCTGTCGGAACATCCGGATCGCGACGGCAATGACCAGATCTACTATCAGCTTGCCAGGGCCTGGGAACTGCGCGGTGCAACACCGCAGCAGCTGGAAGCACTGAACACCCTGGTCCGCCGCTATCCGGAATCGGAATACTGGATTGAGGCTCAGTTCCGTCGGGCGGATCTCTTGTTCATCGATGGTCGCTACCAGGAGGCGGAGCAGGCGTTCGACGAGGTTACCCTGGCCAGTGAGGAACGCATGGCCGACGCCTCGTTTCTGGTAAATGCGCACTACATGAAAGGTTGGAGCCTTTTCAAACAGGCGGAATATCAGGAGGCCCTGTTCAGCTATGTAGAAGTGCTGGATCTGGTCATGCCGGAGGGGCAGCCGGTGGCCGATGTTGATCAGCGGAGCCAGACCCTGATTGAGGATCTGTTCAGGGTAATGGGACTGTCACTGTCTTATCTTGACGGAGCAGAAACCCTCCAGGCGCTTTTTCGCCAGACCGGCGGGCGTCCCTACGAGATCCTGGTTTACGACCGTTACAGTGAGCTGCTTCTGGAAAGGGAGCAATACGGCGATGCGATCAATGTATTCGAAGCCTATATAGAAGACCACCCCACAAGCCCCTGGGCACCGCGCTATCACATACGAATCATAGAAACCCTCGAGCTCGCCGGCTTTACCCGTACCATTCCCGAGCGCAAGGCCAGTTTTGTCAGCCTCTACGGAATCTACAGTGAATACTGGCAGTCGGCAGGCCCGGACGCCACTGGCTTTATCGAGCAACAGCTGGAACAGCAGTTGCCGGAGCTGGCGGATCGTCACTACCTGTTGGCGGGCAAAGCGCCTGATGACAGGCAGGCCGACAATCAATACCGCAAGGCCGCCAGCTACTACGCCGAGTTTGCCGCTACCTTCCCGGATCATCCTCGCACGCCAGAGCGTCTGTTCCTGCTGGGTGAGACCTACCTGGAACTGGAGGACTGGCCTGCTGCTATTGCTGCCTTTGAACGGGTTGCCTATGACTACCCGGCAGATACATTGCCGGAGCGCGCTCCGGAGGCTGGTTATGCCTCAGTGCTGGCATTCCGGGAGTACGCCGACACCTGGGCCGATGAGCCCGTGTCTGCGCGGTTGGCCTATGAGGAGTTACAGCAGTTGAACCGACTCCGGTTTGCCAATGCCTTTCCCGGTGATCCCCGGGCGCCTGGGGTGTATTACCTTGCGCTGCAACGCGAATTTGACCGGCAAAACTCGGACGAGACAGTGGCCATGGCGGCTCGCCTTGTGGCCTGGCAGCCGGCACCTTCGGCAGAGCTGACCACAGAAGCTTTGCTATTATCCGGCCACGGATTGTCTGAACTGGCCCGATACGGCGAGGCGGAACAGGCCTATCGTGATGCCTTGGCGGTCATGAGTGAAGACGATGAACGCAGGGGCAGCGTGCGTGAAAACCTGGCGGCGGCGGTTTACCGGCAGGCCGAACAGTTGGCGGACGCGGGTAACGTCGAGGCTGCTGTCGACGAGTTTCTGAGGGTCGGTGCAGAGGTTCCCGAATCAGCTTTGCGGGCCAATGCGGAATACGATGCCACTGCTCTGCTCATCACTGCCAATTCCTGGGACCAGGCCATCAATGTGTTGAATGACTTCCGACGTGCTTTCCCGGATCACGAACTGATTGACACGGTTCCTGCAAAGCTGGCGCTGGCTTACCGTGAAACGGGGCAATGGGGGCGTGCCGCAGATGAACTCCAGCGCATGGTTGCGTTGGCCAGTACGCCGGAAGAACGGCGCGAAAACCTGTTGATTGCGGCAGAGCTCTATGATCAGGCCGGTAATCGGGATAAGGCTATCGATACATGGCGCACCTACGCTAACGCCCATCCTGAGCCGGCGGATGTGTATATGGAAGCGGCGAACCGGTTGTCTGAGCTCTATCGGGAAGAGGGGGATTCTGAAAGAAGGGATTTCTGGTTACGTAAACAGATGGAAACGGTTGACCGGGACCCGGAAGCTGCGGACGACCGTATGCGTTATCTGGCTGCTTCAGCGTCTGCGAGCCTGGCTCGCGAAGCCCTTGCACGATACGACAGTATCCGCCTGACGCTGCCGCTCAACGAGAGTATGACGGCAAAAACCGAAGCGCTCGAAAGGGCGGTAACGGCCTATCAGAAAACCGCCAACTATGGCCTATCGTTATTTGCCACTGAGGCGGGTTACCAGATTGCCCACATATACGCGCGTCTTGGCACCGATCTGATGGACTCAGAGCGGCCGACCGGGTTGAGCGAACTCGAATTGGCTCAGTATGAGCTTCTGCTTGAAGAGCAGGCTTATCCCTTCGAAGACAACGCCATCGACATTCATGAGCAGAATATCCGGCGAGCCCGGGAAGGCATATACGATGAGTGGGTCAGGCGCAGTTACGAGGCTTTGAAGGATCTGTTACCGGGGCGTTACCGGAAGGAAGAAGTGACTGCGGGAGTTGTCAATGAATTGGACTAGGGCTTACGGAATCTGTCTGCTGACCGTGCTCGCGATCTCTGGTTGTGTGTCGGCCCCGCCGGAGCCCGGAGATCCGACATCAGACGAGGCCTTGCTGCAGGCTTTGTTCCGTGAGGCCGTTCAGACCATAGAGCAGGGTGACCTGAACGAGGCCCGGTCACGCTTCGAGCAACTCGCCCGCGATTATCCTGACAAGGCCGGTCCTGCGGCCAATCTTGGTATTATTGCGTTCACGGAAGGAGACTTCGAGACTGCCAAACAGTGGTTTGAGCAGGTTCTGGGGGTCAGCCCCCAGCATGTCCATGCGTTGAATTATCTGGGCGTTATTGCCCGTAACGACGGAGAGTTCAGCGAAGCGGAGCAATACTACCGGGCGGCGTTGGCCGCCGATCAGGATTACGCCCCGGCGATTCTCAATCTTGCCTTTCTGCTGGATATCTATCTGGGCAAACCCGCCAAGGCTGTTGAGCTCTATGAGCGTTATCAATCCGCAGCCAGCGAGCCTCACCCAAGACTGGAAGACTGGATATTCGATGCGAAAAACCGAATCTGATGTGGAAGATGTGATATGAGACATTCCGCGTTGACACTATTGCTGGCTTTGACCCTCCTGGCCGCCAACTCCGGGGTTCAGGCTCGGGACTCGTCAGGTGTGGTGACCATTGAAGGAACACGCATTCGCGGCGATCAGGAGGTGCCCACGGTGATGTACCTGGTGCCCTGGCAATCACCGGAAGTGGAAGAGTTGCGGGCGCCGGACGAGCGTCTGATGGTCGGTCAGGGCTTCAGTCCGCTGGAGCGTTACGAATTTCAGCGGTTCATTCAGTACCACCAGGCCTTCATAAAGCAGGCGCCACCGGCAACCGGGGAGTGAACTGTGATGTTCATCACGCTACGAATGTGCCCGCGCGCAAGATTCAACAAACCCTCACACAGATTTTCGCGAACTTACCCTCCCGGGGGAGGGTCGCGCATAGACTGACCTGAAAACCGGACCATGGAGTGCCCAGAAAATGATTGATACCGCCGTTCGCTTCTTCCAGGAAGGTGGCTTTTTTATGTTTCCGATTGCCGTTGTGCTGATCATCGGACTCATTGTTGCCATTGAACGTTACGTTTACCTCTCCGCCCAGAAACTGACCAACCGCCGGGACTTCAATCGCCTTCATCAGATGATTGCCAGGCGCGACCTGAAGGGTGCCCTGAATTACACCCAGGAGTCCGGCAGTGCCATGTCGACCATGATCGGCTTCGGCCTTCAGCGCCTGGCCCGTCGCCAGGGTCGGGAGGAGATCGAGTACGCCATGGAAGAGGGCCTGCTGGATGTCATGCCGCGACTGGAAAAGCGCACTCAGTACCTGGCCACACTGGCCAACATCGCCACCCTGCTGGGTCTGCTCGGGACCATCATCGGCCTGATTGCTGCGTTCACCGCGGTGGCTGCGGCGGACCCGGCCCAGAAAGCGAGTCTGTTGTCGCAGAGTATTTCGGTGGCTATGAATACCACGGCATTCGGCCTGATGTCGGCCATTCCCATGCTGCTGATCCATTCCCTGCTGCAGACCAAGACCAATGAAATTGTCGACAGCTTCGAGATGGCCGGCATCAAGGTTCTTAACCTGCTCAGTGACGGCTCCGGCAACAAGTCCGCCGTTCAACCCCAGGCCCAGAATGCCGCTGCGCCAGCCCAAGTAGCGACACCGGCCGGTAGCCCGGCCTGATAACCCGCCAGAAGGATGTCAGGCCATGAGACGGAAACATCGTCGCCTACAGAGTGAGGCCGATCTCGACATCACGCCGTTCATGAACCTCATGATTGTGCTGGTGCCGGTACTGTTGCTGAATATGGTGTTCGCCCACACCAGTGTTCTGGAACTGAACTTCCCGACCGGTGAGAGCCTGTCGGCGGAGCAGGCCGGGGAACTGCAGATCCAGGTCGTGATCTACGAGGATCGGCTGGTGGTTGCCGATAACCAGGGCGGCGTGATAAAGAACATTCCCCGGCGAGAGGGCGAGTATGATTTTGCGCTGCTCAAAGATGTAATGAAGGAAATCAAGAGCCGGGTGCCGGACAAGAAAGATGTGGTCATCATGCCATCCCGCGAGACGTCCTATCAGTCTCTGGTTTCCGTGATGGATACGGTCCGGTCCTATGAAGCGGTGGTGGCCGGCAGCGTTGTGGAGGCCGAGCTTTTCCCCGAGATTTCACTGGGTGATGCCCCGGTTCAGGCCACGGGATCCGCGGAGGTGAGTTCATGAAAGAATCCGCCAGGGCCCGCCGCCAGAAACGCCACTACCGGCGCAATAAAAGCCAGGGAAAAATGAACCTGGTGTCGCTGATGGACATCTTTACCATCCTCGTGTTCTTCCTGATGGTGAACTCGTCTTCCGACGTGCAGGTACTCAATCAGAACAATACCATCAAGCTGCCGGATTCCTCCGCTAAGCAACCTCCGGGTGATGTGCTGGCGCTGACCGTGACCGACCGGGATATCCTGGTAAACGGTCGACTCGTGGTCAAACGGGACGCCTTCCAGACCTTTGAAGGGCAGGTGGAGCCGTCCCTGAAACAGGAACTGGACTATCAGGCCCGCCGTTCATCGGCACCGGCGCCAGAGGCGGGCCGGCCCATTACTATCCTCGCGGACCGGGAGCTGCCTTACGAGCTGCTCCGGAAAATCATGTCCACCTGTGTGGACGCCGGTTATGCCAGCATTTCCCTGGCGGTTAATCAGCGCACGGAAAAGGGGACCTGATCGCTATGGATTACCGCTATGGGTTGCCCTGGAACCGGGAGCGCGGGGAGCGTAAGCGGCTGCTGGCTGCCGCAGTCGTGGTCGTGCCGTTGTTCCTGGCTTTCGCAGGTTACGTCAGTTGGATAGAGCTGCCGGAACGGGACAGGCAGGAGCAGGAAGCTTTGCCGCCCCAGTTGGCCAAACTGATCATTGAGAAAAAGGAGCCGCCGAAACCCGAGGAAAAGCCGGTAGAGCAGGCGAAACCTGAGTCTGAGCCCGAGCCGGTCCCTGAGCCAGTGGTGCTGGAGCCGCAACCGGAGCCCGAGCCGCGGGTTGCAGAGAAGCCAGAGCCGAAGCCGGAAGAGGTGGCCAAAGCCCGCGAAAAGGTAAAGAACACCGGCATTCTGGCCATGGGTAACGAACTCTCGAAACTCAGTTCGCTGGCGGAGTCGGTCAAACTGGATGCGCCGGTAGCCAGGTCCGCCGAGCCTATCGCCCGAAAAACCGGTGATACACTGGCTTCCCGCGCCACCACAAACTCCAAAAGCAGCGGTGTGAACGAGGAAGCCCTGAACCGGGAGGTCCGTCAGGTTGCCCTGGCCGAACGCCAGCGGGCAGAAGTGGCGGAAGCAGAAAGAATTGCCGCAGCAAAAGAAACCGCGCGCCGGGAACAGCAGGAAACGGCCGCCAGAACCCGGAGCAAGGAAGAGTTGCGCCGCACCATGGATGCCAACAAGTCGGCGATCTACAGTATTTACAACCGGGAATTGCGACGGAAACCTTCCCTGAGGGGAAGCATCACGCCAGAGCTGGTCATCGAGCCAGACGGGGCAGTGTCCAGCTGTTCGGTGGTGGAATCCACGCTCAATGAGCCGGCGCTCGAGAGCAAGATCTGTAACCGTTTGAGGCTGGTGGATTTCGGAGCCCGGCCCGGGGTAGACCAGACCCGCATCCGGTATCCGATTGAACTGCTGTCCAGCTAAAAATGCTGGACAGCAGCCTCACTCACCGCTGAACAACCGGAACAGGTTCCGTCCGTCCTGCTTGGCCCGATACATGGCAATGTCGGCACCTTGTAGCAGCTCGGAAGCGGTGGCGCCATCCCGGGGGTAAAGGCTGATGCCGATACTGGAACCCATTTTCAGTGACTCGCCGTTGATGCGGTAGGGATCATCGTTTCTGGCGATCAGGCGTTCTGCCACCTGATAGACATCGTCAGGATGTTCCAGATCGGGCAACAGGACAATGAATTCGTCCCCGCCGAGCCGGGCCAGGGTATCGTCTTCACGCAAACAGCTCTGGACGCGCCTCGTGAACTGCAGCAGTAATTCATCGCCGGCAGCGTGGCCAAGCCTGTCGTTCACGTTCTTGAAATGGTCCAGGTCCATAAACATGACGGCCAGCAGGGATGAACGGCGATGGGCATGGCGAATGGCGTGCTCTAGGCGATCCTCAAGAAGCCGGCGGTTTGGAATGCCCGTCAGGGCATCGTAGTAGGCAAGCTGGCGGATCTGCTCCTCGTTTTTCCGGTTCTGGGTGATATCCGTGAAAAGCCCGGCATAGTGCGTGGTATTGCCATTACTGTCAGTGATGGCGGTAATCGTCAGCAGCTCAAGGTAGATCTCTCCGGTTTTTCGCCGATTCCAGATCTCGCCACGCCAGTAGCCATGGGTAACCAGTGAATTCCACATGCGCTGGTAGAATTCGTCGTCGTGGCGGCCGGAGGACAGGAGCTGCGGCGTTTTACCGACAACTTCGTCCGGACTATAGCCCGTCAGGTGAGTGAACGCCGGGTTGACGAACTCAATGTTTACGTTCCTGTCTGTAACCATGATGCCTTCGAAGGAGGACTCGATCACCCGCTCCGCCAGTTGCAGGGTCTGCCGGGATTTCGCGAGTGCCCGGTCCCTTTGCTCCAGTGCTTCCCGCAAATCGTCCAGGTACATCTGCTCGGCACCCGCGAGCATGTCGTTGTAGCCAATCAGGCCAGTGACCTCACCCCGGCTGTTGGTTACGGCCAGATGCCGGATCCGGTGATTGATCAGCAGGTCCCTGGCGCGAATTAACGGCTCGGATTCGCTGACGGTCAGTAATGGCCGGATGGCCAGATCGGTGGCCAGGGCATTGCCGGTATTGCACGCAATCAACCGGACGATGTCCCTTTCGGTGAGAATACCCAGCCCGTCGTCTTGGCAATCGACCACGACGGCACCAGCCTGGTGCCGGTGCATGATCGCCGCGACTTCAGCGAGGGCAACCTGGCCATCGATGACCAGCGGGGGGTGTGGGATGGCGGTGCTGACTTCTCTCAGTCGCAGGTAGGGCTCAAGTCCCTGATTGAGGGCAAGATCGGTCTGGGACAGGATGCCAATCGGTAAGTTGGAATCGTCCACGATCAGGAAGTGCCTTTTTCCGGTGTCCCGGAAGCGCAGGGTGGCCTCACCGGCGTCCATATCGGCTGGCAGGGTAAGCACCGGCGAGCTCATGACCGAACTGACCGGGCGCCTGAAACTGGCTGGATCGGAAAAGTCCACCATCAAGGCATCACGCTCGGTCCAGATGCCGGTCACCTGATCATCTTCGGTAATCAGAATTGAGCTGACCTGGTGCTCTGCCATCCGCGCTGCCGCATCAGTGATCGGGGTTTGCGGCGAGCAGCGCAGCAAAAGACCGCTGCGCATGATGCGGGATATAGGTAGCGGCCGCCCCATGGGCTCTCCAGCTTGGTGGTTGGTTTGTTGTATGGCGGCAGGCGCCGGGTAACACGATGTCAGTTTAACATCCGGCCGCATCCGCCGCTTTAACTTTCACATAGCTCCCGGGCGCGTCCTCAAGTGCAGGCAGTTTTCCTTCATCCGGAGTCCGGGCTGGCACTTCCCCTCCCGAGAAGTGGGCGACCCACTCGAGCCAGTGTGGCCACCAGGAGCCCGGATGGTGTTCGGAGCCGGCGAACCAGTCGTCGGCGTCCGGTGCCAGCATGTCGTTGGTCCAGTAGCCGTATTTTTCCCTGTAAGGCGGGTTGATCACCCCGGCAATATGGCCCGAGCCGGAGAGCACAAAACGAACATCACCACCGTGCGCCAGCGCGCCCTTGTAGGTGGTTTTCCATTTGGCGATATGGTCCTGGCTGGCCGAGAGGAAAAAGGATGGCACGTCAATCCCCGACAGGTTGATGGATTCCCCGGCCAGGGTCAGTGCATCGGGCTGCACCAGCCGGTTATTCAGGTACATTTCCCGCAGGTAGAAGCTGTGCATTTTCGCCGGCAGGTTGGTGCCGTCGGTGTTCCAGTAGAGCAGGTCAAAGGCGGCCGGTTTCTGTCCCTTCAGATAGTTATTGGTCCAGAACGACCAGAACAGATCGTTTTCCCGGAGCAAGTTGAAGGTAAAGGCCATGGCGCGGCCATCCAGATAACCCTTGCGCTCAAGCAGTCGCTCGATTCCCCGGATGGAATGATCGTTGATAAACACGCCGATGCCACCCGGGTCCGAGAAATCCAGCAGGGTTGTCAGATACGTTGCGCTTACCACCGGATTGCGCCGCTTTTTCTTCAGCCAGGCGAGTGTGGAGCCCAGCAGGGTGCCACCGATGCAGTACCCGATGACATTCATCCGTTCTTCGCCGGTGGCCTCGGTTACCGCATCCATGGCGGCCAATGGCCCCAGTTCCATGTAGTCGTCCCAGCCTTTGTCCCTGAGCGAGGGGCCGGGATTGCGCCAGGAAATAATGAAGACGGTCTGGCCCTGGTTCACCAGCCACTGGATAAAGGAGTTCCTGGCGGTCAGGTCCAGGATGTAATACTTGTTGATCCAGGGTGGAACGATCAGTAAGGGACGCTTGCTGACGGTTTCCGTTGTGGGTGAATACTGGATCAGTTGCATCAGCTCATTCTGAAAGATCACCTTGCCCGGGGTGGTTGCCAGGTTGCGGCCTACCTCAAAGGCGGAGCGATCAGTCATGCCGACGTTGAACAGCGACGGATTCCGGCGCAGGTCTTCGATCAGTTGGCGGCCTCCATCAACCAGATTCATGCCCTTGCGCTCCCAGGTAATCCTGAGCACTTCCGGATTGGTTGCCGGAAGGTTCGAGGGCGAGAGCAGGCTGGTCAGTTGCCGGCCATAGAACAGCATCTGGCCCCTCCCCGCCTCGGGCATGCCTTCCATACCCTCCACCCAGTTCAGGAACGCCCGGGAATTGATCAGGTAGGCCTGGTGCAGAACATCAAAAGGCAAATGCCGGTGCCAGTCGTCAGCCTGGAAACGCCGGTCATCCGGCTCTGGCTCAGCCACGGGCTGTTTTTCCTTGCCGGTCAGCCGGGCAAGGGTGTAATACCCCAGCGCCAGGTGTTTGCGGGCCAGGCCCAGCTCCGCACCGGCAAACCTGAGCGGATGGAGCAACAGATCCTCGGCCATGGTCCGGTAGGCATCCGACATTTCAGTCAGGGTAGAGAGTTTCGCGTCGTCCATGACGCCTGCATCCCCGAGCAGCTTCTCCAGTTGCTGCTGCCCCTGCCGGACATTGGTTTCAAAGCGGTTGACCAGCTGTTTGACGGCTTTCCCGAGCGTATCCAGGCCGAACATGACAATCCCTTACTTGGCGGTTTTCGGGCCCGGTTTGGCAGTTTCTTCCGGCGCCTTCTCGAACACCTTCTGAATCTGCTCCCGGCTTTCATTGAAGTAATCCTGCCAGGCTTTCCAGTCCGAATTGAATTGTTCGCTGAGGGATTTAAGGGTTTCGGCCTGTTCGCCGGTCAGGGTTTTCAGCCCCTCCAGATCCCGTACTTCAGATACTTTCCGGGCCTGTTCCAGGGTGACATCAGCATAGCGACGGAAGGCATTCATCTGCATTTCGGCGGCCTTGCTGAACTGTTCGAACAGGGTCTCGTTCAGACGCGTGGCTTTTTCAGTCAGGTCGTTGGTCATTGCTACAACTCCTTTGTATACAGGTTAAATGAAGCCTTATTCTGCCTCAGTCGGCATGACAAAATTTTGACAAGTATCAACCCCAGGCTCAGCTTATGCTTTACTGTAGACGTTTGTATATCCCGGATTATCCGCACGGGGCAGGAGGCGTAATATGAGTGACCGCAAATCGGAACTGGAAACACTGCGGGCAGACCTGAAGGCCAGGCTTTCCCGTTATGAGGCGCATCAGCATCGAGAGGGCGGCGCGCTGGACAAGGACTTTGAGGAACAGGCCACCCAGACCCAGAACGACGAAGTGGTTGATTCCCTTGAAACAGAAACCCGCGCCGAACTGGCGCAGATAGAGCGTGCGCTTGAGCGTATCGAGAGCGGCGTTGGCGATGAGTGCGAATCCTGTGGCGAGGCCATTGACCCCCGTCGTTTGCAAGTGCTGCCCTACACCACCGTATGTGTCGACTGCGCTGAAGACTGATCTCATGGAACCAGGGACGGGCACCATGACAGAGCCACCGGTATTTCACACCCGGGGGCTCTGGCAAATGCGAGGCCAGGTGTGCCTGTGCGCCTCACAGGCTGGGGCGGTGGCACTCTGGATGCGGAATTTGTGCTCTGGGCCTCTGCCGATGAGCTTCAGATCCCCGAGTCCGCCATTTTTCGCAAGGATGGCCAGAGCCTTGTATTCCGGGTGGTGGGCGAACGGGGGGAGCTCACAACCGTTTCAACAGGCCGCACCAATGGGTTCTACACGGTCATTCTGGACGGCCTGAGTGAAGGCGATCTTGTGGTCCGCCATCCGGGTCGCCAGTTGGAAGATGGCAGTCGGGTGAGAGTCCGATAGTGTCGGCCTTTTCTTCAGCGCCGACCCGGCCGATAATTACAATACTGGAGTGAGAAAATGATCAATCGACTTGCACCTGTGGCCTGGGTAGTCGTATTCCTGGCTGTGTTTTTCTGGTCTGCCATCGAGCCGAAGGACCGGGCAACCTGGGTGCTGGAGGTGTTGCCGGCAGCAGTCGGTTTTGGCTTGGTTATCTGGTGCTTTTTCCGGTATCCGCTCACGCCGCTGGTGTACCAGCTGATACTGGTGCACGCTATCATTCTGATGGTTGGCGGCCACTATACCTATGCTGAAGTTCCGGTATTTGACTGGTTCCGGGACTGGTTTGGCTGGGAGCGCAACAACTACGATAAACTGGGGCACCTGGCCCAGGGTTTCGTGCCTGCGATCATTGCCCGGGAACTGGTGATACGGTTCGGTGTTTTTGCCCGCCGCGGGTGGCGATCATTTTTTATCGTCTGCTTCGCTCTCGCCGTGAGTGCCTTCTATGAGCTGATTGAGTGGTGGGTCGCCCTGCTGAGTGGCGAAGCGGCCGAAGCCTTCCTTGGTACCCAGGGCTATGTGTGGGATACCCAGTCGGATATGGCCTGGGCACTGTCCGGTGCCATTCTTGCCCTGATTCTGCTGGGCCGTGTTCATGACCGTCAATTGCAGGGCCTGGAAGGTCGTGATCGTCACAGGTTTCACATTCCGGAAAATGGAATAGAGCGGCATGTCTGAACAACAACCGGCTCAGAGCACATCGGATGGACTTCCACGCAGCCAGGTCGCCGGCCTGATCCTTGGCGCCGCATTTCTGCTGGCAACAATGATTTTCCCACCCCCGGAAACCATGGGCGCAGAAGCCTGGGCAGCCCTGGGTCTGATGCTGTTGATGGCCACCTGGTGGTCAACGGAAGCCATCCCGATTCCGGTCACCGCCTTGCTGCCGATTGTTCTGGTGCCAGCGCTCGGGCTCGGGAACGTTGGCCAGGCCACGTCGCCTTACGCCCATCCGATTATTTTCCTGTTCCTGGGCGGCTTCACACTCGGGCTTGCCATGCAGCGCTGGAACCTGCACCGCCGGATTGCCCTCATGACCCTGAAGGCCGTTGGCAGTGAGCCGCGTCGGCAGATCGGCGGTTTTATGCTGGCCACCGCTTTTTTGAGCATGTGGGTAAGCAATACCGCAACGGCCATCATGATGCTGCCCATTGGCCTGTCGGTGGTGGGCATGTTGGACAGCGGTAATCCCAAGGGGGTTCGCCGCTATGCCACCGCGCTTTTGCTGGCCATTGCCTATTCCGCCAGTATCGGCGGCATCGCAACTCTGATTGGCACACCGCCCAATGCTCTGCTGGCGGCGTATCTGAGTGAAAACCAGGGCATCTCAGTCGGCTTTGCCCAATGGATGCTGCTTGGGGTTCCGGTCACGATCATTATGCTGGCCCTGGCCTGGTGGTGGCTGACACGTCGGGACTTCGGCCTGGGCAGTTCCGGTGATGGCGGCAGCGCAATACGGGAGGAGCTTGTTGCTTTGGGGCCGCTTGGCAGGGGTGAAAAACTGGTTGCCGCGGTATTCCTGGTCACCGCCAGTGCCTGGATTTTCCGACCGCTGTTATCAGACAGCCTGATGCCATGGTTAAGCGATACCGGTATTGCCATCGCCGCCGCTATTGCCATGTTTATTATTCCGGTAAATACCAGCAAACGGGAGTTCCTGCTGGACTGGGAAACAGCCAGGGGTATCCCCTGGGGGGTTCTGTTGCTGTTCGGTGGTGGCCTGGCAATGGCTGGCGTGATCAGCAGCTCCGGCTTGGCGGAATGGATCGCGCAAAGCCTCGGGGCGGCTGGCACCCTGCCAACGCTTGTGATGATTGTGATGGTGACAGGTGTGATTATTTTTCTCACCGAGGTTACCAGTAATACTGCAACGGCCGCCGCTTTTCTGCCCCTTCTGGGCGCACTGGCCATGAGCCAGGAAGTATCGCCACTGCTGCTGACGGTCCCGGCGGCTATCGCAGCCAGTTGCGCCTTCATGATGCCGGTGGCAACGCCGCCCAATGCGATTGTGTTTGCAAGTGGCCACATGCAGATCAGCGACATGATCCGGGCGGGCTTTGCCCTGAACCTCATGGGTATTGTGGTAGTGACGCTTCTGAGTTACCTGCTTCTGGGACTGGTTTTCACCTACTCTTCCTGAATCTCACCGTCGGTAATCAGGCGATGGTCATCGGGCTCCAGGTACCGTAGCTGGTCGTTGTGGAGACTGTTTTTGTGTTATCCCGTCAAACCCCGGGGTCCTCCCGGCCAGTGTCATGAACCAGTTCTCAAATCCTTTCTGGAAAGCCCCCTCTGCAGCGACAGATTTGAGGCACAGTTATCTTTAAGGGGGCAGGCTTTTCGGTATCTTACCGTAACAACATGTAACCCGATAAATACCGTGGCCAATAAAAACAGGGACTTCGTCTGACATGCTGCTGGTGCTCGCCGGATCCATTCTTACATTCACCCTGGTGCAGGAAGCGACCGTTGTGGAGCCTTTTGAGAAGGGCACCATCGTTATTGAGCAGGACGTGGATTCGGGCCCTGTTGAATTGCGCTCCGATGTCCGGGTCGAACCGCTGGTGGCGCAGAAGTTCCGGAACATTGTTCGCCAGGCCTACGATTACAGCTGCGGCAGTGCGGCGCTGACCACGGTGCTTAACTTCTATCTGGGGCGAACGCTGTCCGAGCGCCAGGTGATGGAAGGCCTGCTCCATTACGGCGAAAGCGAGCGGATTGTTGAGCGGCGCGCATTCTCCATGCTTGACATGAAACGGCTCGTTACCGCCCTCGGCTATCCGTCAGGCGGATTCCGGGCCACCATTGATGACCTCAAGGACCTTGATCACCCTGCAATTGTTCCGATCCATCATGCCGGCTTCAAACACTTCGTAGTGCTGCGAGCCATAAGGGATGGGCGGGTTTTCCTTGCAGACCCGGCGGTGGGGAATCTTTCCTTCACCCTTGATCAGTTTGAGGAGAAATGGGACGACAACGTGCTGTTTATAGTATTTCCGGGAGGTGACAAGCCCCTCGACAACCTGGAGCTGAAAGAGGAAGACCTTCGCTTTGTCGACGACCAGACCATGACGCTGCTGGCGCTGGACAGGATACCGGAGTTTCACGAATCCACCGAGAGGCGCATCCAGAATCTGCTGGAGCGCCAGAAAAACAATCCCGATGGCAGCGTCCAGAACACCCGAAAGCAGTTGTATTACCGTCGTAATTAACTAGCCGGGGATCACCGGCGCCAGGAAAACTACTAATAAGAAAGGGAGTCAGGATGAATCGTTGGTTTGCACGAGGCGTTATCCTTGTTTCCATGGCAGGTCCGCTTTCGGGCATGGCCCTGGCGGATGAAGGAAGTGTGGATCAGGCGCGGGAGGCGCTGGCCAAACAGGAGGGAGACAAAGATGCTTCACGGCAGTTGGAAGAGGTATTCCAGGCTGCGGAGAAGAATTACTCCCTTCAGAAGAAGGGGTCTCACTACCTGCTTTACTCATTCGACTATACCTATACCGCCGACCAGCGGCTGGACCTTGCCATTACCAACGGCTCGGTGCGGAACCTTGACATAGTACCGTCGGCCACCCACTATTTCACCAATGCCTTTTCCTACGACTTCGGCCTGCTTGATAACCTGACGGTTGGTACCCGAATTCCACTGGTGGTCAAGTACGACACTCAGGATGAACTGAGTGTTTACGATTTCGGTGACATCTCCTTCACCGGCCGCTGGCAGCCCTTTGCCTATGTGCCTGGCAAGATGTCGACCACCCTGTTCGGAACCCTGACGAGCAAGACCGGCGTCAGCCCCTACGAGATCGATATCAACGAACAGCTCTCCACTGGCAGCGGCTATTATTCGGTCGGTGGCGGCGCGAGTCTGTCCAAGGTGCTGGATCCGGTGGTGATCTTCGGTTCGGTGAGCGCCACCTATAATCTGCCCGTAAAAGGCCTTCAGCAAGTCCGGGGAGCACGGCTGCTGACGGAAGTGGATCCGGGGTTCGGACTGTCGGGTTCGGCCGGCTTCGCCTATTCACTGTCCTATGACATCTCCCTCAGTATTTCGGCTCAGCTCAGCTACACCGACGAGACCCTGCTGAGTTTCTCGAATGGCGATCAGGCCGTGGCCCAGGACCAGATGACCGGTTTTCTGAGCCTGTCTCTGGGTACTCGCGTCAGCGATACCACAATAGTCAACACCAGTCTTGGCATCGGTCTCACCGAGGATGCGCCGGACTTTTCCCTGGGGGTCTCCCTGCCCATTAACTTCTCCGGCCTCAAAGAGTGACTGGTGTCGTTGACAAATTACGGGAAGGGAAGGATTTCATGGGACAGAAAAGCCACAATTGTCGGATTCTCGCGGCTCTGATTGCCACGACCATCTCGTGTGGTGCCCAGGCCCAGCTTGCGCAGAACCTGACCATTCATCCCAAGGCCCTGGCGCTCGGGAACGCGGTAACCGCTGATCCTCCGGGCATCATGGCGATTCACTATAATCCGGCGGGCCTGACCAAGCTGGAGGATCGCCAACTGGAAGTGAATCTGATGAGCGTCTACCTGGATATTGATGCGGGATTCACGGCACCTGAAGGCTACCAGATTTTTGGCATAGACGGGCTGGAGACTGATCCCCGGACGGGCAAGCAGAGGGACCCGGTTGCCAATACCCGCAGCCATACCAACAACGTGGCCCTGTATATTCCGGGCTATGGCATTCTGAGGGCGCCGCCGGGGCCGGCCGTTGCGCCATCGGCGGGGGTCAGCATCAATCCGCCCGGGTCCAAACTGACCTTTGGCAACGCGTTTTACATGCCGCTGGCAGCGGGTTTTTACCGGGACAAGGACGATCCGGGCCGGTACCAGCCCCAGGCCACCGCCTTGCAGAGAATTACCTATCTGTCACCAACGGTTGGTTACGAGATCAACGACCAGTGGTCGGTTGGTGTCGGTATTCACCTGTCGCAGATGGGGATCGCCGCGGATCAGTACATGCGGGCGCCCAACATGTTGCTGGGCGTGGCGGAAGTCCTTCAGGATGCCTTCAACTGTGAAAGCGGTGAGGAACCGCTGCAGCCATGGCTTGCGCTGTGTGGTGGTAATGTTGGCCCCTGGGATGATATTGGCGCCCTGAGCATCAACGTGCAGGAAACGCTGTCGCCCACTTTCGCGCTGGGTGTGATGTGGGAGCCGACCGACTGGTTCAGCTGGGGGGCAAGCTACACCTCGGAAGCCGAAATGAACCTGAAGGGCACCTTCGAGATCCAGTATACCGACGACTGGTCCGGCTTCTGGCAAAGCGTCAACGGGTCGGTGCTCGGTGCCATTACCTCGGCCATTCTGAGCCTGCCTTCCGGTGCTCCGAAGGAGGCGGGCAATGTCAGCATGGATCTGGTCTACCCACAGCACTTCCAGACAGGTGTCAGTGTCGACGTGCATCCGAAGCTGACCCTGAACGCGGACATTGGCTGGACCGATTACAAGCAGTGGGACGCTTTCGTTTTTCGTTTCGACCGGAACCTGGAGTTTCTGAATGCGGCGCGGATCCTCTCCCCAGACAACGCCACGCCGAATACCCTGAGACTGCCGCTGGGGTTCAAGAGCCAGTGGAACTGGGCCTTCGGCATGGAGTTTCACGCTTCCTCCCGTCTGGACCTGCGTGCCGGTGTGGAAATCCGGGATTCCGTTATCCCGGACGATCAGCGGCAGATCATGGCACCGTTTGGCGGAGCCAACCTTTATAGCGTTGGCATGGGGTATCAGTGGGACAAGAACACCGAGATAGATATGAACCTCAGTTATCTTCAATCGATCGAGTCGATTCCCGCAAACGCCAGTTGTAACGTAAACTGCGACAATATCAGCAACATTATCTACAACCCCTATGCAGGCCTTGATATCAAAACCTCGCTTCGGGTTGTCATGGCCGGCCTCAGTTTCCGGACAAAATTCTGAGTGCTGCCGAGAACCACAGGGTAATTGTTTCCAGTGACCGATGGCGCTTATCTGAAATTCGCACTGTACCTGCTGTTTGCCACAGCACTGACAGGCTGCCAGGTTGGCGGCTCTGTCGTCTCCGAGCGGGAGGGCTATTTTACCTGGGTTGATGAGCAGGGCAGGGTTCGGTACTCACCGATTGTCGGAGCTGCGGGGCCAGGCGCGGGTGAGAGCAGCGAGGAGGTCGTCGCCGGCGAATCCGGTGAGCCCGGCGGTGGGTTCGCTTTTAATTCCCAGCAACCCCGAACAGGCGAGCAAGCGGCGCGCGGAGAAGAAACCGAATACACCCTGGAGAACTACCCGGACGCGGAACAGCTTGAAAAGGACGGCTATATTCGCCCTGGCCAACCGCAACCCTACTTCACATGGCGGGACGCGGAGGGTAATGTCAGGGTCAGCTATTACCGGCCCGATACCCGCACGGATCGCCAGAAAGGTCTGGTAGAGCCGCCTGCCAGGATTACCGAAGCCAGCGTCTACCTTGCCGGCAATGGCCAGGCGGCATCCGGGCCGGCGCCCGGTTATGATCCGGATGCATTCGCCATACTCGGTATCGAACCTGCTGCCGGTGATTTTCTCGCCCGCTTTTCGGCCACCTGCTGTGAGTCCCTGGATATCCGGAATCGCGAGAGCTGGCAATCGGGCCGGGAGTTCGGCGTGACAATCTCGGAAAGTTCGAACGTTCACTCCTTCCTGACCGGTACCAGCCCCTATCTGCTGGTGGCACTTCCAGAGGCGGACAAGGTTGGCAGCCTTGTCATGCGGCTACGCTCCTACGCCCGAAACGGCGTTTTTGTCCCATCCCTGGTGTTTCTTGACCAGCAGATGGCGCCTATCCGGATAGTGACGGACCTGGTGATGGATTTCCAGCCGGAGAACTGGCGCCGCCGTGGTTACCTGGAAGCCTGGATACCCGCATTTCCGGTTCGGGGAGAGCGGTGGATGGTTGTATTCACCCGCGATGAAGACCTGAGGGGCCAGACCGTTATCGAAACCCGGGCTGGGCCGAAGAAAATCCCCCACGTCAGGCAGGGGGAAATTGCCGTGATGCAGGTGGAGGACTGAAGCCTCAGTCCTCCGGTCTGCCCAGGTCCAGCCACTGCTGCGACAGCCAGTAGTAGCTGCCATCGCCTGCGGGATGGGTGCAGTTGTATCGGAATCGCCGGCTGTTGAAGGTGCCGGGTGCCTGCACCTTCACTTTGCCGTCAATTACGTCAAAGTCGATACGCCCTTTACCGGAGGCGAAGCATGTCAGTTGGCCCGCATCAATCGGTTCAACCAGCGGGAAACGCAGGGTCGGTGGGTTTTCAGAAATCACGCCGTCCGGCAGCTCGCCGGTATCGATAGGGAAAGCCTTGCTGCGAAGCTTGTCTTCAAGGCTCCCCAACTGACCGTAGGCGTTGGCCATGGGAAAGCGGGGCAACCGGGTTTCCGCGGTTTTCGGGCCGATGGCGCCGGATTGCTGGCCGAATCCGTACCAGCCGCGCTCGGCGACTTCACGTTCGAGTGCTTTGTCAAATTCCCCGTAGGGGTAAGCGAACATGGGTGCCGGGGAGTCAAGTTCCCGGGCGAGGGTTTCCTGGGCTGAATCAAGACTGTTGTCAATCCGTGCTTGCCAGTCGCTTTCGGCTTCCCCCGGCTCCCGCGCCAGGTGGCCATGGTCGGCGCTGTGATTGGCTATCGTCACACCCGGACGTTCGGCCAGTTCCTTTATCTGGTCCCAGGTCATATAGCCGTTGCGGCCTACGGCGTCGGTGTTGACAAAAATCGTGTAGGGGTAGGCTTTGTCGGCCAGCAGGGGCGCCGCCGTCTCATAGACTGAGTCGTAGGCGTCATCGAAGCTAATGGCGATGCGGTTGCCTTTCCCGTCGGAGCCGGACAGTGTTTGCCTGGTGCCCTCCAGCAGACCCACAACCTCAAGTTCCAGGTCGGAGATCATCTCCAGTTGGCCCTCGAACAGGGACGCGGACGTGCTGGTGGCGGGCGGCGTCGAATCACTGACATGGTGGTACTGCAGTACAACAAGGTCAGCCTGCGCTGAAACGGCTGCTGCCATCAGAGCAACGACCACTGAGGGTTTCAGGAATACTTTGAGCGGCATAGAGTCTCCTGGGTCTGCGGTGCCCGGGCCGGTTCCGTGGGGCCGGTCAGGTGCTGTGACGAAAGTGGGCTTTCAGTACGGCAAAGGCCTGATTGAGATACTGAATGGTTTCGGTGTTGCCGCCGCGGTCCGGGTGTGCGTGCATGACCGCCCGGCGAAAGCGCTGCTTGACGGCTCGAAAATCCGCCGGAACGGCATTGAACCCCAGCACTTTGGCCGCCTTCCTCGTTTCTGACTGCGCCGGTGCCGGGCCAGGGGCACCTGCCCGGAAGTCATCCATCATCCGTTGAATCGCTTCCTCCGGCAGTTGGTATTGGGAAAGGTCCAGGTAGAACTGGCGAAGTGTGTCGACACGGTCCGGACTCCCCTCGCCACTGACCACTGCCTGCGTTTCGATCCGGATGCCCAGGGGCGAAATACGCAGGCTCTCGCCGGTTTCGAATAGCTGGTCCCGCAGCCGGTAGAGCACATGGAACAACAGAAAGTGGACCGGGTAGAGCTTTTCCGGTTCGCTGAAAACGACGTCTCCGAGCAGTTCCCAGGGCGGTTTCTGAAGCGCCTTGATCAGCGATAATTCATCCATTCCTGCCGGTGCCGTCCTGAGTTCGTGCTCGACAGCCACCAGCAGGTGCTGAATCTGCTGCTCCAGGCAGGCCTCTGGGTCCACCGCTTTAGGGTGTAAGGTGTTGGTCCGGGAATGGCTGTCTGTCATGGATCCAATGGTACGGTTTTGTGGTTTCGTGGTTTTGCTCTCGACGTCTTCGCGTTTGCGCGATGGCAATATATCCATGTCGGTAACCTGTCCCTGAATCCATGTCACGCGTATAATTCCACGTCCACTTGCCTTATGAACGGCCTTATGAACGTAGTTGGTATGTCTGAAGCAATGATCGCCAGTTCCGAACAGTCTCTCAACCCAGAGCGCGAACGCCGCCAGAAACTCGAGCTGAACAAACTGCAGAAACGCCTGCGCCGCGAAGTCGGGCAGGCGATTGCCGATTTCTCGATGATTGAGGCCGGTGACAAAGTCATGTGTTGTCTCAGCGGCGGTAAAGACTCTTACACCATGCTGGAGATTCTGCTTAACCTGCAGAAGAGTGCGCCGGTTTCGTTTGAGCTGATTGCTGTCAATCTTGACCAGAAGCAGCCCGGGTTTCCGGAAGAGGTGCTGCCCGAATACCTTGAGTCCATGGGTATCGAGTATCACATCATCGAGAAGGACACCTACGGTATTGTTAAGGAAAAAGTGCCGGAAGGGAAGACCACCTGCGGTCTGTGTAGCCGGCTACGTCGCGGAATTCTCTATAATTTCGCGGAGAAGCAGGGCGTTACCAAGATTGCACTGGGTCACCACCGGGACGACCTTCTGGAAACCCTGTTCCTGAACATGTTCCATGGCGGCAAACTGAAGTCCATGCCGCCGGTGCTGCATAGCGACGATGGCCGCAATACGGTCATTCGGCCGCTGGCGTTCAGCCGTGAGAAGGACATCGCCCGCTATGCCGCCCTCAGGGCGTTTCCGATCATCCCCTGCAACCTCTGCGGATCCCAGCAAAACCTCCAGCGCCAGGTGATCAAGGACATGTTCCAGAGCTGGGACAGGCAGCACCCCGGGCGCCTTGAAACCATGTTTCGCGCCATGTGCAACGTTGAACCTTCGCACCTGGCGGATACCAGCCTGTACGATTTCCGGGAAGGCAAGCGGCTGGGCGGCAAGCGCCAGGCGGTGCAAACCGCGGAGCCGGACGAGGCAAGCAGCTTTGGCCGCCTGGATGTGCTGAACATCTAGTGTTGCCAGTGCCCGGCCAGGTTTAGCAAGGGCAGGGTCCAGAGCCCGAACAGGATGAGCAGGCCACCGGTTAGCTTCCGGAACAGCGGGTGCTTCTGTAAACCCCGGATCCAGTTGGCCGCGAAGCCGGTGGCCAGCATGGAGGGTAGGGTACCGAGCCCGAAGAACAGCATGGTCAGTGCCGCCGAGCCCACTGTCGGCTGCATTGCAGCCCATCCGAGAGTGCTGTAGACCAGCCCGCAGGGCAGCCAGCCCCAGAGTGCCCCCAGGGCAAGCGCCTGTCCGCCGTGGTTTACCGGCAGGAAACGTCGGGTCAGGGGAGACAGTCGGCTCCAGATCGGTGCTCCGAGGCGCTCGATATGCCGGATTCCCTGCCACCACTGGCCCATGGACAGACCCATGAAAATCAGCAATAACCCCGCCAGGGTCCGCAGGACCAGGCCGGCCAGTTCCCACTGGCTGGCGGCGGAGGTACTGGCCAGTGCAATCAGGGTTGCGATCACCACGTAACTGCCGATGCGACCAGAATTGAAGGCAAGCAGCATGACCGACTGGCGAAGCCGGAAGCCCCTGCCAACGGGCAAGGCCATGGAAAGTGAGGCGCTGATGCCTCCGCACATTCCCAGGCAGTGAGTGCTGCCGAGCAGGCCAATCAGGAAAGCGCTTGGATAGCTGAGGTAGAGTTCCGGGTTCATCCTTGTTTCGGCTCATCCTCTCCCGATTTGGTCTTTGCGCCGGCCCCGATTGGTCTGCCCGGTGGCTTTTTTGTCCGCCGGCTTGTCGGTCCGCGCGTCGTCCGGGATCATGTCCTTGTCATCATCGTAGAGTATCCGGTGAGCGGGACCTTCAAGGTCGTCGTACTGGCCGTTTTTGACGGCCCATGAGAAGAGCACGATCCCCAGCGTCACCAGTATCAGCATTACCGGAACCAGGAACATTACGATTTGCACGGGTTAAACCTCGCGGAAAAGAGTATAGGGGCACGTTATCAGGCCAGCGTCCGGACGCCAACCGGGGGATTGTCCGGATGCCCCGCGCCAGGTGCTTTGCCAAGTCTCAGGGCGTTAAGGACAACAACCAGTGAGCTGAGCGACATGCCGATCGCGGCCAGCCAGGGTGGCACCATGCCAGCCGCGGCCAGTGGCAGCGCGAATATATTGTAGCCAAGGGCCCACCACAGATTCTGGCGGATAACCTTGCGAGTCTGGTGGCTGGTTCTCAGGGCTTCAATCAGTTGTGATAGCTGACCGTTGAGCAGCACTGCATCGGCTTTCAATTGGGTCAGGTCTGCTGCGGTGCCCATCGCAACCGAAATGCCGGCTCCGGCCATGGAGGGCAGGTCGTTCAAACCGTCACCCACCATCATGATCTGTCGCCCCTCGGCCCTCAGCTTTTCAAGCACTGCGAGTTTATCTTCCGGGGAGGCCTGGCCGATGGCTTCATCAATCCCCAGAAGGGCGGCAATCTGATCGACATGGCCAGAGCGGTCGCCGCTCAGGAGCAGTGTGCGGATGCCTTCATCCTGCAAAGCCCTGATGGCTGGACGGGCATCGTCACGGAGTTGATCGTCCAGCCTGAAACAGGCCAGCCACTCCTTATCGGAGGCCAGCCAGATTTCCATACCCTGGTGCTGCCCGGTATCCGGGAATGGCGCCCCGGTATGCTGTGCTACGAATTCCCGGTGGCCAATAAAAAGAGCAAGATCCTCCAGCTTTCCGGAAAGCCCTCCGCCAAGGTGGTTCTCCACGTGTTCGATCACGGCTGCAGTTCGTTTATGGAAAACCCTGGCAATCGGGTGTTCGGAGTATTTTTCCAGCCCGGCAGCGAGCCTGAGGCAGGTTTGTTCGTCCATGCTGCCGACAATCGCGGTTTCCACCAGGCTCAGCTCACCCCGGGTCAGTGTCCCGGTTTTATCAAAAACCACGGTATCAACGGTGTTCATTGATTCCAGGGTATGTCCCCGGGTTGGCAGGAAACCAAGGCGGCGGAGCCTGACTGTTGCCGAGGTGATGGCTGTGGGTGTTGCAAGCGACAATGCGCAGGGACAGGTAACGACCAGGACTGAGAGGGTAATGTCGAACGCATTATCGGCCCCGGCCAGCCACCAGCCAATCCAGACGACAGGCGCAAGGATCAGCACCCGGCCAACGAACTTGCCTGCCATTCTGTCGGCCATCCTCGCTACCGGGGGTTTCTCTGACTGCACCCGGTCGAGAATCCTCAGGATGCCGGAGAGGCGGGTCTGGGAGCCGGCTTTCACCACCCGGATATCCAGGGGATTTTCACCGTTGACACTGCCGGCATGGACCAGGTCACCGGGGAACCGGGTCTCCGGCAGGTACTCGCCGGTCAGGGCTGCCTCGTTGAGGGTTGACTGGCCCCGGACAATCTCGCCATCAATGGGCAGGGTTTCTCCCGGCCGCACGCGGATCGTATCGCCCGGTTTTACCTGGTGGGCGGGCACAATCTGTGAATCATTATCCGTCACCAGCGTCGCAACGGTGGGCTGGAAGCCGGCAAGAGCATTGCCGGTCAGCCCGGCGCGATAACGCGCCTGGACCTCAATATAGCGCCCCAGGAGCAGGAAAAAGGTGAACATGGACAAGGACTCGAAGTACACCTCTTCGCCACCGAGCACGGTCACCCAGGCGCTGGCGAGGTAGGCAAGTCCGATGGCGATAGCGACCGGCACATCCATGGTCAGATGCCGGCTCTGGATATCCCGGCGGGCATTGCGGAAAAACGGGGCGGCGCTATAGAAAACCACGGGCGTGGCCACCAGAAGGCTGAACCAGCGGAAGAAACTGACAAACTCCGGTGACAGGTCGCTTACCAGCTCAAAATACAGAGGAAATGCCAGCATCATGCTCTGGAAGGAGCCAATGCCGGCAATCGCAAGCCGGATCAGCATGGACCGGTGTTCGTCCTTGAGGACCTGTTCCGCTTCGTCTGCCTGGTAGGGGCGTGCGGTGTATCCCAGTTCGTGGATGGCAATCAGCAGGTCGCTCAGTGGCGCCTGATTCTGGGACCAAACCAGTCTTGCCCGCTGAGTGGTGTGGTTGACCGAGAAGGACACTACGCCCGGCAGCTTTTTCAGGTGGTTCTCCAGTAGCCAGATGCAGGCAGCGCAGGTAATGCCGCCGATCAGTAACTGGGCTTCCTGGGCGCCCTGGACGGGAGCAACAAACGATGCCTGGACCAGTGGATGGTCCATTTCCCTCAGGCGGCTCACCTCTGCCGGCGTCAGCTGTCTGGGGGTAACCGCAGTCTCTGTCCGGAGTTTGTAGAACCCGGTGAGCCCCTCATTGTGGATGGTCTGGCAAACCGCCTTGCAGCCCTGGCAGCAGAAATAGCGGGCTGTACCATCGAGTTCAAGGGTGATGGGCGGCTCTCCGTCGGCTGGCTCGCCGCAATGAAAGCAATCCAGGGAGGTCAACCTCGGGCATACTCCGCTGCTTTGACCGTTATTCCGCCTTCCGAGGGTAACCGGGTTTCGCCCTTCAGGCGCCAGTCATTGGCGGGCCCCCGAAGATCATAGTACCAGCGGCCTTCAATGTCTTCATGAAGCTGGCCGGCGAACCTGCCCGGGGCAATCTCCCTGAACTGAACGGTACGGTCCTGGTCCGACAGGGTGGGATGAAACAGGTTAAGGACGAGATACGGAAAATCCGCAGGGCCATCAACGGTATTCAGGTTAATGGTAACGTTCCGTTTGTTGAAATCAATCCGGGCTTCCATGCCAAGGTTGGCAGCTTTCTCGTCCCGTGCGATGGACATATTGATACCGCGGCCTTGCTTGGACCAGTCGTCCGTCACCAACGAATTATCCATGCTCAGGGAAACCGTAATCGCGATGGCGCAATAAACGATTGACGCCGCGGGGAACATAACCAGGAACCAGAGCCAGGGTTGACGATACCAGGGGCCTGTTTGTGTTTCAGTAGTCATAAATCAATGTCCTGTTTCAAAAATTGAAATCGTCGCGAAATGCAGGATCAGCGCGTTGGACCAACAAACCGGCTTTCAGTTTCAAGGTTCAGAGAAGTCTCTGTCTCCGATTGAGCCCTGAACAGGATTTCGCTATTTGATTCGCTGATGGATTCCGGCGGCACATCAACAACCGTAGGCACTGACCGGTTTTCCCCGCTTTCCACTGTGACTTTGGCTTCGGTAAGAATCCGGATATCTTCCATGCCGGTCACGGACAGGGAGAAGGTCTGGGGCACCTCTGACATGTTCACAATTTTCAGCGTGTAGGAGTTTTCAATCCGGCCTTCGCCGTTAAAGCTATAGAGGGCACCGCGGTCACGCAGTACATCCAGTTGCGCCGGAACCCGGGTTGCAATCGTGAAGATAATCGCCGCGATCATCAATGACAGCACCGCGCCATAACCAAAGGTGCGGGGCCTCATGAGCTTTGACGCCTTGCCTTCCAGTTCGTTCTCTGTGGTATAGCGAATCAGTCCCCGCGGGTAATTCATCTTGTCCATGATTTCGTCGCAGGCATCAATACACAATGCGCAACCGATGCATTCGTATTGCAGCCCGTCCCGGATATCAATGCCTGTGGGGCAGACCTGCACGCACTGGCCGCAGTCAATGCAATCACCCAGGCCGACTTCCGCAGGATCAACGCCCTTCTTGCGTCCACCCCTTGGCTCGCCCCGGTTCGGGTCGTATGAAACGACACGGGTGTCGGGGTCAAACATTACCGACTGGAAGCGGGCATATGGGCACATGTAGAGGCAAACCTGCTCCCGCATCCAGCCTGCATTCAGGTAAGTGGCAACGGTGAAAAAACCAACCCAGAAGTAGGCCCAGCCATTTGCCTGTAATGTGAAAAGGTCGCCCAGCAGTTCGCGAATAGGGTAGAAGTAGCCGACAAAGGTCAGGCCGGTGGCAAGGGCGATCAACAGCCAGACAGCGTGTTTGGCGGACTTTTTGACCAATTTGCCCGCTGATTGGGGAGATTTGTCCAGCTTCATGCGCTTGTTGCGGCTGCCTTCGATCCGTTCCTCGACCCACATGAAGATAAAGGTCCAGACGGTTTGCGGGCAGCTATAGCCGCACCAGACCCGGCCGAACAGAGTTGTCACGAAGAACAGAGCGAAGGCGGCGATAATCAGCGTGCCCGAAAGCAGAATGAAGTCCTTGGGAAAGAAGGTAACGCCGAAGAGGTGAAATTCGCGGGCTGGCAGATCGAAATAAATCAGTGGCTGCCCGTCAAGCGTAATCCAGACAAGCAAAAAATATACACCCATCAGCATGGTCAGGCTGACATTTCGGATTCGCTGGAAGAAGCCTTTAA
>PAKW01000108.1 GCA_002707215.1 Halomonas sp.
ATCAGCGTGCGGGAGACGGTTTCTTTAGCTTTAGCCACGAGCAAGCCTCCGTTTGATGTTGGCCTGAACCACGTAATGGTCCATCAGCGGCGCAAACAGGTTAGCGAACAGGATCGCCAGCATGATGCCCTCCGGGAAGGCGGGGTTGATCACACGGATCAGAACCGTCATCACGCCCACCAGGATACCGAAGCACCAGCGGCCCGTGTTGGTCATCGCCGCGGACACCGGATCCGTCGCCATGAACATCATCCCGAAGGCAAACCCACCCATCACCAGGTGCCAGTGAGCGGGCACATCAAACATGGGATTGGTTTCCGAACCCACAATGTTCAGTACCAGGGCCATACCAATCATGCCGATCAGAACGCCCCCCACAATCCGGTAGCTGGCGATCTTCATGACCAGGAGAATCAGGCCGCCGGCAAGCACTGCAAGGGCTGAGGTCTCACCAATGGAACCCTGAATGGTACCGACAAAGGCGTTCATCCAGCCTATCTGGGTTTGCAGGGCCTCCAGACCACCGCTGGCCGCCCAGCTCAGGGCCGTGGCACCACTGAAGCCATCGACGGCGGTCCATACCGTGTCGCCGGAAAGCTGCGCCGGGTAGGCAAAGTAGAGGAAAGCACGGCCAGTCAGTGCCGGGTTCAGGAAGTTCTTGCCGGTACCGCCAAACACTTCCTTGCCAATGACCACACCGAAGGTGATGCCCAGAGCCACCTGCCAGAGCGGGATGGTCGGCGGGCAGATCAGTGCAAACAGAACCGAGGTGACAAAGAAGCCCTCGTTCACCTCGTGGCGACGCACGGTGGCAAACAACACTTCCCAGAAGCCACCAACCACGAAGGTCACGAAGTAGATAGGTACAAAGTAGGCAATACCATAGACAAAGTTGTCCCAGACGCCGGCACCGGCACCGGTGGTGGCAAGCGCCTGAATAAAGGCGGTCCGCAGGCCGCCGTCAGCGACCATGGCACCCGGATTGGAAGCCAGGAAACTGTTGGCCTGATAGCCGATGTTCCACATGCCGAAGAACATCGCCGGGAAAGTGCACAGCCACACGGTGATCATGATGCGCTTGAGGTCTACGCCGTCACGCACATGGGAGGTGGTTGAGGTTACTTTGCCGGGGGTGTAGAAAATAGTGTCTACGGCTTCGTACAGCGCGTACCAGCGCTCGTACCTGCCACCCTTTTCAAAATGATGCTCGATTCCATCGAGAAACTGTCTGATCGCCATCGTCTTAGCCCTCGATCTCGATTCGGGTCAGGTTCTCGCGGAGAATCGGACCGTATTCATATTTACCTGGGCACACGAAGGTGCACAGCGCCAGATCTTCTTCATCCAGCTCGAGCGCGCCAAGCTTCTGCGCCATCTCTGTGTCGCCGACAATCAGCGAACGCAACAACTGGGTTGGAAGGATGTCCAGGGGCATGACCTGCTCATAGGCACCCACCGGAACCATTGCCCGCTCACTGCCGTTGGTGGCGGTGGTGAAGTTGAACCGCTTGCCACCGGCCAGTCTGGACAGATAGATGTTCAGAACCGAGAATTTGTTCGACCCGGGAGACAGCCAGCCCAGAAACTCACGCTTGTAGCCTTCTTCCAGCACGGAAACCTGGTTGGCAAAACGGCCAAGGTACGCGCAGGGGCCATCGCCGCGACGACCACCGAACACGGAGCCGGAGATTGCCCGCACTTCACAGTCGGTCGCAATCTCACCGTCCAGAAGTTCCGGAAGGCTGGCACCCAGGCGGGTGCGTACCAGGCGGGGTTTCAGGGCCTTGGGGCCACCGATCGCCACGATACGCTCGACCTGCACTTCGCCGGATTCGAACAGCCTGGCGATGTCGATGACGTCCTGGTAACTGATACTCCAGACAGTCTTGCTGCCGGAAACCGGATCCAGGTGGTGGATATGAGTGCCCACGTTACCGGCCGGGTGCACACCGTCAAACTGGTGCACTTCAACGGCGTCGGACTTGGGAACCGCAACATTGGACCCAGGCCTGCCAGTGACAAATACCTTGCCGGAGGTCAGTTTGGTGAGGAGCGTCAGGCCTTTTTCGAACGCCTGGCCATGCTCGCCTATGATGACCGTCGGATCCGCTGCCAGCGGATTGGTGTCCATGACCGACACGAAAATGGAGTGAGGAGCCGAATCAATCTCGGGAACCTTGCTGTATGGGCGCGTCCTGAACGCCGTCCACAACCCGGACTCCACCAGATTATCAACCACCTGCTGGCGTTCCAGGCCAGCAAGATCCGCGTCGCTGTAGCGGGCAAAGGTTTCAGCCTCATCGCCATCAATTTCGATAACGACCGACTGGAGCACCCGACGCTCACCACGGTTAATCTCTTTCACGACGCCGGCGGCGGGTGACGTATAACGAACGCCTTCGGTCTTCTTATCAGTGAACAGCAGCGTACCGCGCTTGACGCGGTCCCCCTCTTTCACAGCCATTGTCGGCTTCATGCCGTTGTAGTCAAAGCCGATCAACGCCACGTGGCGAACGGGTTTTCCGTCTGTAATGGTCTGTTCAGGTGCGCCGCTGATAGGAAGATCCAGGCCTTTTTTGATCTTAATCATTAGCCTCGTCCAATCATCAGAAACTATTCAATGGATTTGTAACGCCCGACACCTGCGGCCCAGGAAACAATGAGAAACGGGGTGCCGGGCATACCCAAAATCGCGCCAATTATAGAGATTAAGGAATCCTATTTCCACCAGAAACCGGAACAGGTTTGTGCCTGAACGTAAACCGCCTGGCTCACAGACCGATAAAACAAAAAACCCCGACAGCATTCACGGTCGGGGTTTTTATAACTTTCACTCAACCAGGTCAGTGCGGTTTGATCAGTCTCTCGCACGCTTGGGGAAGATCGGGTAGCTTACGCCGGCCATCTGATTCACCACGCGGATCACCTGGGCACTGTAACCGAATTCGTTGTCATACCAGACGTAAAGGATCAGGCGCTTGCCACTGGCGATGGTCGCCTGGGCGTCAACGATACCGGCATGGCGGGAACCCACGAAGTCCGTTGAAACCACTTCCGGAGAATTCACGAAATCGATCTGCTTCTGCAGTTCGGAATGCAACGCCATTTCCCGGAGGTACTCGTTGACACCCCCCACATCAACCTCCTTCTTGAGGTTGAGATTCAGGATCGCCATGGAGACGTTGGGTGTCGGCACCCGGATGGCGTTACCGGTCAGCTTGCCTTTCAGGACCGGCAGCGCCTTGGCTACCGCCTTGGCCGCGCCGGTTTCAGTGATCACCATATTCAGGGCCGCACTGCGACCGCGACGACTGCCCTTGTGGTAGTTATCGATCAGATTCTGGTCGTTGGTGTAGGAGTGAACGGTCTCAACGTGTCCGTCCTCAATTCCGTACTCGTCCTCAATGGCTTTCAGGACCGGCGTAATGGCATTGGTGGTACAGGAGGCTGCTGACAGAATCCTGTCTTCATCAGTGATCCAGTCGTTGTTGATGCCATAGACGATGTTCTTGATGTCACCCTTGCCCGGCGCCGTCAGCATCACCCGGCTGACACCTTTGGATTTCAGGTGCAGCCCCAGGCCAGCCTCGTCACGCCATTTACCGGTATTGTCGATCACAATGGCGTTATTGATACCATACTGAGTGTAATCCACCTTATCGGGGCCATCGGAGTAGATCACCTTGATGTAGTTGCCATTGGCAATCAGGGCGGATTCTTTCTCGTCCACAGTGATGGTGCCATCAAACGGACCATGGACCGAGTCACGGCGCAGCAGGCTGGCACGCTTCTCAAGATCATTCTCGGCACCACCCTGGCGAACCACAATCGCACGCAGGCGCAGGTTGTTACCACCGCCGGCCTTTTCGATCAGGATGCGTGCCAGGAGGCGACCGATACGGCCAAAACCGTACAGAACCACGTCCTTGGTGTCGTTGCAGGCATCCTCCTCCGACTGGGCGGCATATTGACCAATCACCGGTCCGATTTCACGCTTCAGGAATTCAGCAAGGTCGCCCCCCTCTTCCTTGAACTTGACCGCAAGCTTGCCAATATCAACATGGGCACGGCCAAGCTCGAGCTTGTCCATGGCCTGGAGGATCGGCAGGGTATCGTGAACAGACAGCTCGCTGTCTTCAACCTGACGTACAAACCGGTGGGCACGAATGATGCCGATTACAGACTGGTTAATGATTGCGCGGCCATAGACAGAAGTAACCACGTTGTTCTTGCGGTAGAGGCGGCCGATCAGCGGAATCATGGCTTCCGCGGTGGATTCTCTTTCTGTCCAGTTGGACAGGTGCTGGTTGATCTGTTCGTGACTCACGCTTGGACCTCTGCAATTGGCACTTGGAATTTGGCGCGCATATTATCCAACTTAATCCCGCCGACCGCAAATACGAACGCCCCAGACCTTTGCAGGCATCCCCTTTGCGCTCGGAACCCTGACGCTCGCATGCCGCAACCGCCATGACAGCGTCATCCGCGGGCGTTAGAATACGCCGCTCGCCACCTCCCGGACATCCATAGCAGGAGAACCAGACTGCCCATGAGCCAAGGTGTAACCACCCGCCCGTCAGCCCGGATCAATATTGCCCCGGCGTTTCCAACCCGGCCGGCCGATCATCGCCTATGGGGTCAATTGCATGGCAGCAGCGACGCTCTGGCCATCTGTGAAAGTGCCCGCGCCCACAAGGGCCTGACGCTGGTCATCACCCGCAGCACCGACGATGCCATTCGCCTGGAGCAGGCCATGCGCTTTTTCCTCGGTCTGGCCACCGGGGAGGATGACCCGGCCGTCAGCGAGGACGGACTGGAACTGCTGTCATTGCCAGACTGGGAAACCCTGCCCTACGACCTGTTTTCGCCGCACCAGGATATTACCTCAAGGCGCATCCGTACCCTGCACCGGCTGCCGTCAACCAGGCACGGCGTGCTCGTGGTACCGGCGCGAACGCTCATGCACAGGCTGCCCCCGGTCAGCTATCTCCAGGGCAACACACTTGTGCTGGAAGTGGGTCAGTCGCTGGACATCGACAGCTGGCGAATGCAACTGGAAGCCGCCGGATACCGGCACGCGGAAAACGTCTATGAGCATGGGGAATATGCTGTTCGTGGCTCGATCCTCGACATCTTTCCCATGGGGGCCGGCCAGCCCTACCGGATCGACCTGTTCGATGACGAGATTGAAACGCTCAGGACCTTCGACCCGGAGACCCAGCGCTCGATCAATCGTGTCGGCCACATCGAACTGCTGCCCGCGTACGAGTTCCCCTGGCACAAGGAAGCCCGCTCCGGATTCCGCAGCCGCTGGTTCGAGCAGTTCCCCAATTCTGGCAAGGACACGCCCATTTACCAGGATGTGACCCACGGCATTACACCGCCAGGGATCGAGTACTACCTGCCCCTGTTCTTCGACAAAACAGCGACCCTGTTCGATTATCTGCCGGGCACAACCCATGTCTTTACCGCCGCCGAACTGAACGAAGCCGTCAGCCACTTCGACTCCGAAACCCGGAGCCGGTACGAGGACCGCCGCCACGACCGCTTACGACCAATCCTGCCGCCCGGCCTCCTGTTCCTGCAGCAGGATGAACTGTTTGGTCACCTGAAGGCGTTCCCAAGGGTATCGATTTCGTCTGAAACCTCGGGCGCCGCCGGATCGTTCAACTGCCCCAGTGAAACCCTGCCGGACATTGCCATGGACGGTCGCGCCGCTGATCCTGCCGGCCGCCTGAGGCGGTTTCTCCGGGAATTCAGTGGCCGGGTGCTGATCTGCGCGGAATCATCCGGCCGGCGTGAGGCCCTGATTGAACACCTTGGAGACCAGGGCCTTGAGCTTGAAACCCTTCCCGGTTGGCAGGCGTTTCTGGAGAACAGCGGATGCCCGCTGGGCATTACCGTTGCCCCGATGGAGCAAGGGCTCCTGCTCCCGAAGCACTCTCTCGCGCTGATCACCGAAACCGCGCTCTTCGGGGAGCGGGTGCTGCAAAGACGGCGCCGGGAAAAACCGACACAGGCCGATGATACCGGTTTCCGGGACTTGTCAGAGCTGCGCATCGGCGCTCCGGTGGTCCACATCGACCATGGTGTCGGTCGCTACCGGGGCCTGGAAACCATTACCGTTGAAGGCGAAGCCAGCGAATTTCTGAAACTGGAATATGCTGGCGGATCAAAGCTCTATGTGCCGGTATCCAGCCTTCACCTGATTTCCCGCTATGCCGGTAACGACACCGAGCATGCCCCGCTGCACAAACTCGGCACGGATCGCTGGAGCACAACCAAACAGAAAGCGCTGGAGAAAATCCGCGACACCGCGGCGGAACTCCTGGATGTCTATGCCCGCCGGGAGGCCCGCAAGGGCTTCAGTTTTGAGGATCCAAAGGAGGCCTACCGGGCCTTTGCCGCCGGCTTCCCCTTCGAGGAGACCCCGGACCAGCAGGCCGCCATTCAGTCTGTTATTGAAGACATGACCAGCGAGCGCCCCATGGACCGCCTCGTCTGTGGTGACGTCGGCTTTGGCAAAACCGAAGTGGCCATGCGGGCCGCTTTTATGGCGACCTGGTCCGGCAAACAGGTGGCTGTCCTGGTGCCGACCACCCTGCTGGCACAGCAACACTACGAGTCGTTCCGGGACCGGTTCTCAGACACCGCCGTACAGGTGGAGTTGCTCAGCCGTTTCCGCTCGGCCGGCCAGACCAGCAAGGCCATGGAAGCCATTGAAAATGGCAAGGCCGACATCGTGATTGGAACCCACAAACTCCTTCAGGGCGATATCCGGTTCAAAAACCTCGGGCTGGTGATCATCGACGAAGAACATCGTTTTGGCGTGCAGCAAAAGGAAAAACTCAAGGCCCTGCGCGCGGAAGTCGACATGCTCACCCTTACTGCGACGCCGATTCCGCGTACACTGAACATGGCCATGGGACACCTGAGGGATCTGTCGATCATCGCCACACCGCCGGCCCGGCGTCTGTCAGTGAAGACCTTTGTACGCCAGCGGGACAACCCCATGGTCAAGGAAGCCATCCTCCGGGAAATTCTCCGGGGCGGTCAGGCGTACTTCCTCCATAACGATGTGGCGACCATAGAAAAAACCGCTCAGGACCTCCGGTCGCTGATTCCCGAGGCCCGTGTGGGTGTGGCCCATGGCCAGATGCGGGAACGGGACCTGGAACAGATCATGTCGGATTTCTACCATAAGCGCTTCAATGTGCTGGTGTGCACCACCATTGTCGAAACCGGCATCGACATTCCCAGCGCCAACACCATTATCATTGAGCGGGCCGACAAGTTCGGCCTGGCGCAGCTGCATCAGTTGCGTGGCCGCGTGGGTCGCTCGCACCACCAGGCCTATGCCTACCTGCTGACGCCGCCACCGAAATCCATCACGGCGGACGCCAAAAAGCGCCTGGAGGCCATCTCGGAAGCACAGGATCTGGGTGCCGGTTTCATGCTGGCAACCCACGACCTGGAAATCCGGGGCGCTGGCGAGTTGCTCGGTGAGGAACAGAGCGGCCAGATCGAAAGCATCGGCTTTACGCTGTACATGCAACTGCTGGATGAGGCCGTCAAGGCCATCCGCGAGGGCCGGACGCCAAATGCCGATCTGCCCTTGAGCCACGGCACCGAAATGAACCTGCGTATTCCTGCCCTGATTCCGGAGGATTACCTGCCGGACGTCCATAACCGGCTGATGCTGTACAAGCGAATTGCCAGCGTGGATAACAACGAAGCATTAAAAGAACTTCAGGTTGAGATGATTGACCGGTTCGGATTATTACCGGAACCGGCCAAAAACCTGATCCGCCAGACCGGGCTTCGGCTCGAGGCAGAGGCCCTGGGGATCGTGAAAGTCGATGCCGGCAAGGAATGGGCGCGCCTGGAATTCGGCAGCTCGACACCGGTAGACCCCCTGGTTCTGGTTAAAAAAGTGCAATCCGGGCCGGACCAGTACCGGCTTGAAGGGGCCAACAGCTTCCGTTTCCGGCTGAAGGATGCCACAACCGGTGGTAAACTCGACGGCATTTCCCGGATGCTTGGCGAACTGGGGCCAACAAAACGCAACGCATCCGGCTCATGAACGCCCGACCAACATGTGGAGTACGACCCTTGGAGATTGATGGAATTCGCCGGTGCCGATACGCAACACGGGCCATTCTGGCAGCGCTCCTGCTGACTGTTCCAGTCACGGGAACGGCCCAGCAACCCGAGCGCACCGGTTTGCCACTGGAACCGGGCAAACCGATTCCGGAGGACTATTACCGTGCAGAATTCGTGATTCTTGAGCGGATTGTCGAGCCTGAAGCGGTGAATGAAAAAATGTCGGGCCGTGCCGTGGAGCCCCCCGTCGAAACCGACCAGGTATTATGGTCAATGCTTCAGGACGGATCAACGGAAACCACCCTGAACCTGGTACCCGGAAATGAGCTGTATCTTGCAAACGCAGCCCAACGGCTGGAGCGCAGCGGCAGATACCGGGTACTGGTCAGCGCCGGCTGGTACGAAGCCTTTCCGCCGGATTATGAAGGCACCCCTCTGAGGGTTGAGGCAGGAGACTGGATTGAAGGCGCGGGAACCCGGGAGGTGGAAGGCCACATCACCATCGACCGCCGGCGCTACCTTCATGTGGGTGTTCACCTGAACCACTGGCAGCCTGCGGAAGATACCCGGCTGGCGATTGATGGACCCGCAGCCGGAGAAACCCCGGATGCATCCACGGCAGAGGCGCCCTCGCCCGGAGGCGAGCACCCGGGCGTGCCCTCAGCCGGCGATCCGGCCGTTCAACCGCAAGCCCTGAGGACTGAGCCTGCGCCCCTGGAACTGCTCACCTGGATTCGGGAAACCCGCCGGATGCGGAGCGAGGAAGTCCACTTCCTGGACTCCCCCACCATCGGCGTCCTGGTGTTCTTCAAGAAGGTTGAGGCAACGGAGTAAGCGCACCGAGACCGGCCACTGAGCTCTCGAGGATCCGCCTGACCCCGGACATCCCCCGCTCAATGGCCTCTTCAATCTCCGCCATGGTAATGATGTGGTCGGATTTGCCAGCGGCCCAGTTCACCACCAGCCCGAGACAGACATAGCGCATCCCCAGTTCGGCTGCCAGCACCGCTTCCGGCATGCCTGTCATACCCACCAGATCGCAGCCGTCCCGCTCCATGCGGATGATCTCCGCCGCCGTTTCCAGCCTCGGACCCTGGGTTGCACCGTAAACCCCGAAACCCGAGAACGGCACCTCTTCAGCACCGGCGACATCAATCAGGACCTGACGGGCACGCTCATCGTAGGGCCAGGTGAAATCAATGTGGGTCACTGACGCCAGATCGCCCTCGAAAAAGGTACTGGCACGACCCCAGGTATAGTCAATAATCTGATCGGGAATGACCACCTGAGCAGGCCCCATGTCCTTGTGAATCCCACCCACGGCGTTGACACCGATCACCGTTCTGGCGCCGGCATCGTACAAGGCCCGCAGATTGGCCCGGTAATTCACCTGATGAGGCGAAATGCGGTGCGGATTGCCATGGCGGGACAGGAATATGACCGGCTGGTCGCCCAGTCGCCCTTCAACCAGTGGCGCGGATGGCGTACCCCAGGGTGTCCCGACCTCCTTCTCTCCGGTAATTTCCAGGCCCGACAAGGTGGTCAGCCCGGTGCCACCGATAATGCCGACGGGATGAACAGTCTCCGGTGACGTCATTCTGAATCTCCTGAATCCCCTGCATCACCCGCTGCCTGGCGCTGCTGTGATTTCTCCGCACTTTTTACGGACGATGAACGGGAGCCCTGGTCGCGGGACTCATCGGTCTGCGACCCGGTTAGCCGAACACCGTCCGGAAGATGCAGTGTCCTTGTCGGGAACGCCACCTCGGCACCATGGCCCTCAATGATGTCGCTGATTTTCAGCAACACATCCTGCTTCACTTCCTGAAAACGAACCCACTGGGTTGTCTTGGTGAAGGTATAAACCATGATATCCAGGGATGATGCATTGAACGCGAGGAAATTGACGATCAATGTCTGCTTGCTGTCAATATCGTCATGCTGCTCCAGCATGGCCCTGATATCGGCAACGATGGTGGGCATCAGGCTGACATCGGCGTACCGGATACCAATGGTTTCCGATATCCTGCGGTTGGTCATCCGCGAGGGGTTCTCGACCGCAATGGTGGTAAAGGTTGCGTTCGGCACATACAACGGACGTTTGTCGAAGGTCCGGATGGTCGTCAGCCGCCAGCCAATATGCTCAACCGTACCTTCAATGTTGCTGTCCGGCGAACGCACCCAGTCCCCCACCTTGAACGGGCGGTCCAGGTGAATGATGAAACCGCCGAAGAAATTGGCCAGCAAATCCTTGGCGGCGAAACCAACGGCAATACCGCCAACGCCGCCGAACGCCAGCACCCCGGAAATACTGTACCCCAGAGACTGCATAGCAATCAGCACGGCGGTAATTATGACCACAGCCCTGGATAACTTGCTCACCGCATTCACGGTGGTGTAGTCCATGGGCTGCTTCATTTTCAGGGGAGACGCGAGAATCCCTTCGCCTTGCTTGATCAGCCGCAACACCGCCCAGACCAGCACGAACACAAAACCCAACTGGAGCAATGAGTCGTTGGCGGTGAAGATTTCGGCCTGCGAATACCGGTGAGCCACTTCGGCTGCCCAGTATACGCCCTGTATCCAGACAAACGCGACGACAGGCTTGCGCGCGGCATGAAGCAGCGCGTCGTCCCAAAGGTTACTGGTTTTACTGAATTTTCGCTCCAGCGCACCGACAATATGGCTGGCGGCATAGGCCACCGCCGCTGTCCCGAATACCAGCGCGAACACAACAATACCAACACGCCAGCTTTCCGAGAGCAGCCCGAAATTCTCGATCCAGCCGTTCACGATGGCCTTGAAATCCCCGATCATCGATTCTCTCTGACAAAAAAGGTTTAATGGATGTAAACGACTGCACCTGGGTCAACACGTTCGAACAGTTCAAGAATATGAGCGTTCCGCATCCGGACACAGCCATGGGACAGCGGCACGCCCATGGGCTCGCTGTCCGGTGTGCCGTGAATGTATATGAAGCGACGGAAAGTATCGACACCCGGGCCCCGGTTTTTTCCCCATTCACAGCCACACAGCCAGAGAATCCGGGTCAGAATCCAGTCGCGACCGGGATGTTCCCGGGTAAGCCCGGGACTGTAGATCTCGCCGGTCGGGCGCCGGCCACGGAACACCGTCCCGGCTGGAAGCCCGGCACCAATACGGGCACGGATATAGTGCTTACCCCGCGGGGTGCAGCCGCTGCCGTCCTGCTCCCCCGGGCCGTTCAGTGCCGTGGATACCGGATAGGAGGCAAGAACCTGCCCATCTACGGTGACAAGCCTGAGGAACTGGAGGGTCAGATCAATATCGATTTGCGCTGCAGTGGAATAAATCCGCACTGGCCAGACTCCTTGCGGGTTCAGAAGGAAAGCCTAACCGAGAGGCAGGAGCTCAGGCAACCGAGACCTTGCTGCCAGGCGAGGGAATCAGCATCGCGTCTTCTGCCTGCATTCCGGCGGCCAGGAAGGGCACCAGCCGGGCGGCAATTTCCTGAACGGTGGTTTCGACACCCAGCTTGTTCTTCAGGATATCGCGCAGGGCGTCACTGCTGGACATGGTGAACGCGGTTGCTCCGAGCATGAACTGAATGCGCCAGTACCGATCAACCGAAGACAACTGCGGCGTTGCTTCCTTCAGAAGACGCATGAAACGGCCGAACGGCTCGCTGTATTCCTGCTCCAGAAACTTCCGGAGGTGGCCCTGGGACTGGGTGTAGGCGAGGCCCAGCAGGCGCATGAAGATGGAAATACCCTGCTCGTTGCGCTGAGGCATCCGCACCGCGCTTTCCGTCAGGGCCCAGAGTGTCTGGTTCAGTGTTGGTGGTTTGCCCTCACAACGCTCCTCAAGCTCGTCGAACGCGCTTTCAAGAGTTGCGGAAAACGGCGTCAGAAAACGCGCGAAAACAGCATGGATCAGAGCGTTTTTTGAACCAAAGTGATAATTGACAGCGGCCAGATTTACTTTAGCCTTGCTGGTAATCATGCGAAGCGAGGTTTCTGAAAAACCCCGGTCGGCGAACAGCTCTTCGGCTGCATCGAGAATCCGGTCAACGGTATCAGACTGCGCCATTTTGTTTTCAATGCCTCTAGCAAACGTCTGTTTGAAACATACGTTTGAAGCGCAGTTATGTCAAGTTCTGGGCACAGGCTCCGCCACAACATCCTGCCAGCCATGGTCAATGGCATTCTGATTGCCCTCAAAAAATGCCTCCTGAACCCTGCTGTAGGCCTTCTCCGCCTCCAGCAGGTATATCAGATACAGGCGCACATGCTCCCGTCGGGTAAGCTGACGGGGGAGAACGCGGCTTTCAGACAGCCTCAGCAAATAACTGAAACGCGAATTCCTGAGGGCCGGATTAAAGTCGGACATCTGCGCACACTGCCATATCAGCCCGCTGGCGCCTTCCAGGTGCTCTGCATGTCGCTTCGCCTCCCGGAGCATCCGCTGTCGGGTGACGAGGAGATCCAGGTAGGAAGGTTTCGACGTGTAGATTCGGCGAACAGCGGGCACTCCGTGCAGCAGGATCATCACGAAGGCCCCGAAACCACCACCCGCGACCCAGGCCGGCACAAGCCCGGCCAAGCCGCCGAGAAACACGACTGCGGCAAGCAGCGCACTGAAAAGCCACAGGTCCCGGTTTCGGCGCGCCCCGGCCAAAGTATAGTTGTCGGGCCAGTCATTCATCGCCAGCAGGTCGAAATCCATCAACAGGACACGGTCGCACTGCCGCAGCATCTGCCTCAGTTTGCGCTGCCTGGACTCCGCCGTCACCCGCTCCGCACGTCCATTGGTTTTATCATCACTCTCACTCTCACTCTCACCAGCCCCGGCCCTGGCATCGGATGCAACGGCTGCGGCTGAACCCTGCCCGGGCTTTGTGATGGCCACCGTTCCGGCCAGGGCAGACGCCGAGACCGAAGGCCGGGCATCCGCGGGCACAGGGTCGGCGGCCCGTCCAGGCCGCAGCACAGGAGCCTGGGCGGGCGCATCAGCTTGCGTGGCTTTGCTCTGGTCTTCGGCCATGACAGGTTGTCCGGATTAGAGACGGTTTTAACAGGTAACGACCATCAAACCGGATTCTTGAATCCCTTACCGCCACCTTGGCATCGGGCGGTCCGCTCGCTATCCTGTGCGCTCCTGCCAAACCGGCAGCCGCACTCCATTTTATGAGGCCAGGCTATGTTCACAGGCATTGTTCAGGGGATCGCAACCATTGAAGAGGTCACTGCCAAACCCGGTCTTAGCACCTTCGTTGTCCGTTTCCCGGAGGATAAACTCGACGGTGTCTCTATCGGAGCTTCCGTGGCCATCAATGGCACCTGCCTGACCGTAACGCGCCACGACGGCAGCGCACTCTGCTTCGACGCCATGCAGGAAACCCTGACGCTGACCACACTCGGGCACCTGAAAGCCGGGGACCTGGTAAATTTCGAACGCGCCGCCCGCATCGGGGATGAGATTGGCGGGCACCTGCTGTCCGGCCACATTCATACCACCGCAAAGATCGTGGAAATCCTGCGCCCGGAGAACAATGTCACCCTGTGGTTTGAAGTGCCTGATGAGTGGGCTCGCTATCTTTTCCCCAAGGGCTACATGGCCATTAACGGCGCCAGCCTGACCATTGGCGAAGTCCGGGGCAACCGGTTCAGTGTCCACCTGATTCCGGAAACCCTCAGGGCGACCACCTTTGCCTCGGTTCAGGAAGGCCAGCGGGTGAATATTGAAATAGACAGCCAGACCCAGACCATCGTGGATACCCTGGCAAGACTGGGCTATGCCAGTCCGGCACCCGCCCTTTAACCAGCCTGGTCTGTCAGCGATTGCCAGCCTGGAAGACCACGAACTTGGGGCTGGCATCCAGTTGATGTATAGATGAGAAATGCCGGCGCAGGCTACGGTGATAACCCAGATGGCGATTTCCGACCATCAACAACCTGCCGCCCGGCGACAGGTGTCGGGCGGCCTGCCCGAACAGACGCAGGGAAATATGATTGCCAACCACGCCGCCTTCGTGAAACGGCGGATTCAGGAGTATGAGATCAAATCTTCCCTGTCCGGATTCAATACCGTCGGCGTGCACAAAGGCCACCTCCGCTTCCGGGAACGCCCGTTCGACATTGCGGCTGGCACTGAGCACCGCCTGGCTCGATACGTCGCTGAAGCACACCTGCAGATCCTGCCGCCCTGCCAGCGCCGTCATGCCAAGCACACCGTTGCCACAGGCGAGATCGAGAACCCGTGCACCGGGTTCGGCTTTTCTCACCGCCTCCGCCACGCAGGGCAGGAGCAGCCGGGTACCGATATCCAGCTTTTCCCTTGCAAACACCGCGGGTAACGCCTCAACCTTATGATCGCTCTGCCCAGTTAACAGATAACCTTTCCAGGTCCCCGGCCAATCTCCAGGAAGCTTACTCCCCTTCCTGCAACGAATGACCCGGGCCTTCTTTCGTGCCGACAGTACCTTCTCGGTGTTCACGGTTTCAGCAAAGACATCAACACTTCTGGCCGGAAGGTGCTTGATCATGCCTCCAGCCAGCAGGACACCGGATTCTGCCACTACGCCATTGAGCCAGCGCAGCAGCCAGCCAAGATAGTCCGCCTGCCGCGGAATTCGCATAACCACAAGATCGAACGGTCCTTCAGGCGGGTTGATCCAACTGCGCACCTGGCTTGGTGCGATCAGGGAAGGGTTGAGTGAAGCATTCTCGTCCAGGGCTGCGAACAGGGTCGCGCTGTCAGCAACGATCACCGGTGACAGGCCGGAAAGCCCGAGTGACAAGGCGCCATATTGATCATCCACGATCAGGACTCTGGGCTTAGTAACACCACTGGCAGCGTTGAGACCCTCTTCAAGCAGAAGCTCGTCTGCCGCGTCCCAGGCCCGCAGCGTCGGGTCGTCGGTACCAGGCCGGCTCAGGGTCAGTTCACCGTCGGCATAATTCAGTTCGGCAGTTGTCATTTCAGGCACCCTGCGGGCATTTTGTCACAAAGTCGTCATTTTAGGCTGATTATTCTAGAAATTAACCCTAAGGTTACAGAAGTTCATGCTGAACATCCCTTTTCCGGTTTGCTCCGTTGTTCTGGACGCGAACCTTTTGCCCCTCACCCCAGGGGCTTTTTTAATTGGGCATACGGATTTACTGTGGGTGTCGCCACCAACACCGCACCGATTGTGGACTTCGCCATGGCCGGAGCATTGGATGACAAAGGCCAGCTTACCCCTGCCGCCAAAAAGTTGCTGGACAAAGATCCGCAGGAGTTTGTTCGCAAAGCCGCCCAGAAAGGCGCATTGATTGACAAAGGCTTGCAGGACGAGTCACCGGTTGATTCGTCCGAAGAAGAGGATCGTCCCAAAGTCCGGGTAGAAGCTGGCCTCTTTTTCGATGGCACAGGCAATAACCGCAACAACACCCAGACCTATCAACAACAAGTCGACAAATGCCTCACGGCCAACGTGGCCAGGGCCATTTCGGAAGAGCAATGCAGCAGCGAACTATCGCTGATCATGAAGGGCAGTTACCATAACGCTGAAGCCAATGCATCCAAACTGGAACGCATGTATCAGCAGGGCCGGTTTGAGTCTGGGGGTATGAATAGGTGGGTCGCCTGCAGGGCTTTCAAAGGGCTTGAGCTGCATGATGGGAAACTATCACGTACAGTTCTTATGGGGCGAAGGGGCGCAAAGCCCTTAGCGACCAGGTGCCTCGTAAAACCAAGGATATATCAATGGACCTATCAGAATATAGGAAAAACGATTCAGAGCAACAAAGAACTGAGGATTTAATGCAGCATATTACGCGTATCTCTGGCGACGGAAAAAGCGCGCTTGATATTGGTGCAAGAGACGGTCATTTTTCCATATTGCTGACTGAATTTTTCGATAAAGTAACTGCGCTGGATCTATTGAAGCCAAACATATCGAGTAGCAGAATCACCTGTGTTCAGGGAGACATCACAAATTTAGACTTCGATGACAATACCTTTGACCTGGTGTTTTGTGCTGAAGTGCTTGAACACATACCTCCTCATCTACTTGAAAAAGCAGCTTCCGAATTAAGCCGTGTAACAAGAGAATTCTTGCTTATCGGAGTTCCATATAAGCAAGATATTCGAATCGGACGTACAACATGTTCCTCTTGTGGGGGAAAGGGCCCTCCTTGGGGCCATGTGAACAGTTTTGATGAAAATGAATTAATTAGCCTGTTTCCATTATTAACTACTAATAAAGTAACGTTTGTAGGTGAAACAGATGCGCGCACGAATTTCATGTCAGTGTTTTTTATGGATATAGCCGGCAATCCATACGGCACGTATAACCAAGAAGAAAAGTGTATTCATTGTGGAAAAAAACTAAAGAGCCCACCTGAGCGGACTCTGTTTCAAAAAATATTTACGAGAGTGGCATTTCATCTTAAAAATCTCCAAAAACCTTTTAATAGGCCACACCCAA
>PAKW01000109.1 GCA_002707215.1 Halomonas sp.
AGAACTGCCGTCCGGCAACGTAGTGCACGAAGGCCCGGTGACGCCACTTGGCAAGAACAACCACTTTGCCGGTACCCACATCCTGGTACCCCGGGGCGGCGTGGCTGTGCATATTGATGCCTACAACTTTCCGGTGTGGGGCATGCTGGAGAAATTCGCACCCACCTTCCTGGCGGGCATGCCGTCCATTGTAAAGCCGGCCACCTCTACCTGCTACGTGACCGAACTGGCCGTTCGCCTGATGCAGGAATCCGGCGCGCTTCCTGAAGGCAGCCTGCAGCTGATCATTGGCAGCACCGGCGACCTGTTCGACCATCTTGAAGAGCAGGACGTGGTTACCTTCACCGGCTCGGCAGCAACAGCTCGCAAACTCAAGAATCATCCGAACATCATCAACCGTTCGATTCCGTTCAATGCCGAGGCCGACTCACTGAACAGTGCCATTCTGGCGCCAGACGTGACCCCCGAGCACGAAGAGTTCGATATCTTCGTGAAGGAAGTGGGCCGCGAGATGACGGCGAAGGCCGGTCAGAAGTGTACCGCTATACGCCGGATTCTGGTGCCGAAAGATCAGGTGGACGCTGTCTGCGGGAAGCTGAAAGAGCGGTTATCGAAAGTCACCGTGGGCGACCCTTGCGTGGAAGGCGTTCGCATGGGCGCCCTGGCCTCCATCGACCAGTTGGAAGACGTCAAAGCCAACATCCAGGAACTGCTGAAAACCAGCGAACGGGTCATCGGTGGCGACGGCAGCTTCAGGCCAACCGGCGATGGCACTGAGAAAGGCGCCTTCATCGAGCCACACCTGCTGCTGTGCCGGAACCCGGAAAACGGCTGTGGTGCCCACGACATCGAAGCCTTCGGCCCGGTAGCCACCGTAATTCCCTACGACACTATCGAGGATGCCGTTGACCTGTGCTCGAAGGGTCGGGGCTCACTGGTCACCACCCTGACCACCCGCGACCCCGCCATTGCCGGCAAGATCGTACCCCTGCTCGCCGCCTACCACGGGCGTCTGCACCTGCTCAACGCCGAGGCTTCAAAGGAATCCACAGGCCACGGTTCGCCGCTGCCCATGCTCAAGCATGGTGGCCCGGGCCGCGCCGGCGGTGGTGAAGAGCTGGGCGGCATCCGCGCGGTACATCATTACCTGCAAAGAACCGCGATTCAGGGCTCCCCGACCATGTTGGCAGCAGTCACCCGCGAATACGTGCGTGGTGCGGATCTGATCGAAACCGAAGTGCACCCATTCCGTCGTCACTTTGAAGACCTGCAGATCAACGAGTCGCTGCTAACTCACCGGCGCACGGTCACCGAGGCGGACATCGTCAACTTCGGCTGCCTGTCCGGCGATCACTTCTACATGCACTTTGATGAAATCGCGGCGCGGGACTCCCAGTTCGGCAAGCGCATTGCCCACGGCTATTTTGTGCTTTCCGCGGCAGCGGGCCTGTTCGTCTATCCGGGCGAAGGTCCGGTCCTGGCGAACTACGGCCTGGACACCCTGCGCTTTATCGAGCCGGTTGCCCCGGGCGACACCATCCGGGCGCGGCTGACCTGCAAGCGCAAGATCGATCAGGGCCGGACATCACCGGACGGACACCCCCAGGGTGTGGTGGTCTGGGATGTTCAGGTTCACAACCAGAATGACGAAATGGTTGCGAGCTACGACATCCTGACACTGGTTGCCAAAAAGCCCGGGTAACACCGGGCTGCCCGGACCTTCTCCCGGTCTTGGACCCCAGGGAGAAGGTCACAGGCAAATAAAAGAGGGACGGGTCTTGCGACCTGTCCCGGTTTTCCGAATTTTTGTGGGTCGGTGAGTTTTTACGGTAGCTATACGTTTTTAACCCTCAATGGCGATTACGCAACAACGCCGGAGGTAGTCCCGTCATTTTTAGCGTCAGCTTGCGTAGCGCGGTAGCGTTAGCATAACCCACTCGTTCCGCAATCTCATCCACGGGTAAATCGGTCATCTCCAGAAGGCGCTGGGCGTGACGCATCCGGACGGTTTGAATCAGGACGCGCGGCGAGCAACCTGTAGCCGCAGCAATTCTCCGGGCCAACGTTTTTCCCGTCATGTTGAGGCGGTGTGCTGCCTCTTTTATCGTAACCGCATCGGGTAAGCTGGATTCTATCAATGCTTCGAAGCGGTTCACGGTATCATCATCGGCACGATCCAGCTGCTGCCAAACCATGTACCGTGCCTGAGTCGTCCGGCTATCGACCAGAAGATAGCGCATGACTGACTCGGCCACTTCCCGGCCGATGGTTATGCGTAACACATGCAACATCAGGTCGACTTGTGCCATTGCCGCACCTGCGGTCGTGATGCGTCCGTCCTCCACCACCATACTGGCAGGTTCGAGCTGGATCTCGGGATAGCGTTGCCGGAACAGGCGCGCCAGCGCCCAATGCGTGGTCACGCGGTGGCCCGCGAGTATCCCCGCGTCAGCCAGCACCAACACTCCGGAGCAACTGGCGCAAATACTCCCGCCTCGGTCGTAATGCGTACGGACGAGCTGTATCAGCTTTCGTACGTCGGGCATCGCCAGCCGCTGTAGTGCGGTGGAGGCGGTATAACGAGCGTTGAGCCCGCAAGGTGAATATCCATCCTCTCCCGCGATGCCGTCAAGCCCCAAGCTGGGGATGATCAGTATGTCTTGCCCCAGATCCATTGATGGGATTAGCGATTCCACTTGAAGTGTGAGTCCATTGCTCAAGTGTACGTGATGGCCATTGCCAACCACTCGCCAATGCAATGGAGCCTTGTTCAGATAGGTGGCGGCGCGGTTGGCGAAGTCGAGTACGTCCAATGACCCACCGACGCTCGCAGCGAGTGTTCCGTCCAATACCGCAATCGTAAATTTTGACATGTCTATTCCGGATTGTTTTTTGTCTCTTTAGACACTTCGGAGTTTGCACAATATCAGCTCTAATACCAACTCTATAGTCGCTTTGAAGGAATCCCGTATGAGCTCCACACCGGCTTGTTCGATCACGGGATCACACTACACTCCGCGTTTATCCCTTTGGCCGGCCTTCGGTTTTGGCCTGTCGATGGCACTGGCCAATGGATTGGGGCGTTTTGCTTATGCCTTACTGTTGCCGGGAATGTCGGCTGACTTGCATTGGAGCTACGCCCAAGCCGGCTGGCTCAATAGTGCCAACGCACTTGGCTATGTATTGGGGGCAGCTTCCGGATATCTGCTGTTACGTCGGTTTAGTGCCCGACTTCTGTTCGTGGTGGGGCTGTGGTTGTGTTTTTTGACACTAGCGGTCACGGGCCTGAGCGCGAATATTGGCTGGCTGAGTACACAGCGTATTCTTAATGGTATTGGCGCGGCTTGGGTGTCCGCCTGTGGTATTGCATTAGTGCTGTTTTACTACCGGCACGCAGCGCGACAACGTGGTGCCGCCACAGGGCTGTTCTTTGGTGGTGCTGGCATCGGCATTGTCTTGTCGGGTTTTTTGGTTAATCCGTTACTGGCGATAATCGGTAACAGTGCATGGCCTACTGCATGGTTGGCATTGGGCGTGGCGGGCGCCCTTGCTGCCATATGGCCATTACGATTGGCGCAGTGTACCGACGAGGCTGCTGTAACCAAGACGGTGACGGTGACAGAAAATATGACGGAGCCTCTACCTTTGGCTCATCTTGGTGTCTGCTTGGTGGCTTACTTCTTCTTCGCTACCAGCTACATCATCTACATGACGTTCATCTTTGCCTGGATACGTGGGCAAGGCTTGTCTTGGCAGTTTGGCACTGCTGCCTGGACACTACTGGGTGTTGCAATTCTGGTATCGGCTTTTCTATGGCAGCGCCCATTAAGCCGCCTGCCGGGTGCTCAGATCTTATCGATCAGTTGTGGGGTAACACTACTCGGTACATTGATTCCATTGATTGGTGGTCATATCAGTGTGCTCACTTCGTCAGTCGTTTTTGGAGTGAGCGTATTTATTGCTCCTGCTGCCATTGCCGTCTTGTTGCGACAGAACCTGGCGGCCTCCCGGTTTGCTCAAGCGATGGCACTATTCAATCTTTCTTTCGCAATCGGGCAGACGATTGGCCCTTATGCTGCCGGGGCATTGTCAGACCACTATGGGCTGAACAGCTCATTGTGGCTAGGCACAGCTTTATTGGGAGTCGCGGCGATTCTACCTTGGTTAGTTCGCACCCCCGCTGCTGCTCGACGTGCCATCAAAGCGGATAGGAGATTGAGAGAGGGAAATGTATAAGAACTGTTAGTAGCACAGATTTATTTCCAATTATCTTGATGTACGAATTTATTTAACAAAAAAGGTATCTTATGCGCATATCTATCTCACCACGGTTTTCGGAAGTTGACGTCCTTGGGCACGTCACCAATTCAGCAGTACCTGTGTGGTTTGAAGAAGGCAGGTCACCAATCTTTCGATATTTCAGTAGTACAGAAAATATGTCTGATTTGTCGCTTATTTTACGACGATATGAAATTGACTTTCTACATCAAATACGAGCTTCTCATGAGGTAATTATTGATACAGAAATAGACAAAATTGGAAGGTCATCAATTACGATTACACAAGAAGCGCGCCAGCTTGGAGAGGTAATAGCGACTGGAACCTGCACCATGGTTCATTTCGATTTCTCAAACAATGTTACACGGGAAATCAGTAAAGCCAAAAAATTACAACTTTCACCATTTTTCAAAATAAATTGGAGAAATAATGATGATTGAGTCCACAGCAGATATAACTGAAATTGACACGGATAAATTTCTAGAAAATATACAGGAAATATTTGAACAATTCGATAGTAAAATATTACCTCAAAAGCCTCTTTCAAAAGAAAATTGGGGAAAGTTGCTGAAATCAGGTGTATGCCTTCCAGCAATTCCAAAGCGACATGGAGGGCGTGAGAGCCATAAGGAAATATGTGAAATCATCGAAATGTTATCAGAATATAACTTACCGCTGGGAATGTATACGATGATTGTGACTGTGCTGTTTCTAAGAAATGTTAGTTTGAGTGGTACACAGCAGGTTCAGGATGAGGTGTTTGAAGATTTCTTACAGAACCCTGTTATCGGAGGACTCGCGTTTACTGAGCCTACATGTGGATCAAATCTGGCACGAATGGAAACAACATATAGCGAAGAAAAGGAAGGCTATCGAGTTCGTGGTATGAAACACTGGCAAGCTTTTAGCGCCCAAGCTGATTGGTGGATCATTTGTGCTAAAAAACCTGATAAAAAAGAATTTTCCTATTTTGTTCACAAAAGATCTGATGGTGGATTTATTACAAAAGAGATATATGATAGCTTAGGTTTAAAAAATTTAGGTTATGGATTGAATGATATTGATGCCTATATTCCGGGCCATCGAAGACTTTGCAAGTACCGAGATAATCTGTTTGATGCAGCAGAGATTTTATGTGCCTCTCGGTTTAGTAAAGCTGCTATGTCAAGTGGATTCTTGAGAAGATTATTAATTGAGGCAAAAGCGCATACTGAAGGACGAAGAATAGGACAGGGGACGTTGTACGATATAGATTATGTAAAATATAAACTATCAACAATAAAAGGAAACTATGTTATATGTAATTCACTCTACTATCATCTTTTAATTAATGAGGACTATCGAGCTGATATAGATAAAAGTATGTTTGCCTCATTGGCGACAAAGGTGCTTTCTACTGAACTTATGCTGGAGTCGGCGATAGATTATCAACAACTTTGTGGAGGAGATGGATACCGAATTGGGACTAAAAATAATATTGCAGCATACGCATTATTAGATTCTAGAGTTTACACTCTATTTGATGGTAACAATGATTTGTTGTGCCAACACTTAGCAAATCTTGTTAAGCAAAAAATGATTGATAATGAATTTAAATCGTTTTATGAATTCGCAAAAACCGATAAATACATGGAGCAATCTTTAAAATATTTACCTCCTTTGAAGGAGAAAATAGGCGACAGTATTGAACGCTACTCGCAAGCTGAAATGGTCATATTTGGGCGTATCCTGTCTAGGATCTACGGTATTAGCCGTTTGGTTGAGCGAGCGGGGCGATTAGCTGGTATGCCTGGAGCTGGATTGGTAAATAGGCCTAGTCAGAATAACGCCCTCTATAACGAACAGGATATTAAATTTTCTATTGAATTGTTGGTTTTAAATATTAAATCACTTATTGATCAGTTTTATATGATGAACTCTAACACGTCGTGGCCTATCCCTCGTTGCTATTAACATGGCGATAAAACAGGTGAATGGTTCAGCTGTTTTCGATGCTCTTTGAAAATGGCCTTGGTACATGCCCAGCCCTGTATCTGCAGGGTTTCGTGGCTTTTGTCTGCGTCAGCTCGCCGGCGCGACCCGATTAATTAATCAGGCAACGCAAAAAAATATGCAAAAAATAAATTTGTCCCCTTTTATTGGTGCCGTGAAAAAACAGGGCGATTACATCCCCAGGTAGGCCTCACGCACCTTCTCGTTGCTGAGCAGTTCCCGGCCAGTGCCTTCAATCACTACTTTTCCGGTTTCAAGCACATAGCCACGGTCAGCCAGTGCCAGCGCCTGTGAGGCATTCTGCTCGACCAGGAAGATGGTAATGCCCTCTTCCTTCAGCTCATTTACGATGTTAAAGATCTCTTCGATGATCAACGGCGCCAGGCCCATGCTGGGCTCGTCCAGAAGCAGCAGCCTTGGCTTGGCCATCAGGGCCCGGCCCATCGCCAGCATCTGCTGCTGGCCACCGGAGAGCTCACCCGCCAGGTTATGGCGCTTCTGGCGAAGGATGGGGAACTTGGTGTACATGCGCTCCAGATCGTCCATCGCCTCGGGTGTCCTGCCCCGGGTGTAGGCACCCAGCAGCAGGTTGTCGTGGACACTGAGGTCCTTGAACACCTGCCTGCCCTCAGGCACCTGCACAATGCCATCGGCCACACGCTGATCAGCAGGGATCTTCGCCAGGTCCTTGCCCTCAAAGGTTATAGCGCCCCGGTCGGCAGGCTGTAACCCGGAGATGGTCATCAGCAGGGTCGATTTGCCGGCACCATTGGCACCGACAAGCGACACGATCTCGCCACTGTTGATGTGGATATCCACATCATGCAGCACCTCGATCTGGCCATAAGATGTCACCAGCCCCTTGATGGACAGCATTTCCTGCTTTGCATGAGGCGCAGACACCCGGTCGGCGTGTTTGAGGCCCAGCCCCCCGAACTTTTCCGGGGTATAGCTGACAATCTGGTGACGCAGCTCCCGGAACTCTTCCCGCACCCGCTCACCAAACAGGGGATCGTTTTCCACATCCCGCGCTTCGATGATCTGTTGCCAGTCCTGCTCGGTCAGCAGTTTCCGGGCCCGGGGAATAACCACGCCCTCTTCCTTGCGGATATGCTTGCGCAAGGCTTCAGTGAAACGTGCCAGGGCATGACTGAATTCCTCCCGACCTTCCGGCCAGCCCTCTTCGCACGCTGCCAGCAGCTTGCGCAACTCCAGCAGTTTTTCATGGCCAATCACGTAGCCCCTGGCCAGCTTCTCAAGCAGGGGCGCTGTCTCGGGGGACTTCTCACTGAGCCGCTTGTAGAGCTCGATGTCCGTGGGCGTACTGTGTACCCGCCGGGAGAAGTGCTGAATGTAATCAAAGATCGTCCTGAGCAGCCGCTCATCCGGCCGCTGGTCGTTGACGTTCATATCGCTCAGAAGCTGATCCAGCAGATCCAGGATCCGCCACAGCGCCTGATGTTCCTGAACAATAATTCGCACGGCCTGCTCACTGCGTGACCGGGCAGGCGCCATTTCAGTGTGTTGCTCGCTCATGTGAAATGTCTCCTTGCTCAGCCACCCAGATAGGCGGCGATAACGTCCGGGTTCTGACGGATTTCCTCGGGCGTACCCTCGGCCAGAACGCGACCATAGTTAAGCACCAGCAACCGGTCGGATATCCCCATCACCAGTTTCATATCGTGCTCAACCAGCATCACGGTGGTGCCCTGATCGGCAATTTTCCGGATCAGGTCTTCCAGAGCCGCCGTTTCGACAGCGTTGAGGCCTGCTGCCGGCTCATCCAGCAGAATGACCCTGGGTTCCGCGGCCAGGGCCCGGGCAATTTCCAGGCGCTTGAGTGCGCCATAGGACATGGCGGATGCTTCGGCATCCAGGTAGTCACCGCAACCCACGTATTCCATCAACTCAGCGGCACGCTTACGGGCGGCGGCTTCATTGCGACGCAGTGATGGCAGCCGGAACAAGGTGGTGAACAGGCCGCTTTTGAGTTGGAGGTGGCGACCGAGCATCACATTTTCGATGGCGGTCATGTTCATACAGACCTGCATCTGCTGAAAGGTCCGGCACATGCCTCGCTCCGCAAGCTGGTTCGGTGCCAGCCTGGCGGTACTCTCGCCGTTCAGCAGAATCTCACCCTTCGTGGGGACATAGAGGCCGGTAATCAGGTTAAACAATGTAGTCTTGCCGGCACCGTTCGGGCCAATCACGGAATAGACCTGCCCGGCCTCCACGGCGAAACTGACACCTTCCACCGCATGAACACCACCAAAGGCCTTATCCAGCCCCTTTACTTCAACCAGTGCTGTCATGCCTTACCTCCCGCTTTCCTGCGCATTCTTTTGGAAACGACTGCGGTGATGGTGGGCAACAGGCCCTTGGGCATGAAGATCATGGTCAGCATCAGGATCAGGCCGAACATCACGGCTTCCAGTTCCTGGAAATCCGCCAGAACCTGCGGTAACAGTTTCAATACCACGGCACCCAGAATCACACCGAACGTGGAACCCATACCGCCAAGGACGACCATGGTGATAAAGAGAATGGAGAACTCGAAGCTTGCCACCGCAGGGGTGATAAAACCCTGAAAATGGGCGTAAAGGCCGCCCATGACGCTGGCATAGATCGCGGAGATCACGAATACGAGGCTTTTGTACTTCGCAGTGTCAACGCCCACCACACTGGCAGCCACTTCCGAGCCTTTCACGGAGCGTAACGCCCGGCCAATGGGCGATTCGATCAGATTCTGGGCAAACCAGACCGCCAGCAGAAGCACCACGCTGGCCAGGATATACCAGGCCTGGACACCCGAGATCTCAAGCCCAAACAACGAATACTGACCAAAGGTACTGAGCTCCCAGCCAAAGAGATCGAAGGCCGGAACCGGCATGCCGTCCGGACCGCCGGTGATGGCACGCTCGTTGTTCAGAATAATGGCAATAATGAAACCCACCGCGAGGGTTGCCATGGACAGGTAATGCCCCTTCAGACGCAGGATCGGGCGACCCACAATCCAGGCAATGATGCCAACTACAATGGCACCGACCACCAGCGCAGGGACAGAAGACCAGCCGTAAGTCCCGGTTGCGATACCCGTGAAGTAAGCACCCAGGCCAAAGAAGCCGGCGTGGCCGAGGCTGATCTGGCCGGCAAAGCCCACCAATAGGTTCAGGCCGATTACGGTGGCGGCAATGATGGCCATCTGGATGACCAGCTCATAATGGAACGGATTGCCCAGAAATGCCGGAAGGATAATCAGGATGAGCGCGAGGACCAGCAGGCCCCGGAGGCGCGACTGCATAAACCGGTTCAACATCAGACACGCTCCACTACTTTGGCGCCGAAAAGTCCCCGGGGCATGAAGAAGAGTACCAGCAGGATCATGGAAAACGCGACGGCGTCCTTGTAATCGGATGAAATGTAACCGGCTGCCATGGCTTCAACAATGCCAAGGGCAAGGCCACCGACAACAGCACCCACACCGCTGCCAAGACCACCGATAGCTGCGGCAACAAAGCCTTTCAGTCCGAGGATGATCCCGATGTCATAGGAAGTGAAGGTAATCGGTGCTACCACAATACCGGCTACCGAGCCAAGCAACGCAGACACCATGAATGCCAGCATGAGCACCATCTGGGTGCGGATACCCACCAGACGCGCCGCCTCCTTGTTCATGGAGGTTGCCAGAATTGCTTTGCCAATCAGTGTTTTGGTAAAGAACAGCACCAAAGCCACCACCAGGATCGCGCCAATACCCAGAACCCACAGGCTCTGGCTGTTCAGCACCGCACCAAACACCCGGATAGGCTGGTCGGTGCTGAAGTTCTGCATCACGTGGTACTCCTTGCCCCAGATTACCTGTGCGATACCGCGAATAAAGATGGATGCGCCAATGGTGATAATAATCAGGGTAACCACATCGGCCTGTTTGGCCGGCGCAATCGCGAGGCGCTGAAGGGCAATCCCCAGAATACCGGCCAGAATCACGGCCAAGACGGCCGCCAGGATCATGGGCACTCCCATGGCGGTCAGGGAAACCGTTGCCATGCCTCCAATCATCAGGAATTCACCCTGGGCAAAGTTAATGACGTGGCTGGCGTTGTATATCAGGGTAAAACCGAGGGCTATCAGGGCGTAGGTTGCACCGATAGTAATCCCGGTAAACAGGTACTGTAAGAATTCTGCGAACATAGCCGTGGTTCCGGTCGAACATCGACTGGCGACTTATCCGAAAGGATTGCCGCCAGCCGCGAGACAGGTGAAAGGGATATCAGTTAATCAGTTTCCATTCGCCGTTCCGGACTTCCAGAATGCGGAAGGAATCCGGGTCAAGGCCATTGTGATCGTCCGGCGACATGTTGAACTCACCGGTTACCCCAACGTAACCCTTGATGTTTTCCAGTGCGTTACGCACGGCTTCGGGGTCGGTAGAGCCGGCTTCCTCAATGGCACGAACGGCGAGCATTAGCCCGTCATAAGCGTAGGCACCGAAGGTGGACACCTTGGAATCCCAGCGGGCCTCGTACTCGGCCTTGTAGTTCTGAACCACTTCTTTCTGGGGATCGTCTTCCGGCAGTGAATCCGGAACCAGCAGCGGAGATGCGGGCAGGCGGAGACCCTCGGCAGAAGAGCCGGCCAGCTCGAGGAAACTGTCAGAAGCTACGCCGTGGGACTGGTAGAACGGAAGCTCCATGCCCAACTGGGCATAGTTACGGGTCACAATGGCCGGGCCCTGGCCGAAACCGAAGTTGAGAACCGCTTCAACACCTTTTGTGTTACGGATATTGGTCAGTTGGGCAGTCATATCTGTATCAGATCCGCTGTAGGTGACATCGGCCACCACTTCCATACCCATTTCTTCGGCCACTTCCAGAGTCTGGGTGCGACCGGAACTGCCGAAACCACCGGTGCCGGAAATCAGGCCAAATCGGGTAATGCCACGGTCTTTCATGTCGGCGAGAATTCGCTCTGCCGCCATGCGATCAGTTTGCGGAGTCTTGAACACCCACTTCTTGACCGGTGTGGTAATAACCACGGCGCCCGCCAGGGATATGAACGGAACCTGTGCCTGCTCGATCAGCGGTACCGCTGCCATGGTGGCACCGGTGGTGCTGCCGCCGACGATGACATCCACCCGGTCTGAACGGATCAGGCGGCTGGCGAAGTTACGGGCAGACGAGGCATTGCCAACGTCGTCATAATGGATCAGCTCCAACTGACGACCAAGGACACCGCCGTCTTCATTGATTTTTTCAACGTACATCTCGAGCGTTTTCAGCTCGGGATCGCCAAGGAAGGATGCCGGACCTGTCACAGACAGGAACGAACCAATCTTGATGGGGTCAGCAGCCTGGGCGCTCATCATCATGAGGCCGGCAGCAGCGACTACTGCGCATTTTCCGACGCGACGGATCATTGTTCTAAGCATTGTTTTTATTCTCCCGGATTGTGCAGGGGCTTGAGTATATTGTTATTCCCTCATCCTTGATCAGATGCACTCCTGTTTCTTCGCCTCCGGTAAATTCGATACCATTGACGAATGTCAAATCAAGTTATTGTATCATAACTTCCATGTCAACCGATTTCAGGGAGATCGGTCGACGCTCCTTAAGTAAAGCCGACGGTGGCACACCACGCCAGCACGGCGATCAGGGAGACAAATCTTTACCTGACACGCAGGACCCGCATAATACGTGCAACGTGTTTCATTGATTCTTATTTGCGAACCCAGGCCATGACTGCGAAAAGCCAGCTCGAACTGCTCGTCAAGAATTTTCAAAAGAAGCGGCCACTCCGTGCCGGTTCCCTCATCATTACCATCTATGGCGACGCCATAGTTCCCCGAGGCGGCAATGTCTGGCTTGGCAGCCTGATGAAGCTGGTCGAACCCATGGGCATCAGCCAGCGGCTGGTTCGCACCTCCGTGTATCGCCTGGTCCAGGAATCCTGGCTGCAAACCGAAAAGGTCGGCCGCTGCAGTTATTACAGCCTCACCGGCCCCGGGCTGCGCCGTTTCGAGCAGGCCTTCCAGCACGTTTATAATCTCGATACCGAGGAATGGAGCGGCAGCTGGTGCCTTGTGTACCTGAATCAGCTGGCTCCGGAACTTCGCCAGAAAGTCCGCGAAGAGCTGAAGTGGCTCAGCTTTGGCAGTATGGCGCCAGGCTTGATGGAGCACCCCCGGTTTACCCGCAGCAAACTGATTCCCATGCTGCAGGAGTGGGCGCCCTGGAAGACACCATCGTGATGCAGACCATGCCCATGGAGCAGAAAAGCCCCAGGGCGCTTCGTCTTCAGGTTCGAGAAAGCTGGAACCTGGATGAGCTTGGAGGCCGTTACCGGCGCTTCCTGAAACAGTTCCGTCCCCTTTGGCGGGAGCTGCAATCGGAAGACACGCTCAATCCCGAGGAATGCCTGCTTCTCAGGGTCCTGCTCATCCACGAGTACAGAAAAATTCTGCTTCGAGACCCACTACTGCCGGACGAGTTGCTACCTGGCGACTGGGAAGGCCGCAGCGCCAAGCAACTCTGCCGGAACCTGTACCGGAAGATTTATGTGCGGGCGGAACAATGGCTGGATGAAACCCTGGAGAATGCCTCCGGCCCTCTCCCCGGCCCCGGCGAGAAATTCTTCAAGCGCTTTGGAGGGCTAAGAGACATGACCACAACTCAGGAAGAAACGCCAGAATCCGCTGTCTGAACACTGCGAACTGTTGTACTCTGAATTGAAAGGCCGGAATAACGGTGTTTCATGAGCTCCAACAAACAGCGCCTACAGCCCGAATTTGAGTGGGTCGACCAGCAAGGTGATGAATCGATTCGCTACCTTGATCATGGATACCCCAGCCCCCTTGTGCGCTGGCACTACCATGAAGAATATGAGCTACACCTGATCACAGCAACTTCAGGCAAGGTGTTCGTTGGCGACTACATTGGCAATTTCTCACCTAACAGCCTGATACTGGTCGGGCCCAACCTGCCCCATAACTGGATAAGCCAACTGGATAAAGGGGAGCGCGTCGAGTTACGCGACCGCGTCATCAACTTCTCGCACGAGTTTGTGAAAGGGTGCGAATCCTTCTTCCCGGAAGCAAGGCTGCTGGCTCCGTTCTGGGAGCGTGCGCAGTATGGCATCGAGTTTCTGAACCCCGACAGCATTACCAGGGCCGTGGAGCTTTTCGAAAACATTGCGACGTCTAGTGGCTTCAGGCGCCTGACCCGATTCTGGACACTGATTGAACTCCTTGCGGGCATTGATGATTACCGGGTGCTCTCCTCATCCACCTATATCCCGATTACCGACGAAAAGATTCTCCATCGCCTCAATCAGGCCGTCAATTACATCTTCGAGTCCTATGACACAGGCATCTCCCTAGAGGAAGTCGCAGACCATGTGAATATGGGGCCGACCTATTTCTCCAAGTTCTTCAGGAAAGCGACTGGCCAACGCTTTACCGAATTCGTCAATACCCTCCGCATCAACAAGGCCTGCGAACATCTCGCCCACACCGACGAGCCCATTACTGAAATCTGCTTCTCGGTCGGATTCAACAACATCGCAAACTTCAACCGCCGCTTTTTCCACCTCAAGAAAATGACACCTTCCGACTATCGAAAGGCATCAATGGATGTTCTTTACCGGGGCTGACCCGCTTTTTACTGATTCTGATCAACATCTTATCGCCGCAGATCATTCTCCTTTCGAATCAGAAAGGTGACGTATTAGCCGGCATTCCAGGAAAAAGTCACATCGACTCGCATAACCGATACCAGCTCACCTGATGGAAAAAAAGTACATAAATCTGGCGAATTATGTATTTGTCCGCTTTTCACGCTCAGCGTGTAATAGGCCCCGGCACCCGATGGGGTGTACCGACGACAACAATGTTGACGGGTTTCCAGATTTAGCCCGGATCGACCTACTCCAAAAATAAACAGAGGTTCGAACATGAGCACCAACACTCTTTTCCCTGCGCTGGTCGCAGCCGGAATCCTGACCGCACCCTTCTCAGCCATCGCAGCCACGAAGGTCACGATCGGCACAGTCAACAACGGCGACATGATTCGCATGCAAGGTTTGTCTGACGCCTTCGAAGCAGAATACCCGCATATAGACCTCGACTGGGTCGTCCTTGAGGAAAACGTCCTCCGCCAGCGCCTGACCACAGATATTGCCACCGGCGGTGGCCAGTTCGACGTGATGACCATTGGTATGTACGAGGCCCCGATCTGGGGTGAAAAAGGCTGGTTGACGCCTATGGATGACCTGCCGGAAGACTATGACAAGGAAGATATTTTCCCGTCGGTCCTTGGCGGCCTTTCGAAGAACGGAAAGCTCTACGCGCTGCCCTTCTATGCCGAAAGCTCCATGACGTACTACCGCAAGGACCTGTTCGAGGCAAACGGGCTGACCATGCCCGATCAACCCACTTGGGAACAGATGAAATCGTTCGCCAAAACCCTCCACAAACCGGACGAGGGGCAATACGGGATTTGTCTGCGAGGTAAAGCCGGCTGGGGCGAAAATATGGCGCTGATCACCACCATCGCCAACGCTTTCGGTGCCCGCTGGTTTGATGAAGAGTGGAAGCCTGAATTCAATGGCCCGGAGTGGAAAAACGCACTCACATTCTACGTCGACCTGCTGGGTAACTACGGCCCCCCGGGGGCATCCTCCAATGGCTTCAATGAAAACCTTGCACTGTTCAACTCTGGCAAATGTGGCCTATGGGTAGACGCCACAGTAGCTGGTGCTTTTGTGACTGACGAATCCCAGAGCAAGGTTGCTGATAAGGTCGATTTTGCGCTGGCACCAAGCCAGAAAACCGATAAGGGCGCGGGCTGGCTATGGTCCTGGGCACTGGCCATTCCGGTCAGCTCGGATGCAAAAGAAGCCGCCAAAACCTTTATCACCTGGGCGACATCCAAGAAATACAGCGCACTGGTGGCAGAGGCCACCGGCATCGCAAACACGCCTCCGGGCACGCGGGCATCAACTTACGACAACGCCGAGTACCTTGCCGCCGCACCTTTCGCGGCCAAAACCCTCGAATCGATGGATAGGGCCGACCCCAACAGCGCCACGCTGAAGCCGGCCCCCTACGTTGGCGTCCAGTTTGCTGCCATCCCGGAGTTTCAGGCCATTGCAACTCAGGTTGGCAAACTGTTCTCCGGGGCACTCGCCGGCTCCATGTCGACCGAACAGGCCCTGATGGGCGCCCAGTCGATTACGACCCGCGAAATGACCCGAGCGCGCTATTACTCAAAGTAATCACGTCGCTATGAACTAACACAACTGGCACCTGTGGGTCCCGTCATGCCGCTCCATCGGCTTATACGGGCAGCCCATATCGTCAGGGCTCCTTTCCGGAGGCATTGTTATGGAAACAAAAATTTTGGATGCGGACGCAATCCGCACAATGCAAGACACGGCTCCGACTGCAGGAGGTGTCAGCAAACAGAAAGCCAGAATCAGCCGGCTCATGGTATCGCCATCGGTCCTGTTGCTTCTGCTCTGGATGGTTGTTCCTCTGTCCATGACGATTTACTTCTCGTTGATCCGGTATAACCTGCTTTATCCGGGCGAAAACGAGTATGTCGGCCTGGAGAACTTCCGGTTTTTCGTGACTGACCTGGGGTTCATGGCCGGCATGACCAACACACTGCTGTTGGTCGGCTCGGTGCTCTTGATCACAGTAGTGTTCGGTGTCCTGATTTCACTGCTCATCAATCTGGCGTTCTGGGGTCAGGGGATTGTCAGAATCCTGTTGATTTCGCCGTTTTTCATCATGCCTACCGTCAATGCACTGGTCTGGAAAAACCTGCTGCTTCACCCGGTATCGGGAGTCTTTGCCGCCATCTGGCAGTTTTTCGGCGCGCAACCCATTGACTGGTTCTCCGAGCTTCCGCTTTTCTCCATCATCATGATCGTGTCGTGGCAATGGCTGCCTTTCGCGATCCTTCTGCTGATGACCGCACTGCAGTCGCTTGACCAGGAGCAGCAGGAAGCCGCGCGACTCGACGGCGCGGGCCCCTGGGCCCTGTTCTGGCACCTGACTCGCCCCCACCTGGCCCGCCCGATTGCCGTGGTGGTGATGATCGAAACCATTTTCCTGCTCTCACTGTTTGCGGAAATCTTCACAACAACCGGGGGTGGCCCCGGCTACGAAACCACCAACCTCGCCTACCTGATATACAGCCAGGCGTTACTCCAGTTCGATGTTGGCCTTGCGTCAGCGGGCGGACTGATTGCCGTCATTCTTGCCAATATCGCCGCGTTTTTCCTGGTTCGCGTCGTCGGCAAGAGTCTGACCGATAAACAATAACGCCGGAGGTGACACCATGCTTAGCCTGAAACAACGTCGAAGCCTGACAACGGCCCTGATGGGCATCCTGGCCTGGGGTGTAGCCCTTGCCATCTTCTTTCCGATTTTCTGGATGATGCTGACCAGCTTCAAAACCGAAATCGACGCGTTCGCGACGCCGCCCCAACTGTTCTTCACGCCCACGCTGGAGAACTACACGCTGGTCAATGAGCGCAGCGACTACCTGCACTTTGCCTGGAACTCGGTCGTCGTGTCTTTTGGCTCAACCATCATCGGGATGCTGCTGGCGGTGCCTGCCGCCTATTCCATGGCCTTTTTCGAGACCAAGCGCACCAAGGCCACCCTGCTCTGGATGTTGTCTACCAAGATGCTGCCACCTGTCGGCGTGCTGGTCCCCATCTACCTGCTGTTCAAAGACATGCAGATGCTGGATACCCGCATTGGGCTGACCATTATTTTCACCCTGATCAACCTGCCCATCATGATCTGGATGGCTTACACCTACTTCAAGGAAATCCCTAAAGAGGTACTGGAAGCCGCGCGAATGGATGGCTCAACGCTGTTCCAGGAGATCTGGCGGGTTCTGCTTCCCATGAGCAAAGGCGGGCTGGCGTCCACCGTTCTGCTGGCACTGATTCTGAGCTGGAACGAGGCATTCTGGTCGCTGAACCTCACCGCATCGCAGGCCGCGCCCCTGACGGCCCTGATCGCCTCCTACTCAAGTCCCGAGGGACTGTTCTGGGCCAAGTTGTCCGCAGTCTCCACCCTGGCCAGCGCTCCCATACTGATCTTTGGCTGGATCAGTCAGAAACAGTTGGTTCGCGGTTTGTCCTTTGGCGCGGTTAAATAACGGAGAATTCCCATGGCTGACTTAACAATAAAAAACCTGAAAAAATCCTTTGGAGACGTGGAAATCCTCAAAGGCATCAACCTGACCATCAAGGATCACGAGTTCGTCGTTTTCGTTGGGCCCTCAGGCTGCGGAAAATCGACGCTCCTGCGCTCGATCGCTGGCCTTGAAGAAGTCACCAGTGGTCACATTTATCTGGACGACCGGGAAATTACCGAGCTGGCGCCCGCCAAGCGGGATCTGGCGATGGTCTTCCAGAGCTACGCGCTTTACCCCCACATGTCTGTGCGCAAGAACATGTCGTTCGCCCTGGAACTGGCCAAAGAAAGCAAGGAAACGATCAACGCCAAGGTGGCTGAAGCAGCTCGAATTCTGGAGCTGGAGCCGTTGCTTGAGCGTAAACCCAAGGAACTGTCCGGTGGCCAACGGCAACGCGTTGCTATTGGCCGCTCCATCGTGCGCCAGCCCAAGGTGTTCCTGTTTGACGAACCACTGTCGAACCTCGATGCCGCACTTCGCGTGCAGATGCGGCTTGAACTTGCGCGGCTTCACCATGACCTGAAAGCCACTATGATCTATGTGACTCACGATCAGGTCGAGGCCATGACCCTCGCCAATAAGGTTGTGGTACTCAACCAGGGGCAGATCGAGCAGGTTGGCTCGCCCATGGAGCTCTATCACAGCCCGGCAAACCGGTTTGTCGCGGGCTTTCTCGGCATGCCGAAAATGAGTTTCCTGCCGGCTACCGTGCTTGTATGCGATCACCAGGGAACCCGAATCCAGCTCGACGATGGCGCCACGCTCACCCTACCAGTCGACGGGACATCTTTGCGCAAGTACAGCCCCGTAACCCTGGGCGTGCGCCCTGAAAACATCCACGTCGCTGACCCGGCAGAAAGCCACTTCACCGGCCGCCTTGACATAGCAGAAAACCTTGGCAGTGACACCTACTGTTACGTCAAAACCAGCACCGGCGAAACGCTTACGGTCCGGACACCGGGCAATTTCACGTGCAACTTTGGCCAGCAGATCGGCCTGAGCCTCGAACTTGACCAGTGCCACCTGTTCGATGACCAGGAACAGGCTCTGCCCAGACTGGAGCGGATCGCCGCATGACATGCCAAGTGTCTGCCCGAGCGGGCGGGGAAAAGGATGAAGCTATGAAGCTGAACAAGACCACACTGTCCGATCTGCCAAGCGGCGTTTCACGCCCGCAGTACAACCGGGCAAATCTGAAGCATGGCATTGTCCACATTGGGGTTGGTGGCTTTCACCGTGCCCATCAGGCCATGTACACAGACAGGCTATTGCAGCAAGGCGGCAACGACGACTGGGCCATCTGCGGAGTCGGGCTGCGTGAGGCAGACCGAACCATGCAGTCCGTCCTGGCTGAACAGGATTGCCTCTATACCCTTATCGAGCTGGGCTCCGATGGTACCAATACGTTAAGTGTCATCGGTGCGATCACCGATTTTCTGTTTGCTCCGGACGACCCCGACCGGGTGATCGAAAAGCTTGCCAGTTCTGACGTCCGAATCGTTTCCCTCACCATTACCGAGGGAGGCTACAACGTTGACGACAATACCGGGCTTTTCAATCATGAGCATCCGGATGTGGTTCATGACCTGCAGCATCCCCGGCAGCCGCGCACCGTGTTTGGTTTTCTGACCGAAGCCCTTGCCCGCCGCAGAAGCCGGGGACTGGCACCATTTACCATCATGTCCTGCGACAACCTGCCCCACAACGGCCATGCAGCGCGGAGCGCCTTACTGGCATTCGCCTACATGCGTGATGCCGGGCTGGCAGAGTGGATTGATCAACAGGTCACTTTTCCCTGCAGTATGGTGGATCGAATTACCCCGGGAACCACGCCTGCCCATACCGAGTGGCTGAAACTCTCCCATGGTATCGAGGATCGCTGGCCAGTCATCTGCGAACCCTTCACCCAGTGGGTTCTGGAAGACAATTTCTGCAACGGCAGACCGGATTGGGCTTCCGTGGGTGCCCAGTTCACAGACAATGTAACGCCCTACGAGCTCATGAAAATCCGGCTGCTGAATGCCAGCCATTCAGCCATGGCGTACCTGGGTTTCCTGGCCGGCTATCGCTACACCCATGAAGTCATGGAAGACAGCCGTTTCACCGATTTTATCCGGGCCTTCATGGATGAGGATGTCACCCCGATTCTGGGTGATATCCCGGGCGTCGATCTTGTTGCCTATAAAGCAACACTGATCGACCGCTTTTCCAACCCTCAGGTCGGCGACCAACTGGCCAGGCTGTGCCTTGACGGATCCAGCAAGATCCCGAAGTTCGTGGTGCCAACCATTCGAGCGCTTATTCAGGAATCCCGCTCCCTGGATCGTGTGGCCCTGGTCGTCGCAAGCTGGGCGGTATACCTCAAAGGCCGCGACGAAACCGGCCAGCACCATGAGATTCAGGACCCTCTTGCGGAACGCCTGCAAACCGCAGTGCAGAACCGGGATAGCCTGAAACAGAAGTTTCTGGGCATGGAAGATCTGTTCAGCGGAGATCTGATTAATTCCCGGGCCTTTTGCGAGGCCTTCGAATCCGCCGTGAATAAACTTGAATCCAAGGGCACTCTGGCAACGCTGCAAACGTTGCCAGTTGCCTAAAGCCGCCCCAGGCAGGACACAGACAATGCAAAAGGTCATCGCATTTGGAGAGGCCCTGATTGATATGCTCTCCAGCAACGTCAGCAACACCAACGGACCCGGGAAGACAAAGACGTCCGGGCAGGAAACCTTTACCAAGTTCCCCGGTGGCGCCCCCGCGAACGTCGCAGCCACGGTCGGTAAGCTGGGCGGGCGCAGCTATTTTGCGGGCAAGGTCGGAGCGGATATGTTCGGTGACTTCCTCAGGGCATCACTGGAAGACAACGGCGTAAATACCGACTACCTGTTACAAACCAGCGAAGCCAAAACGGCACTGGCCTTTGTGTTGCTGGACTCTCAGGGTGAGCGAAGTTTCGAGTTCTATCGCAACCCTTCCGCGGATATGCTGTTTCGCCCGGAGGATTTTCAGGATGAATGGTTCCAGGAGCCGGGAATTTTCCATTTCTGTTCCAATACCCTAACCGAGCCCGGCATACGGGAAACAACCCTGGCGGGCCTGGAAAAAGCCAGGAGTGCCGGGTTTGTCATCAGCTTTGACCTGAATCTGCGTGAAAATCTCTGGCCAGAGAACAGCGACCCATTCGGCGCTGTTTGGTCCTGCATTGAGCGGGCACATGTCATAAAGCTCAGCACAGAAGAACTCGTGTTTCTCTGCGGCGATCAGGATGAAAGCGCCATCCTGAAGAAACTTCAGAACGCTGGCGCTGAACTGATTGTCATTACCGATGGTGGCGCGCCCATGCGCTATTACGCAGGCAAGCAGACCGGCTTCATTCAACCCGTTAGGGTAGACATGGTGGACAGTACAGCGGCAGGTGACGCTTTTGTCGGCGGCTTGTTGTACCGACTCGCAGAAAGTGATGTATCACCAACGCTGTTGGCAGGTTTGAGCGAAAACCCCGACGCTCTGGAGGATATCCTTTTTTTCGCCAGCGCCTGTGGTGCGCATGCGGTAACGCGAGCCGGTGCATTTACCTCACTACCGAATCAGACTGACCTTGAAGTCTTGCTCAAAATTTCCCGGCGCCTCCGGCAGCTCAACCGATGATCGCAGTTTCGTCTTGACGCTGCTGTGCCCGCCTTGCCAGATGAAGCATGAGCACACCCAGCGCCATAACACCCAGAGTCAGCCAAAGACCGTTGGTGTAATTACCCTCCACATCGGCCAGATAGCCGACGACTGCCGGTGCCACCATCTGCGCTATGCCATAACTGAAGGTCAGCCGGCTCATGGGCCGGGAGGGATTTTCGGGAAACTCGCGCCCCACCATCGCCAGCATCATGCTGACAATACCAATAAAGCTGGCGCCATAAATCACAGAACTGAGCATCACACTGGTCAGGCTGGTATTGACGATCAGCATCAGGATACTCACCGAGTTCAGCGCATAGGCCAGGTACAGTGCCAGCCACTGCCCCCAACGGCGTGAGAACACATCCCACAACCAGCAGGCCGGGGTAGCGGAAAGGCCTGCAATCAGCCAGACCAGCCAGCCCTGCCCCTGAAGCTCAGGCATGGATTCAGCAATAGCCACCAGAAAGGTAGCCGTGACCACATAGCCAACGCCGGCGCAGAAATACGCCAGTTGCAGTATACGGATGAATCGGCTGCGCTCATCCCCGGCACCTTCACCCCCTGTGCGGGGCAAAGCGCAGGCCCGGTAGTCCGGCATCCAGCGCCAGGCAGGAACCAGAAGTGCCAGCGCCACCAACCCGTAGATCACCCATTGCTGATCCCAGGTGAACGGGTCCTTGATCAGCTCGGCCACCACGGCCGTCAGGACAATCCCAAGCCCGATGCCGGAGAAAAACACACCAAGCTCGGATTTCTGGTTGTTTTTGATCAGCCAGCTCATCAGCAGACCGGCACCCAGCAACATACCCGCTGAGGTGCTCAGCCCTGAGATAAAGCGCAGAATGAACCACAACCACACGTTGGTGGTGTACCCCATGAGCACCGTCGAAACCACGGCGACCACCAGTCCGAGCTGGTACAGCCTGACCTTGAGACCGAGATCGCTGATCCGGGTAATGAGCACCGCCCCGGTCAGGTAGCCGGCGTAGTTCACGGTAGCCAGCATGCCGACAACGGATTTGCTCAGCCCCAGCGCAGCAACCATCTCCGGGATCATCGGCGTGTAAGAGAACCGGGCAATCCCCACCATGACCACAACCGAGATCACGCTGGCCGCCAGCACTTTAATGGTTTCTATCGGCTTCACGGGGTGTCCTTGCTTCGGAACGACTTCAGATCAGGCGCGGCCCAGGAACTTGCGCTCCTCCACGTTAATGCGAATGCGATCTCCGGTGGAGATATGTTCAGGCACCTGCACCACCAGATCGGTGGTCAGCCTGGCCGGCTTGGTCCTGGCCGTTGCGGAGCCGCCTTTGACAGACGGATCCGTCTCTTCAATCACCAGTTCAACGGTGGGCGGAAGTGCGAGTGCAACCGGCGAGTCCTTCAACAAGATAACCATAACGCCCTGCGTGTCTTCGGAGATGAACAGCAGCTCTTCGGCAATGGCGTCCCGGTTCAGGCTGTACTGGGTGAAGTCCTCGGTATCCATGAACACGTACTCATCGCCATCCGCGTAGGAAAAGGTGGCTTCCCGGCGCGTCAGGTCAGCCAGGTTAAGCATGTCCGAGTCCTTGAAGGTCTCGTCAAGCTTTTGATTGGTCACCACATCGTACATTCGCATCCGGTACAGGCTGCCACCGGCACGGCCCTGGGGGACCGAGCGCTCAATGTCTTTCACGAAATACACCCGTCCGTCGTATTCAACAGCGGAATTCTTTTTGATCTCACTGGCTCTGGGCATGTCTTCTGTTTCCGTAAAGGGAGTTTCGCTTAACCGTTCAGCCCCAAATGCTCTGAATCCTGCTCAATGCAACGATCCAGAAGCGCCAGGTAATCCGCCTTGGCTTTAACCTTGGTTTCCCGGTGCGCACGCATGTTCAGAGTCTTGAAGTGAAGCGCAAGCCCGGTGGCCCGCTCGGTCAGTTTGTCCTGGGCAACCACCTCATCCAGGAACCCCGCCTCGACCGCGCCTTCCGGGTTGTAGATTTCAGCGTTCACAACCGAGCGGTAGAAATGAGCCGGCGCCAGACGATGGCGGGCAATTTCGATACCGGCATGGTGCATGGTCATGCCAATCGCAACCTCATTCAGGCCCAGCTTGAAGGGTCCTTCGATACCAATGCGATGATCTACGGACAGCAGGATAAACGCCCCCTTGGCAATGGCATGGCCACTGCACGCGCCGATCACCGGCAACGGAAACGCCGCGAGGCGACGGGTCAGTTTGGAGCCGGTAGTTACCAGCGCCGCAGCTTCCTTCGGACCTTTCTGCATTTCCTTCAGATCGTATCCGGCGGAGAAAATGCCCGGCTGGCCGGTGAGGATAACAACGGCCTTGTCCTGCTCCGCACGATCCAGCGCCTGATTCAGGCCCTCAATAACCTCATGGCTCAGGGCATTCGCCTTGCCATTGCTGATGGTGATCGTTGCAACACCGTCTTTCAACTCGTAACCTGCCAGCTCAGTCACCTGCCTTACCTCTCTACCAAAAATTAAAGTGAGCGTTTGTTTACTTAGTCGAACCTGATTGTGGGTCAGCTGCGCCCGAGTTTCAACAATCTTTGCGAGAACTCGAAGGGCATGGCGCTATCAATAATCTTACCCACAAAAACTGTGGATAACTTTGTGGGAACCGCTCGGATAGATGCCTTCAGACCTGCAACCACAGGGCTTCAGGGTTTATGGTGTTTTAATGACCGGCTAAACGATAAACCGTGCGCCAAGGCTACCGGACACCTTTCGCTCGCAGCCACCGGCTGATCTGCGTCGGCCAGAAGGTAAAAGGATTACCTAGAAATCCGACATCACATCCTGCAGATCCCGCTTGAGCTCCTCGGGCTCGGTGATCCAAACGGTTTTATCAAGGCCGGGAAAGACGCCGACATCCAGGCCATCCCTGGTCAGCCCGGGCACCCATTTCCTGAAAAAGTCTGGCAATGAAATACTTCGGGGAGACAGGTCATCGGCACCCTGGGCGTAGTCGGCGGCAAACGCCGGGGCAGGCCAAACGGGCAGGCACGCCACTCCAACAAGTTGCTTTCGGGTAGGTTTCGGAGCCTAACACGGAATCCGGGAAGACTGACTGTAGTACGTTCACGGATGCGGCTCATTGCCTTCTTAACCGGTCGTGCACAACCATGAATCTCAATGCTTTAATTCAGCCCGCAGATGGGCCACTTCGGCAACAGATAGCTCAGCGATATCGGCAATCTCTGGATCATCCAGATTCGTTTTGAGGATCATGCCGCGAGCAACGTCTTCACGACCTTCGCGCCTGGCATCATTTAAAAACGACACCTCGTCTCTTAATGCCCGCTCGCGGACGAACGCCAGACGACGGGCTTCTTCGTCGGCACTGAGCTCACGGATGCGGCTCATTGCCTTTTTAACCGGTTCATGTGCCACATTAGCCATGGTGAGCTCCTCTTGCCAGTGCTTAAAGAAAGTGATCCAGGCCGATAACGGTCCCGGCTCCAGACCGATTCGGTCTGCCTTGTTCAGTTCGATCAGGTTCATCTGCAAAATGTTCCCCAGCGATATGTCCGGCTGGGTTTCGTCACGCATCTCGAACCGCCACACCGCTTGCCGACGTTCGTTCTCAGTTGCAGTGAACAAATCAAAATCCAGCAGATGCAGCCCGACCGAGGCTCTCAGGTGCTGGTAGTCCTCCCCAGCATCCAGTTGCGTGCCCATAGTACGCGCAAGGTAAAACAAACCGCGCTTATGCCAAGCACCGTACCTGCGAACCTGTATCTCGACATTATAGCAGTGGCCTTCCCCATCCCGAGCC
>PAKW01000110.1 GCA_002707215.1 Halomonas sp.
CGCCCGTGGTGGCGGCAAGGCGCTGGAAGTGATTGACCGGGGTGGCATCGGAATGTTCTCCCAGGAGGGGTAATCCCGTGGGGAGGGCTCGACATTAAAACCATCTTCGTCCAGGGGTCTGTTCCCGGTTTCAGACTCCTCATCGTTTTTCTCGTATCGGCAGCCCTGGTGGTTGCCGATGCGCGTTTCGACAAGGTCTCAACCGTGCGTAGCACCATTGCCACAGGTCTGGCTCCGGTGTACTGGCTCGGCAATGCACCCTATGAATTCACCGACTGGGTGGCTGGGCTGTTTGAAAACAAGAAGGACCTGCAGCAGGAAAACGAAGACCTCCGGGCCCGCCTGATGATCCTGGAACGGCGCGCCCTGAAATACGCGGCCCTTGCCTCCGAAAACAACGAACTGCGCCGCCTGATGAACTCCTCCGAGGTGCTGGACGACCGCGTCATCGTGGGCGAAGTGGTCGGTGTCTCTCCGGATCCATTCTCTCATGAGGTCATTATCAACAAAGGCCGGCGCGATGGCGTCGTGCCAGGCCAGGCCATTCTGGATGCGCACGGATTGATGGGGCAGGTGGTACGGAGCAGCCAGTTAACGTCTCGGGTACTGCTGGTGTCTGACAGCAGCCACGCCGTTCCGGTGGAAGTGGTCCGCAACGGATTGCGGGCTATCCTGCTGGGCACCGGCGATAGCGTTACCCTTGATCTGGTCCATGTGCCAGACACCGCGGACATCCGGGAAGGGGATCTTCTGGTAAGTTCCGGCCTGGGTGGCCGGTTCCCCCGGGGCTACCCGGTGGCAGAAGTAAGCCGCATTTCCAAGGAGCCGGGTGAGCCGTTTGCCTCCATCGAGGCAACGCCGAAAGCGCAACTAAACCAGAGCCGTCTGGTGCTGGTAGTGTTTCCGCCGGAAGCATCGACATCGCCCGACGGTGAGGCCGCTGAAGGCGAGACCGCCGCGAGCGGTGAGGCAGACGCCGCACAGGGAGGACAGGACTGATGTTATCGGTAATCAGCTACCCGGTTTTCGCACTGTCCGTTGTTGTCGCCCTGGTTTTCAGCATTTCCCTGTTCCCGGTTGGCTGGTTCGAGTTCCGTCCTGAGTGGCTGGGGCTGGTTGTTTTCTACTGGACGTTCCGGGCGCCGGCCCAGTTCGGTATTCTGCTGGCCTGGTGTCTCGGGCTGCTGCTGGACGTTCTTGAGGCTACCCCCCTCGGTGTAAACGCCATGGCCATGGCACTGATCGCCTTCCTGGTGCTCACCATTCACCAGCGCCTTCGCATGTACCCGATGCCCCAGCAGTGCCTGATAGTGTTCCTGTTGCTCGGGATCAACCAGATGCTGGTACATTTCCTGAAGCAACTGATTGGTGCCGAGGATGCCGGCTTCAGCTACCTTTGGCCGGCCCTGACCAGCGCCCTGGTATGGCCAGTGCTTTCCATTGTGCTGGACAACATTAACCGCAAACTGGGTTAGCCATGTCGCCAATCATTCTTGCCTCGGCTTCTCCCCGCCGGGCAGAGCTGTTGCAGCAGATCGGCCTGAGCTTTTTGGTTCGTCCGGCGGATATTGATGAAACACCGGGGGCTGGCGAAACGCCGGAACACTATGTGGAGCGGCTGGCCCGGGCGAAGGCTCTGGCGGTGGCGCAATCCTCTCCGGAATGCCTGGTACTGGGTTCGGATACGTCCGTGGTTCTTGATCGTGTCATCCTCGGTAAACCCTCCGGCGCCAGCGAGGCCAGGGCGATGCTGGCCCGGCTCTCTGGTGCGACCCATCAGGTGATGACCGCTGTGGCGCTGGCTTGGGATGGCGTATGCCACTCCCGGCTCGTGGTGACCGAAGTCCGATTCAGGGCTTTATCTGCCGGCGAAATCGAGGCCTACGTTGCCAGTGGTGAACCAATGGACAAGGCCGGAAGTTATGGAATTCAGGGCCTTGGTGGTATTTTTGTCAATGAGCTCCGGGGCAGCTACAGTGCCGTGGTTGGATTGCCTGTGCAGGAAACAGCAGCACTGCTGGCCGATGCTGGTTACCCGGTCTGGAGAAACTGGCCGCGCAGTCTGGAGAGCCAAACATCATGAGTGAAGAGATCCTGATCAACGTCACACCCGTGGAAACCCGCGTGGCTCTGGTCGAGAACGGCATGCTGCAGGAAGCCTATATTGAGCGCACCAGCAGGAAAGGCATTGTCGGGAACATCTACAAGGGCAAGGTGGTGCGGGTATTGCCGGGCATGGAAGCGGCGTTCGTCGATATTGGTCTGGAGCGGGCGGCGTTTATCCATGCCTCCGATGTGGCTCCGAGCCAGTCCAATGGCGGCGATCCGGCCGATACCCCGAAAACCGTTCCGGACATTCGCAGCCTGCTTCGTGAGGGCCAGTCTCTGGTCGTCCAGGTCACCAAAGACCCGATTGGCACCAAGGGCGCGAGGCTGACAACCCAGCTCTCCATCCCCTCCCGGTACCTGGTGTTCATGCCCGGTGTCAGCCATGTGGGTATTTCCCAGAGGATTGAAGACGACACCGAGCGGGCACGACTGAAATCGGTAGTCGAAGAAGCCGCCGCAGGGGACTCGGATGTTCGGGGTGGCTACATCATCCGGACCGCTGCCGAGGCAGCATTACCGGAAGACCTGGCTGGCGACATGACCTACCTGCACCGGTTGAGTCAGTCCATCCATGAGCGGATTTCCCGCGTTCAGGCACCGGCGGTAGTCTACCAGGATCTGCCTCTGTTCATTCGTACCATCCGGGATCTGATCCGGCCCCAGACCGAGAAAGTCCGCATCGACAGCCGTGAAAGTCACCAGCGGGTAATGGAGTTTGTGGATGAGTTCGTGTCGGAATTTTCCGACAAGGTTGAGTGTTATCCGGGAGAGCGGCCCATATTCGATCTCTACTCGGTGGAAGACGAGATCCAGAAAGCCCTGAGCCGCAAGGTCCAGCTCAAGTCCGGCGGGTACGTGATCATCGATCAGACCGAGGCAATGACCACCATCGATATCAATACCGGTGCGTTTGTGGGCCACAGGAATCTGGAAGAAACCATCTTCAAAACCAATCTCGAGGCCGCCCGCGCCATCAGCCGCCAGCTGCGTTTGCGAAATCTCGGTGGCATCATCATTATTGATTTTATCGACATGGAAGATCCCGAACATCAGCGTCAGGTGCACCGCATGCTGGAAAAAATGCTGGAGCGTGATCACGCCAAAACTAAGATTACCGGCGTATCGGAACTGGGCCTGGTGGAGATGACCCGCAAACGCACCACAGAGAGTCTCGGCCAGGTGCTGTGTGAGCCCTGCCCGATCTGTGACGGCCGCGGATTCCTCAAAACCACCGAGACCGTGTGCTACGAGATCTTTCGGGAGATTCTCCGGGTCAACCGCGCCTACGATGCCGAGAGTTACCTGGTGATGGCATCACAGAGTGTGGTCGACCGCCTGCTGGATGAAGAATCAGACAACGTGGCCGATCTGGAGACTTTTATCAGCAAAACCATTCGTTTCCAGGTAGAGCCGTTATACAGCCAGGAGCAGTACGATGTCGTTTTGCTCTGAGCCCGGGGCAATCCGCCGGGTTGTGGAGTAAGGTGCCCGGATGTCCTCCACCGATCACGGGCCGCCGCTTCCGGAGAACCTGCCAGAGAGCCCTCCGGTTCGGCTGGCGGCACGCCTTGCCAGCCTGATCTGGTGGTTGCTGTTGGTCGTGCTGGTGCTATTCGCCCTCTATGCTGGCCTGGGCCGCCAGTTGACCCGGAACGTAGACAGCTTTCGCGACGATCTGGCTCGTGAACTTTCTGACCGACTGGGGCACAACGTCAGTATTGGCAGTCTTTCCTCCCGCTGGTACTGGCTTGATCCTTCCTTTTCCGCCCGTGATATCCGGGTCAGCAACACTGAAACCGGTGTTGTTGTGGCAAACCTGGAGTACCTCAATATCCGGCTTGATGCCCTGGCATCCCTGAGGCGATTGAGGGTTGTGTTCGAAGATTTTGAAGCCGAAGGGCTGGAACTCACGGTTACCCGGGAACAGAGCGGCAATGTGGCAGTGCTGGGTGCCGACATTCCGGGGCTGGTCAGCAACCAGCTGCATGAGTGGCTGGAGCTTGCCGGCAACTGGCTGTCTGATCCCCATGTGAAGTTCACCCGGGTGGATCTTGGTATCCGGGACAGTCAGGGCAACCGTCGCCATCTGGACATTCCCCAACTGGATCTGGAGTATCGCCGTGGACTGTTCCATGCCTCTGGCCGGGCCATGCAGTCTGGCACGACCCAGCAACTGGCCAGCTTCGCCCTGGTGGGGGAGCACTTCTTCCGGGGTGATTTTACCGGCCAGCTGTATCTTGATGTGGATTCGGGACGGCTGTTCGACGACCTGATCGACGAATACCAGTGGCGGATGCTTCGACTGGAGGGGTTTGATCTTGGTGGTGAGGCCTGGCTGACGTTCCGGGACGGTCAGTTGCAGCAGGTGACGGGCAGTGTCCGGACACCGTACCTGCAACTGGGTGTGGGGCATGAGTCACTTGCGCCTCTGGAAGACATTCGCGCGCGATTTGGCTGGCGTCGCCACCATAGCGTTATGGCCGATGAGAAACTGAGCGGGTCCGACTCCTTCGCCCTGGGGGAATGGCATATCAAACAGCTCCAGTGGACCTGGAATGGTGACGTAGTTTCCCCGTTTAGCCTGCGCCTGGCGCCTTCGGATGGCGGTATGTCGGTGATCGCCGATGCGCTGCCCCTTGCGCCCACCCGCCGCCTGGCCTCGAGACTTCCGATCCTGCCGGAACCGGCCCTGAGGGCCCTGCGCAATTATCGCCCTGGCGGATTCCTTGACCAGCTTGAAGTGTACCTGCCTGACCAGTCTCCGGAGAAATTCGAGCTTTCGGGCCGGCTCCGGGATGCCAGTGTCCGGGCCTACGGCGGGGCACCCGGGGTCACGTCTGTTAACGGCACTATCTTTCTGGACAGAAATAGCGGCTATGTTCGGGTTGCGACCGGGGAGGCACCCGTAAGCCTCGAGTTTCCTGAACTGTTTGGTGGCGCCTGGTCATTCCCGGCACTTGAGGGCCAGATCGCCTGGCAACTGGACGGTCCCATCACCCGGGTATTCTCCGATAGTGTTCGTATGGTCTACAACGAGAGCACGGAAATCGAGGGCGCGTTTGACCTGAAGCTGGACCGCGAGGGCGAGGACAACCTTGGCCTCAGGGTGTCGTTGAAGAACGGCACCGCCGGGATGCTGGCCGATTTTGTGCCGGTCAAAGTGGTCAACCCCGGATTGTACGAGTGGCTGACAACAGCCATCCTCGAGGCGGATATCACCTCCGGAGTCTACTACGGTCATGGCCAGATAGGTCCTGATGCTCCGCGGGGCACCTTCGTTTCCTCTATGGGTTTCCAGTTCGACCAGGCCACTGTTCGTTATGACGAAAACTGGCCGGAGGTTCGCTCTGCCCGGGGCCGGGTGGAAGTTCATAACGGCAACACACTGGTCAGCCTCGACGCTGGCAAGACCGGGGGGCTGAACCTGAATCCGAGTTCGGTCAGGGTCATTCCCGGGGAAAATGCCCGGGTCAGGGTCGATGTCTCGGCAAGGGTACCCGGAGAGTCGCTGGGTTACTGGATGGACAACAGCCCACTGGGGGAGATGGCCGGAAGGGAAGCCCGAAAATTGCAGTACGGTGGCCAGTACCAGCTCGTTCTCGGTATTGATCTGCCGCTTGGCTCGGGGCAAGCTCCCGTGGTTGAGGCCAACATTGCTGTTGCTGACGGTTCTGTTGTGTACCCCTCCGCCGGTCTGGCCTGGGAGGATGTTCACGGCGAACTGACCTACCACAGCGAAGACGGCTTTTCCGGTGGCCCGCTGGCGGCGAAGTTTTTCGGTGAGCCCGTCACCATGGCGTTCAGTCGGGCCCGCTCAGGGGCCGCCCTGAGCGTCAGCCAGTCAGGCGAACTTCCGGTGCCCGGTGTGTTTGCCAGCGCGGGTCTTTCGGCAAAGGCCGGTCTCGGCCTCCAGGGAAGGGTGTCCTACATCGCCGAACTGGACATGGGGGTGGATTCGACCTCCGGCATCCGGGTGCGCTCCAGCCTCGAGGGCCTGGCCGTTGAGTGGCCGGAGCCGCTGTCAAAACCCGCTGGTGAAGCGGCGCCCCTCAGGGCGGTTATCAAACCCTCTGCTGCCGGCGGCCTGAGCATCACCGGAGAATGGGAAAACCGGCTGGCATTCGATCTGTTGTGGAAGAAGACCGGATTTGACCTTCGCCTGGACCACATCTATCTCGGGAACCAGCTGTTGACCGATATTGACATCAATGCCCTGGATCTCGGCGACCGCTGGGTCGTCAAGACCGACTCAAAGCGCGCGAGGGGTCAGGTGCTGATCCCGGACAATGGCGATACGATCATGGCGGATTTTGAGGTTCTGCGACTCATGCGCGGCGAGGGAACTGCGAAGGAGCCCGCGGATTTTCTCACCCTGAACAAACAGCTCGAAGCGTTCCGGGCCCTGGATATGGGCAACTGGCCAGACATTGACGTAACCATCGCCGATCTCCAACTGAACGCTGATTCATTGGGCGGCTGGGCCTTCCGACTTCGCCCCGAGCCGTACCGGCTCAACGTCACTGACATGGAGGGGCGGTTAAACTCCCTGACACTGACGGGTAACATGACCTGGAGTATTGTTGACGAGCGGGAGACAAGCCGGTTTTGGGGGGCTATTACCGGTGGTGCCCTGGCAGATCTGAACAACCTGTTCGACACCGACATGCCGGTTACCAACGAGGCCACCAACATTCAACTGGATCTGGACTGGCCCGGTCGTCCGGATGAATTCTCGATAGCGGAGCTCAATGGCTCGGTCAGTCTGAGACTGGATGAGGGGGTGATTCTTGAGCGTAACAATAGCGCCCAGTTGTTCCGCATTTTCAATCTCCTGAACTCGGATACGCTGTGGCGGCGGCTTAAGCTCGATTTTTCCGATCTGTACGAGCGAGGCGTGGCATTCGATGCCATTTCTGGCAAGGCTCAGATTACCCGCGGCTTACTGACGATGGATCCCGAACTTCAGGTGGTGGGCCCCTCCGGTGCCTTCAAACTCAGTGGAGCCACCAATATGGCCAGTGAGCAGCTAAATATGCGGTTGGTGGTTGTGTTGCCCCTGACCCAGAATCTGCCCCTGGCGGCACTGCTGATGGGAGCCGGCGCGCCCATTGGTGGCGCCCTGTTTGTGCTGGACAAGGTTCTGGGTGATCCTCTGAGCAAGCTGACCAGTGCGACCTACCGTGTTACAGGTACATGGGGTCAGCCGAAAGTGGATTTGCAGCGGGTATTTGATACCGGTCAATAAGAACGGGAGACGGTCATGAGCGAAGGTGTTTGCAGTCGGGTTGCAGCCATTCAGATGGTCAGCAGCCATGATATCCGGGCCAACCTGGCCGAAGCGGAGCGATTGCTGGCGGAGGCCGCGGGACAGGGGGCCGGGGTAGCGGTGCTGCCGGAAAATTTTGCGGTCTTGGCAAGCAGCCAGATGGTTGATTGTGGCCGCAAGGAAGCCGGCCCCGACCCGGTGATACGGGCCTTTCTGGCGGAACAGGCCCGGAAGCTCGGGATCTGGATCGTCGGCGGCTCGATGCCGCTGGCGCAACGCCCGGATGGTTCAGATATCGAGGCCCGGGTCCGTGCAACCTGCCTGGTGTTTGATGACCAGGGAATAGAGGTTGCCCGTTATGACAAGATCCACCTGTTTGATGCCATGGTTGAAGACGCCCATGGCCAGTATCGTGAGTCCGACACCTTTGAGCCGGGGGAGCAGGTCGTTACCGTGGACACGCCGGCTGGGAAGCTGGGACTTGCCATCTGCTACGATCTGCGCTTCCCGGAGCTGTTCAGGGCGCTGAGAGAGCAGGAGGCCGACTGGGTATGCCTGCCTAGCGCCTTCACCTGGCAGACCGGCGATGCCCATTGGCACCCATTGATCCGGGCCCGGGCCATCGAAAACCAGGTCTGGGTGGTGGCCGCCGGGCAGGGTGGTCAGAACAGTGAACGGCGGCAGACCTACGGCCATAGCCTGATCTGCGATCCCTGGGGCAGGGTAGTGACTGAAATTGGCGAGGGTCCGGGTGTGGTCTCCGCGGAACTCGACCCAGAGCAGATTGCCAACCTCCGTACCCGAATGCCGGTCTGGGAGCACCGTCGGCTAAGCTGAAAATGGGGTCAGATGAAAAGTTCATCTGACCCCATTTTCATCTGACCCCGTTTTCACACAGCTTCAGCGTCGTCGATGCACTCCCGAAGATAACGGAACAGTTTCCGGGACTGGCCGGTGTTTTTCTGTTTTTCGACATCCTTGCGGGCGTTCCGGGCCAGATTGCGCAGGTGCTGCATGTCTGCCCCCGGGCAGTAGCTGAAGAATTCCCCCACCACCGAATCGCCCTCGGCAATCATCCGGTCGCGCCAGCGTTCGGCCAGGTGGTGTCTGCGGGTGTGTTCTTCACTACCGGCATCAAAGGCGTCGATGGCTTTTTTCAGGGCCTCGGGATCGTCTTCCTGGCGGATGATCTTGCCGATGTACTGGAGGTGCCGTCGCCTGGCCTCATTCTGGCGGATGCGCCGGGATTCCTCGATGGCAGCCCTCAGGCTATCACTGATCGGCAGGGTTTCCAGTTGATCCTTGCCCAGGTCGAGCATCCGCCTGCCCAGGTCCTGCAGTGCATGCATTTCCCGTTTGAGCTGGGACTTGCTGGGGCCGTCGTATTCCGGCGCGTCGTTGTCGGGGTTGTCGTGGTTGTCTTTCATAAATCCAGTAGCCGTAAAGTCGGGGTCAGATGAAAGCTTTCATCTGACCCCATGTTCGCCTATCAGGCGTAGAAAATGGTCGCCAGGCCAAGAAAGGCCATGAATCCAACCACATCCGTCACGGTTGTCAGTATCACGCTACCAGCCAGAGCCGGATCGATATTACGTGACTTGAGAAACAGCGGCAGCACCGTGCCCACCAGCGCCGCTGCAACAAGATTGATCACCAGGGCGGCCGCAATAATGGCTCCAATCAGCACCTCCTGGAACCAGAGCATGGCAGCACCGGCGACCACCGCCGCCCAGAGCAGCCCGTTAAGGATGCCGGAAAGAAACTCCCGGTTCAGCAGCCAACGAACGTTGGCGCCGCTGATTTGCCCGACGGCCATGCCCCGGATGACCAGAGTCAGGGTCTGGCTGCCGGCAATGCCGCCCATGCTGGCAACAATTGGCATCAGCACCGCAAGCGCCACTACTTTGGCGATGGTCGCCTCGAATATGCCGATCACTGCCGATGCCGTAAGCGCGGTAACCAGGTTAATCCCGAGCCAGATCGCCCGGCGGCGCGTGGTTTTCCAGACCGGAGCAAAGGTATCTTCATCTTCGTCCAGACCGGCCATGCTCATCAGCGAGTGATCCGCATCCTCGCGGATAACGTCAACCACGTCATCGATGGTGATCCGGCCCAGCAACCGGCCTTCGTCGTTCACCACCGGTGCCGAGATCAGATCGTAGCGCTCGAACAGTGTCGCGACCTTGGTGTCGGAGAGGCTAACGGGAATGGGCTCGATGTCGGTGTCCATGACTTCCCGTACGGTCGAGGCAGGGTTGGATACCAGCATCTTGGTGATCGGCAGCATACCGATGAATTCATCGCGCCGGCTGACCACAATCAGGCTGTCGGTCATGGGCGGCAAGGTACGGTGCCGGCGAAGGTAACGCAGTACAACGTCAATGCTGATGTCCGGGCGCACCGTGATGGTGTCCGTGTTCATCAGGCCGCCGGCGGTGTCCTCCGGGTAGGAAAGGACCTCTTCCACACGCTGGCGGTCCTGCTCGTCCATGGTGTCCAGAACCTCCTGGATCACCGTGTCCGGCAACTGCTGCAGCAAGTCGGCCAGGTCGTCCGACTCGAAATCCTCAATAATGTCCGCCAGTTCCTGGGCGTTCAGTTGGCTCAGGAAATATCCGCGAATATCATCGCTCAGGTACTGGAGGACTTCCCCTTCCAGTTGCTTGTCGACCAGATTCCATAACAGCGCCCGCTGCCGGGGCGGCGAAGATTCCAGCAGGTGAGCAATGTCGCTGGGGCTCAGGCCACCGTTCAGGATGCGTGCAACCTGCTTCAGCGCGCCACTGTCCAGGGCTTCGCTCAGGGAGCGAAGGCGCTGGCGGGCCTGGCTTTTTTCCAGAATATCGGTCATGAATCACCCGGCGTGAGAAAACGCCTGTATTATAGCGGAGTTAGGCGCTATCGGTGAGAAAGAGTTGTAGGAAATTAAATCGGGGTCAGATGAAAATGGGGTCAGATGAAAAGTTCATCTGACCCCATTTTTATTCGCCCTCGCCAAAATAATCGTTGATGAGCTCCACCAGTGCATCGATGGCCTGCTCCTCGTCCGGTCCGTCGGCAATGAGCTCCACATCCGTGCCTTTGCTGGCTGCCAGCATCATCACCTGCATGATGTTTTTGGCGTCTACATCCCGGCCCTTGCCAGCGATTCTCACGCTGCTGTCGAATTCGGAGGCTGTGGCAACCAGCTTGGCGGTGGCACGGGCGTGCAACCCCAGTTTGTTGATAATGGTAATCGGGCGGCGAATCATGGGCTGGTCAGATCTCTTCCCGTGTTTGCAAATGTGGCAGTTCGGTGTGCCGCACCTGGACATTGTTGTAGCGTTGCCGGAAGTGCTCTCCCAGTTGCTCGCACACATACACAGAGCGGTGCTGGCCTCCGGTACAGCCAATGGAAATGGTCATGTAGCTGCGGTTGCTGTCCGCGAAGGAAGGTAACCAGGTGCCCAGGAAAGTCTTGAGATCATCGATCATCTTCCGGCTTGCCGGTTCTTTCTCCAGGAACTCAATCACCGGCTGATCGGTGCCCACGTATTTCCTGAGACTGGTATCCCAGTAGGGGTTGGGCAGGCAACGAACATCGAAGACATAGTCGGAATCCAGCGGCACACCGTGCTTGAAGCCAAACGACTGGAACAGCAGGGCAAGTTCCTGGTCCTTCCTGCCGACCACCCGCTGCTTCACCATATCCCGGAGTTCGTACATGGACATACCGGTGGTGTTCACATACAGATCGGACAGCTTGGAAAGTGGTTCAAGAAGTTTTTTTTCGCTGGTGATGGCTTCCCGCAGAGAGGTCTTGTCGTCGCTCAACGGGTGCTTTCTGCGAGTCGCATGGAAACGCTGCAGCAGGGATTGTTCGTCGGCATCCAGGAAGATGATCTCTAGGGTCACCCCTGTTTCCTGGAGGCGGCGATAGATCTCTTCGAAGTTGGCCAGTTCTCCAGAGAGGTTGCGGGCGTCGATGCTCACGGCCATCTTGCCGAGCCGGCCCGGTGTTGTCTGGCTGGCGGCTTCCCGGGTAAGGGGGAAAAGCAGGCCGATCGGGAGGTTGTCGATGCAATAGAAGCCCAGATCTTCCAGCACATGAAGTGCGGTACTCTTGCCCGACCCTGACCTGCCGCTGACGATAATCAGTTTCATGACCACGTACCTCCACTGCAATGAATGTCATCCGCCCGAGGCGGTCATGCGCTCATACAGGGTGCTGGCGTCCTCGGATTGTCGCAGGCGATCACAGAACGACCGCTCGTTGAATTTTTCCGCCAGCTGGCTGAGCAGTTCCAGGTGTTCGCTGGTGGCCTCCTTGGGCACAATCAGAGCGAAGATCAGATCTACCGGCTGGTTGTCGATGGCGTCGAACTCGACACTTTCTTCCAGCGTCATCAGTACGCCCACCACGTGATCCAGGCCTTCCAGGCGGCAGTGCGGGATGGCAATTCCCTGGCCAATACCGGTGCTGCCCAGACGTTCCCGTGAGATCAGGTTATTGAATATCTGGGTTTCACTGAGGGTATTGTCCTGGTGATTTATCTGCTCGGCAATAAACTCCAGAGCCCGTTTCTTGCTGGATGCCGACACCCGACAGAGGGTGAGCTCCGGTGCAAGTATGTTGTCTATGGTCAGGGATGTGTCGCTCATGGATCGACTGCATTTCCGTTAAAAAAAGGCTGCGACACGTAAGCCATGTCGCAGCTCGATTGGATGACTTGCATGAAAACAGCCAGTTAGCGAGAGCCGTTTCCGTGCATCCGGTCTACATTCTTTTCCTTGTGTTTGAGGATCTGGCGGTCCAGTTTGTCGATCAGGGCATCGATGGCTGCGTACATATCCTCATTTTCTGCCTTTGCGTGAAGGTCACCACCAACCACGTGCAGCGTGGCTTCCGCTATCTGGCGTACTTTTTCCACTTCCAGGGTTACCTGGCAGTTGCTGATATGGTCAAAGTGACGCTCGAGTTTCTGGAACTTCTCTGAAACATAATCCTTCAGTGCGGGAGTCAGTTCTACGTGATGGCCTGAAATATTGAGTTGCATAGGCGTCTCCTGTTGTCATCGTTCCGGC
>PAKW01000111.1 GCA_002707215.1 Halomonas sp.
AAATCGATGGAATAAAAGAAATTGCTGCAATGCTTTCTGCGCTCAGTCACCAGGCCAGGCATTCCTTCGGCACGGATCTTGTCAAACGGCATATCCATGATCAGATCCAGCACCAGGGTATCGCCCGGGTTGAATACTTTGTCGGTTTTCATAACACACCCGTAGCCGTCCAGTTCATACAGGAAAGCCTCGACAAGCTCCTTTTTGAAAAGGCCCCGCCTGACTCGGAAACGGGCGACAAGATCCGGCAATGCTTCATTCATGGATTCAGGTTCTCTGGTGATTTCCGTATCCACAGCAAGCTGCCTCATTGGGAGGCAGGTTGGATATTGATTAAACAATAGACACTGACTTTTGGTTTTGCAACGCCATCAGTGCCATACGATACCCCCCTAAGGCAGTTTTTCAACAGCCTGGTCTGGCTGCTCGGGCAAAATCACTTGTTTTTCAGTTCGTACATATCAACACGGCGGTCTTTCAGGTTGGTAACGGACCCCTCGTTACGCACCAGCATCAGCTTTTCCAGATCCATGTCTGAGAACATGATCATCTCGGTATTCGGCGTTGTCTCCGCCATCACCGCATCGTGGGGGAAGGCAAAGTCAGACGGCGAGAATACGGAGGACTGGGCATACTGGACGTCCAGGTTCTCAACTTTCGGCAGATTACCGACGCTGCCGGTGATTACCACATAACACTCGTTTTCAATTGCCCGGGCCTGGGCACAGTGACGAACACGCAGATAACCGTTCTTGGTATCCGTCCAGAAGGGCACGAGGATAATGTCTACATCCTGGGCCGCTGCCATACGGCCAAGCTCTGGAAACTCGATGTCGTAGCAGATCATGATGGCGACCCGGCCGGCGTCGGTTTCGAACACCTTGAACTCGTTGCCACCTTCAATGACCCAGTCACGGCGCTCGTGGGGCGTGATGTGGATCTTGCGCTGCTCGTCTACCCGGCCATCACGGTGGCAAAGGTATGAGACGTTATACACCCGGTCGTCTTCAATCAGCGGCATGGAGCCGGTGATGATGTTTATGTTGTAACTGACTGCCATTTCAGACATTTCTTCCCGGAACTGCTGGGTAAACCCGGCCAGGAAACGAATGGCCCGGGTCTGGTCCATCTGGTCAGTCAGGCCCATCAGCGGCGCGTTGAAAAATTCCGGGAACAGGGCGAAGTCGCTCTTGTAATCAGACAGCGCGTCAACGAAGTACTCCACCTGTTTCAGCACTTCCTCCACGGAGGTGAATTCACGCATCTGCCACTGAACGGCACCAAGGCGAACCTGGGTTTTTTTAACGTTCAGAATCGACGAGGGCGGAGTATACAGAATATTCCGCCACTCCAGCAGCGTGGCGTAACCGAGGGATTTTTCGTCCTCCGGCAGGTATTTGTGCATCAGCCGGGTAACCTGGAAATCGTTCGAGAGCTGAAAACTCAGGATCGGGTCGTAGATTTCCTTGCGGTCCACCCGCTGAATGTATTCTTCCGGTGAGTACTGCTCGGCATACTTGAAATAGTTCGGGATACGCCCGCCTGCGAGAATCGCCCGCAGGTTCATGGAACGGCAGAGCTCTTTGCGAGCTTCGTAGAGCCGACGGCCCAGGCGATAACCGCGGTATTCCGGGTGGATGAACACATCCAGCCCGTACAGCGAATCGCCATTGGAGTTATGCCAGATTTTTTCGTTCCGGAGAATCAGGTCGTCGTAGGTGTGGGGGTTACTGAACCGTTCGTACTTCACGAGTACTGTAAGCGCTACCGCCACCAGTTGCCCGCTTTCCTCAATACAGATCTGCCCGTCCGGGAACTGCTCTACCAGTGCCTTTATGGTTTCCCTGGGCCAGGCACCCCCGATGTCATCGTAGACCCGGTCCATCAGTTGCTGAAGCTGGCCATAGTCCTCAAGCTTCAGATTCCGGAGGTTAAGATGCAGTTCTTCATGGGCCATTCAGTTTGGCTCCCGTTCAAATAAAAAGAGAAAAAAGGGCTGAACCCCCAATACTGTGAAAGTTTATCAGAAGCCGCTAAAGACTTCGCATAATGGGCCGAAACAAGATTTAACGGACATGAATTCCTGCAGGGTGTCCTATCCGCCGCTTTTCCGCACCCCCACCTTCTTACCAACCTCGGTAACGGAGGAGCTGAACTCCTCGGTTAACCGCATTATCGGGTAAGGAAGAAGGGGCTCAACGCTGAGGCCTGAACCTCAGGCCCTATCCAGGCCTGCGATTGTTTCCAGGAAAATCTCGCCGTATTTCCCGAGCTTCGCGGCGCCCACACCACTGACTTCCGCAAGTTCTTCCAGCGTGCGTGGTTTGCGCTCGAGCATGCCGAGCAGGGTGGTGTCGTGGAAGATCACATAGGGAGGCACGCCCTGTTTGTCCGCGAGGGCCTTGCGGCAGGCTCGCAGCGCTTCCCAGCCGGCCTGGTCGGTGACCTGGTCTTTTACCGGTGCACTGGCGCGGCCACCGGCGGAGCGGTTTGAGGTTTTTTTGGCCACCGGGTCTTTACGCAGCTTGATGGCCTGCTTACCCTTCAGCAAGGGTCGGCACTGTTCGGTTAGCTGCAACGCGCCATAGCCGTCCCGATCTGCCCGCAGGTAACCGTTTGCCACCAACTGCCTGAATACCGATTTCCATTCGCTAACACTGAGCTCGGTTCCAATCCCATAGGTCGATACCTGATGGTGTCCCGTCTGCAGGATGCGTTCGTTTTCCGAGCCCCTGAGCACATCAATCAGATAAGTCACACCGAAGCGCTGGCCGGTGCGGAATACGCAGGACAGCGCCTTCTGCACGGCAACGGTTCCGTCCCAGGTTTCCGGTGGGTTCATGCAAGTATCACAGTTGCCACAAGGTGCATCAAGCTGGTCGCCGAAGTAGCGCAGAAGCACCTGCCGACGGCAACTGGTGACTTCGCAAAGGCCCAGCATGGCATCCAGCTTCTGGCGTTCTACCCGCTTGAACTGGTCGTTGCCCTGGGAACCCTCAAGCATCTGCCGCAGCTTGATCACATCCTGCAAGCCGTAGACCATCCAGGCGGTGGAGGGCTTGCCGTCGCGTCCGGCCCGTCCGGTTTCCTGATAATAAGCTTCCAGGCTTTTCGGCAGGTCCAGGTGGGCTACAAAGCGTACGTCAGGTTTGTCAATGCCCATGCCAAAGGCAATAGTGGCGACAATAATGACACCGTCTTCCCGCAGGAACCGTTCCTGGTGATGAGCCCGCTGCTCACCTGAAAGCCCGGCGTGGTAGGGCAGAGCGGTGTAGCCCTTCTGGGTGAGGGTTTTTGCCGTGGCATCCACCTTGTTGCGGGAAAGGCAGTAGACAATACCGCAGTCACCTTCGTGTTCTGCTTTAATGAAATCCAGTAACTGTCTGCTGGCGTTTGTCTTTGGTGCGATACGATATTGAATATTGGGGCGGTCGAAACCACTGACGAAGTGCTTTGCCGTGGTAAGCGACAGCCGTTCTGCAATCTCCCTGCGGGTGCGCTCATCGGCGGTTGCTGTCAGTGCGATCCGTGGAATGCCGGGAAAAGCCTCCGCCAGCATACTCAGTTGCAGGTAATCGGAGCGGAAATCGTGGCCCCACTGGGCAACACAGTGGGCTTCGTCAATGGCAAACAGAGCGATGGAGGCATTGTGCAGCAGCTCGATGGTGCGTGGCTGAATCAGCCGCTCCGGGGCGCAGTAAAGCAGATCCAGTTCGCCGGTCATCAGCGCGTATTCGGTGGCGCGGGCCTGCTCGAAATCCATGGTGGAGTTGAGGAATGCGGCTTTTACGCCCAATTCCTTCAGGGCCGCGACCTGGTCCTGCATCAGTGCGATCAGCGGCGAGATGACGATAGCCGTTCCCGGCCGAACCAGGGCCGGAACCTGATAGCAAAGCGATTTGCCGCCCCCGGTGGGCATCAGTACCAGGGCATCCCGGCCTTCCGAAACTTCCCGGATAATGTCACCCTGCAGCGGCCGGAAGGTTTCATAACCGAAGATTTCGTGCAGAACCTGTTCCGGATCCCGGCCTGAAGAGGTGGGGCGTTCGGCGGAAAGCTGTTCGAAGTCCTGATCAAGATACATAGGGTAACCGGTTAGCCGGCAGGGAGCCGGTGTTTTGGTGCGGGTAAAATGCCCTGTTCGGCACGGTGGCCAATGATATCAGAATAACCCTGGCGATTGGCCAGCAAACCGGGTGTCCGGATGGAGGCAAAGTGGTGGAAGAAACGCTACAATACCGCGTTTTTAACCACCGGTTCACACCATACTGTGACAGACACTGATAATAACAGGGTTTCCATGCAGGAATTTGATGCCATCCGTCCCTATTCGGACGAAGAAACCGGCGCTGCTATTCACCGCCTGGTCAATGATCAGGAATTTCTGGATATGGTCGGTCGATTCAAGTCACCAACTCTTGCCCGCTGGGCGCCTGCCATCCTGCGGGTGTTTACCCGCCGCTGGCTGGCCAGCCATTTCGGCCATTACAGTCGAATCGATGACTTGCAGGCAGGGCTCTCCGGCTACGTTGGTGAACTGGTGGACAACACCACCACACGGGTAACCACCAGTGGTCTGGAAAACCTTAGCAAACACAGCGCCCACCTGTTCATTTCAAACCACCGGGACATTGTGTTTGACCCGATGGTGGTAAACTATCTGCTGTTCCAGAATGGTTTCCACACCACCCGGATTGCCATTGGCGACAACCTGTTGGCAAACCCGGTATTTGCCGAAATGATGCGGCTGAACAAGAGTTTTGTCGTACGCCGTAATATGACCAGCCCGCGGGAAATGCGGGACGCCTACATCACCCTCTCCGGTTTCATCAACCATAGCATCGAAACTAACCACAGTATCTGGATTGCGCAACGTGAAGGCCGTGCCAAGGATGGCCTTGATTGCACCGATCCGGCCATCGTCAAAATGTTCTACATGAGCCGCAAGAAAAGCGGACTCAGTTTTGCGCAGGCCATGAACCGGCTGCACATTGTGCCTGTCTCCATTGCCTACGAATACGACCCTTGCGATGCCGACAAGGCCCAGGAACTGGAAGCCCGGGCCCGCACCGGCAGATACATCAAGCGCGAAGGTGAGGACACCGAACAGATCATGAGGGGCCTGACCGGCTTCAAGGGCCATGTGCACGTGCATTTTGGTGCTCCCATCCATGATTCACCGGAGAATCCAAAGGACCTTGCAGCCCGGATAGACCAGGAAATGCACGCCAATTATCACCTTCATGCCTCAAATCTGGTGGCTTATCAGCAGCGAGGACTCCACCCCGGGGCCCACGCCATACCCGATACCGTGAGCGATGCCGTGGTAACCGCTGAAACCTGGTCGCCAGCGGAAATGGAGGCGGCCGAGGCGGAAATGGAGCGGCGCCTGGATGCCTGTGACCCGGCGATTCGACCCTACCTGCTGGATATGTATGCCAATCCGGTGGTGACGGCCCTTGAAGCCAACGCCGGGAAGAACAACGGTTCCGAATGACCCGGCCTTACTTTTTTTCTGACAAGAGGTAGTCCAGTGCAAGATCTTCAGTATATTGAACTCGAGACCAGGAAAAACCCGACTGCGGCCGTTATATGGCTCCATGGCCTTGGCGCCAGCGGCCACGACTTTGAGCCGGTTGTGCCTGAACTTGGCCTGCCGGAGGATGCGGCGGTGCGATTTATTTTCCCTCACGCCCCCAACCTGCCGGTCACCATCAACGGCGGGATGACCATGCCGGCCTGGTATGACATCAGGGCAATGGACATCGACCGGGTGGTGGATACCGAACAGCTGATGGCATCGGCCAGGGCTGTCGGCAAACTGGTGCAACGGGAAATCGAAAAGGGCATTCCCGCCCACCGGATTATCATCGCCGGCTTTTCCCAGGGCGGGGCGGTGGCCTACGAGCTCGGGCTCAGCTACCCGGAACGCCTCGGTGGCATTCTGGCGTTATCCACCTATTTCGCCACCGCGGATTCCGTTCAGCGTTCAGAGGCGAATGCCAATGTTCCCATCAGCGTGTACCACGGCACTTTCGATCCGATGGTGCCGGAATCGCTGGGTGTGCGCAGCGTCGAAACCCTGAAAAACATGGGCTACAGCCCGACGTACCAGACCTTCCCCATGGAGCACAGTGTGTGCCTCGAGGAAGTGCTGGATATTGGCCGCTTCATCCGCCGGCACGTTCTGTAAGACCTGCCATGCACGGGCTCAGACCCAGAGCATGGCGCCCATTTCCAGCGGATGGGTTAACGCCTCGTGATGCGGATACATCCGCAACCTGAGGGTTTGGAGCCCGGGGTAGGGAGGCCGGACCCGGGCGACAAATACCGTCCTGCCATCCGCTTCACTTTCTTTTTCAAGAAAGAAACTGCCTGGCCCAGGGTTCTCGTGGGTTCCCGTGCACTCCGGGCTGACCAGGCATTCGACCCGCACATCGTCTGCGCCCAGGCCATTGAGTAATGCCTCCACCCGGAGCTCAACAGTGTCGTTGTGGGGGCAGCGAGCCTCAACACAGCCCACCACGTGTAATTCAACACCCGGCCACGCCTGCCGTACCTTCGCTTTCCAGTCCGCCAGCCTGGTGGCCACCTTGCCACCATCGGCCATCAGCAGGGCTCCCTGGCTTGAGGCCGGCTGATAATAGTTGGTGACGTAATCCATCACCATGCGTTGGCTGTTGAATCGGGGTGTAATCGTTTTCATGGAGGTTTTCGAGCGTTTTACCCAGCCCTTCGAGAAGCCCTGAGAGACCCGTTCGTAATAGAGCGGAACCACCTCAAGCTCCAGTAGATCCAGCAGATCCCGGGCTTCCTCTTCGTTACGGAATTCGGCATCCAGCTCCGTGTCCCTGGGCGGAATCGCCCAGCCGTTCTTGCCGTCGTAACCTTCACCCCACCAGCCATCAAGCACGCTGAGATTCAGTGCACCGTTGAGAGCGGCTTTTTCACCGGAGGTTCCGCTGGCTTCCTTTGGGTATTCCGGCGTATTCAGCCAGACATCCACGCCACTGAGCAGGCGTCTCGCCATGGCCTGGTCGTAATCCTCCAGAAGGATCAGGTGCCCCATGAGCGAGGGGTGCATGGAAAGATCGTGAATCACCTTGATAAGGCGCTGGCCGGGCTTGTCCCGGGGGTGGGCCTTGCCGGCGAAAACCAGAACAACCGGGCGATCCGGATTGGTGAGAATTCGCTCCAGCCGGTCAAGGTCGGAGAAGATCAGAGTGGCGCGTTTGTAGGTGGCAAACCGCCGGGCAAAGCCGATCACCAGGGTGTCTTTTTCCGAAGAAATCAGCTGCCGGGTCATCCTGTCGGTAACCGAATGGCCGGTTCCGTTGCGTTTGTGCTGGCGTCTCAGGCGGCGGACAATATACTCGCCCATCTGTTGCTTGAGGGCTTTATGCACACTCCAGTAGTGATAATCCGGAATCTGATCGATAAATTCCCAGAACTGCTGGTTTCTCAGCTCACTCTTCCAGGTGGGGGCCTGGATATCGAACAGGCTGGACCATTCCGGCGCCAGAAAGGTGGGAACATGCACGCCGTTGGTGATGTAGCCAAGCGGGTTTTCTTCCGCCGGCACCTGGGGCCAGATATCCCCCTCCATATGAGAGGCCACGCCACCGTGGATGCGGCTGACACCGTTGTGGAAACGTGAGCCCCGCAGGCCCAGGCTGGTCATGTTAAAGGTGTCACCGCGCGCTTTGGCCCCCAGGGCAAATACCGTTTCGAAGTCCAGCCCCGATTCCTCCAGGTAATGCCCGAGGGCGTGGTGAACCAGATCCCTGGGGAAGATGTCGTGGCCGGCTGCTACAGGCGTGTGGGTGGTGAACAGGGTGGCGCCGGCAACGGCTTCCAGTGCGGCTTCAAAATTCAGCCCCGAGGCCATGATGTGCCGGCAACGTTCGAGAATCTGGAACGCAGCATGACCCTCGTTGATGTGCCACACCGTCGGTTTCAGGCCCAATGCCTCCAGCACACGGGTTCCACCGATGCCCAAAAGCATCTCCTGGCTGATCCGGGTGGACTCGTCGCCTCCGTATAGCTGAAGAGTCAGTTCCTGGTCTTCGGGGCTGTTTTCCTCTGTGTGGCTATCCAGCTGGTACAAACGGATGTGACCGACCCGGGCTTCCCAGACCCGCGCAATCACGTTGCGGCCGGGGAAGGGCACGGACACCTTGAGCACTTCGCCGTCCTTTTCCACCGGCGTTATCGGCAGTTCATCACTGGAATGGGACTGGTACCGGGCGATCTGCTGCCCCAGGGCGTCGATACTCTGGATGAAATACCCCTGCTGGTACAGCAGGCCAACAGCCACGAAAGGCAACGCCAGATCACTGGCGGCCTTGCAATGATCGCCCGCGAGAATGCCCAGGCCTCCCGAGTAAATAGGGAAGCTCTCATGGAAACCAAATTCGGCACAGAAGTAGGCCACCAACGTCTTTTCCGGATCCAGCTTTTCGGTGACTTCCGGCCCGGGACCTGCTTCAAGGTAGGCATCGTAACTGCTCAGTACCCGGCGGTATTCGGCCAGGAATGCCCGGTCCTCCGAAGCCTCATCGAGCCGGTCCTGGGCCACCCGGCGAAGAAACAGCTTTGGGTTATGCTCAACTTTCAGCCAAAGCCGGAGGTCGATCCGGGCGAGCAGGCTGCGAACGCCGTGATCCCAGCTGTAAAACAGATCGTTGGCCAGCTCTTCAAGACGCTCCAGCGCCTCGGGAATAATGGGGTGGGCCTCAAGTCGGAATTCCGTCGCTTTATGCATGTTGATTGTCTCCAGCGGGCACAGGCTCCCACTAATCCTGCGGTTGAAGTTGACGTTCTTTCAGAATGTTCCGGTAGAGGTCACCATAATCGAGGGCCCGCCGCTTCCAGGAATAGTCCGTTGCCATGCCATTTTGCTGCAACCGGCGCCACTGTTTGCGCTGGCTGAAATACGCCAGTGCACGGTTGACCGCTCCCAGAAGTGCCGGGACGCTGGCCTCACTGAACCGGAAGCCGTTGGCCTTGTCGATGCCGACTTCCTGCGGGTCGTTTACAGTGTCTGATAAACCGCCAACCCCGTGCACCACGGGAACCGTGCCGTAGCGCATGCTGTACATCTGGTTAAGACCGCAAGGCTCGAACCGGGAAGGCATCAGGAACAGATCGCAACCGCCGGTGATTCGGTGGGATAGCCCCTCATCGTAACCGAGGGTCAGGGACATCTGCCCTGGCCATTGCCTCGCCATCAGTTTCAGGGCTTCCTCGTAGCGGGCCTCACCGGATCCGAGAACCACAAACTGGCAGCCCTGTTCCAGCAATTCAGGCATCGCCGCAATCAGCCAGTCCACGCCTTTTTGTTCTACCAGCCGGCCGATAAACCCCAGCAACGGTCGGCCGTTGACCTCAAGGCCCAGTTCCTGCTGAAGTCGGGCCTGGCACTGGGCTTTGTTCTTAAGGTGTTCCCGCCCGTAGTGAAAGGCAAGCTCGGGATCTTCCTCCGGATTCCATACGCGGGTATCAATGCCGTTGAGAATGCCCGTTAACGCCGCCCGCCGGTGCCGGAGCAGGCCGTCAAGGCCACAGCCAAATTCCGGGGTCTGGATTTCACGGGCATAACCGGGGCTGACGGTGGTAATGCGATCACTGAACACCAGGCCGCCCTTGATGAAGGACAACTGGTCGTGGAATTCCAGTTGGTCCAGCCGCCAGAGTGAATCCGGCAACCCCAGGGCCCGGAAGGTTTCGTGAGAGAAAATGCCCTGGTAGGCGAGATTGTGGATCGTGAAAACGGTGCCCGGCCGATCCTGGCAGGGTTCCATAAAGACCGGAATAAGCCCGGTCTGCCAGTCATTGCAGTGAACCAGGTCCGGTTTCCAGGTGACCCCGGCATCGCCCGTGGCCATCATGGCGCCGACTCTGGCAAACAGCGCGAATCGATGGGCGTTGTCCCACCAGTCTTTTCCGTCATCGTTTTTGTAGGGGTTTCCTGGCCGGTCAAACAGGGCCGGACAGTCCACCAGCCAGAGCGTTACCACCGTGCCAGGGAGCCGGGTCTGCCAGAGGCTGACATTGTATTGCCCGAGCTGGAACCGGGACTTTCTTCGGGAACCGGCTTTTCTGGCGGCTTCCAGGGCATCCGGATACCCCGGCAACAGAATCTGGACATCGTATTCGAGCCGGCAGAGTGCCTCTGGCAGGCTGGCTGAGACATCGGCAAGACCGCCGGTTTTCACCAGCGGGTAGACTTCACTGGTGGCGAACAGAACCCGGATCATGAGGCCGGCCTCAGGACAATCGCGCCCAGTGGCGGCAGAGTCAGTTCCAGTGACCAGTTGCGGTTCATCCAGGGTTGTTCGTCCGCCGCCATGGGAAAGGGGTTGCCCAGGTTGCTGCCGCCATAGTACTCGGAATCTGAACTGAAGATTTCACGCCAGGTCCCACCCTGGGGTAATCCGATGCGGTAGTAATGCCGGGGTATCGGCGTGAAATTGACCACAATTACCGAGGTTTCGCCTTTGGCGCTGCGCAGGAAACTGATCACGGACTGAGGTGAGTCGTGGCAGTCAATCCATTCAAAGCCTTCAGGCCTGAAACACTCGCCGTGCAGCGACACTTCCCGGCGATAGAGGCCGTTGAGATCCTGCACCAGGCGTTTGAGGCCCTGATGTTCCGGATAGGCCAGCAGCGACCAGTCCAGTTCCCGTGATTCACTCCACTCCCGGCGCTGGCCGAATTCGCCGCCCATAAACAGCAGCTTGGCACCGGGATAAGCGTACATGTAGGTGAACAGTAATCGTAACGAGGCGCGCTGCTGCCACTCGTCTCCCGCCATCTTGTTGATCAGGCTGCCTTTACCATGGACCACTTCATCGTGGGACAGTGGCAGCAGGAAATTCTCGGTGAACGCGTAGAGCAGGCCGAAGGTCAGTTTGTCATGGTGGTACTGGCGGTAAACAGGGTCCTGCTGGAGGTAATCCAGCGTGTCGTGCATCCAGCCCATGTTCCATTTCAGGTTGAAGCCGAGGCCGCCGATTTCCGGCGGGCGGGTAACCCGTGGCCAGGAAGTGGATTCCTCGGCACAGACCAGGGTTCCCGGGAAACGGCTCTGGCAAACGCGGTTCAGTTCCCTCAGAAACTCGATGGCTTCCAGATTCTCATGGCCACCATGGACATTCGGCAACCATTCGCCTTCCTTGCGGGAGTAGTTCAGATACAGCATTGAAGCCACCGCATCCACGCGCAAACCGTCGATGTGGAAGGCGTCGAGCCAGAACAGGGCGCTGCCGATCAGGAAATTCCGGACCTCATGTCGGCCGTAATTATAGATCAGCGTGCCCCAGTCCTGGTGCTGGCCCTTGCGCGGGTCTTCGTGCTCGTAGAGCGCGCTGCCATCAAAACGGGCGAGGGCATGCTCGTCGGTGGGAAAATGGCCGGGCACCCAGTCCAGAATAACGCCGATGTTGTGGCGATGACACTGGTCCACCAGATAGCGCAGGTCGTCCGGGGTGCCGAACCGGCTGGTCGGCGCATAGTAGCCGGTGGTCTGGTAGCCCCAGGACTCATCCAATGGGTGCTCGGTAACCGGCAGCAGTTCGATGTGGGTAAAGCCCAATTCCAGCACGTAAGGAATGAGCTGGTCGGCAAGCTCGCGGTAGGTCAGCCAACGCCCGGAGCCGTGGTGGCGCCAGGAGGCGGCATGTACCTCGTAGATTGAAATCGGTGAGTCCTGCCAGTTCCATTGGCCCCGCCGGGCGATCCAGTCTCCGTCTCCCCAGCCAAAGTGGCCACGCTCAGTCACCACGGCGGCGGTGGCAGGCCTCAGCTCAAAGGCCTGGCCATAGGGGTCGGTTTTCAGCAGTTGGATACCCTTATCGGTGGTTATGGCGAATTTATAGAGGGTTCCGGTGCCGATACCGGGAATGAAGCATGACCATACCCCCATGCCTTCATGCAGGCTCATACCGTGGGTGCTGGCATCCCAGTGATTGAAATCTCCGACAACGCTGACCGCTTTGGCCTGGGGAGCCCACACCGCAAACCGGACTCCCTCAGCGCCCCGGCGTTTGCAGACGTGAGCGCCCAGTACATTGTAAATGTGCCAGTGCCTGCCTTCGGCAAAGAGATGAAGATCGAATTCGCTGAGCGTTGGACTATCCATAGACCGTGCTTGTCCTAACCAGATGGAGCTTCCATTTGACGTTATTGAGCCTGTTAAAAAAAATGACCTCAAACAAGTTTACGTCATAATTCCATGATAGTGTTCTAATATAATTACAGACGCCAAAAACATAAAACCCCTTGCGGTTGAACGACCGGTCACAGGAAATTTTTCTTCAGGGAAGCAACCATGCAAACGGCCAAGCGTTTCGTCAGTCGCCTTACTCGCCAAACTCTCGCGTTGGTGCTTGCCGGAGGCCGGGGCTCCCGCCTTCATGATCTCACCAATTGGCGGGCCAAGCCGGCGGTTCCCTTCGGCGGAAAGTTCCGGATCATCGATTTCCCACTGTCGAACTGCATCAACTCAGGCATTGGCCAGGTTGGAGTGATCACCCAGTACAAATCTCACTCCCTGATCCGGCATATCCAGCGCGGCTGGGGATTCCTTCGAGGTGAACTGGACGAATTCGTTGAGCTGCTGCCTGCCCAGCAGCGCATCGAAACCTCCTGGTACGAGGGAACGGCCGACGCCGTGTTGCAAAACCTTGACATCATCCGCAGCCACGCCCCGGAATACGTGCTGATCCTGGCTGGTGACCATGTCTACAAGATGGACTATGGCACCATGCTGGCCGCCCATGTTGAGAATAACGCCGATATCACCGTGGGTTGTATCGAGGTGCCCATTGATGAAGCCTCGGCGTTCGGCGTGATGTCGGTCGACGATGAACTCAGGGTCACTGAGTTCGTGGAGAAGCCGGAACAACCCAAATCCATGCCCGGCCAGCCTGGCAGGGCGCTGGCTTCCATGGGCATCTATGTGTTCAGTACCCAGGTACTGTTCGATGAGCTGATGCGCGATCACAAGATGAACGGCGACTCATCCCACGATTTCGGCAAGGATATTATTCCCTCTGTGATCAAGCGCCTGCGGGTGGCGGCTTTTCCGTTCCGGGACCCGGTAAGCAACAAGCCCGCGTACTGGCGGGATGTCGGCACTATTGACGCCCTCTGGCAGGCCAACCTGGAGCTGATTGGCATCAGTCCTGAACTGAACCTCTACGATTCCCACTGGCCTATATGGACGTACCAGGAGCAATTGCCGCCGGCGAAGTTCATCTTCGATGATGAGAATCGGCGGGGGACAGCCGTGGATTCCATGGTTGCAGGGGGCTGCATTGTCTCCGGTGCGATGGTGAGACATTCACTGCTTTTCTCGCAGGTTAGGGTTCATTCTTACAGTGATATCTCAGACTCGGTAATCTATCCGGACGTAAAGATTGGCCGCCACTGCCACATCCGCAATGCCCTGATTGATCGTGGCTGCCACATTCCGGAAGGGTCACGCATCGGTTTTGATGAAGTAGAGGATCGCAAGCGATTCCATGTTTCTTCCAAAGGTATTGTGCTGATCACGCCCGAGATGCTCGGGCAGGATTACCCTCATGGCCTCTGACACGAAAACCCCGGTGGTGCTTTGCTGGCACATGCACCAGCCTTCCTATCAGGACATGCGCACAGGCCAGTTCCTGTTTCCCTGGGTGTATCTGCACACCATCAAGGATTACAGTGATATGGCAGCCCACCTGGAGCATGAGCCGGAGGCAAAAGCCGTGGTCAACTTCGCCCCGGTTCTGCTTGAGCAGATTGAAACCTACCTCATTCAGATTGAGCGATGGCGCCATGGCGCCGGGGAGATCGGTGACCCACTGCTCGCGGCACTGGTAGCGGAGGAACTGCCCGAAACCGGCACACCGGCGTTTTTGGGCCTGATGGAGAAATCCCTGCGGGCCAATCCGGATCGTATTATCGGACGCTACCCAGCGTATGCGCGGCTGGCTGAGCTGGCCGATGTCTTTCGCAAAAAGCCGGAACTGCAGCGATATATTTCCAGCCGGTTCCTGTCGGATCTGCTGGTCTGGTATCACCTGGGGTGGATGGGTGAAACCCTGCGCCGTGAAAACCATTGCATTCGGAGCCTTCAGGAAAAGGGCCAACATTTCTCAATGGATGACCGCCGGGCCCTGCTGAATGTGATATTCGATGTGTTATCCGGTATCGGGCCGAGATACCGGCACCTGGCCCAGAAAGGTCAGGTTGAACTGTCTGTCAGCCCTTATACCCACGCCATGCTGCCGCTGCTGCTGGACCTGGGATCCGCCAGGGAAGCCATGCCGGAGATCACTTTACCCCAACACAGCCACTACCCGGGTGGTGAAGAGCGGGCCGGCTGGCAACTGAAGAAGGCAAAAGCGGTTTTCCAGCGCTTTTTTGGCATTGAGCCCACAGGCTGCTGGGCGTCCGAAGGCGGCCTCAGCCAGACCACACTGGGCCTGCTGGGTAACGAGGGATTCCACTGGACCGCCAGCGGCGATTCGGTGGCTCACAACAGCCTCAACCGGGCACGGGAAGAGAATCCCGATCTGCCGGATTCCGGCATTCACCAGCCGTACACCTTCGGTGATTCCCCGGTAACCGTTTACTTCCGGGACGATGGCCTGTCCGATCTGATCGGCTTCACCTACGCCGACTGGCACGCCAAAGATGCGGTTGGCGACCTGGTCTATCACATGGAAACCATCGCCGGGCAAGCCCGGGGCAAGTCCCGGCCGGTTATTTCCGTCATCATGGATGGGGAGAACGCATGGGAATACTACCCGGAGAATGGCTTTCATTTTCTGGATGAGCTCTACCGGGTACTTGCGCATCACCCAAAACTGAAACTGACCACCTACAGCGAACTGGTCGCACACCCGATTGCTGAACCCATTCGTCTGCCGCACCTTGTGGCCGGAAGCTGGATTTACGGCACCTTTTCCACCTGGATAGGCGACCCGGACAAAAACCGTGCCTGGGATCTGCTCTGCGAGGCAAAAAATCACTATGATCGGGCAATGGATAACGGCAGTCTCAATGCGGAGCAGAAAGAGTCTGCGAAAGAACAGTTGGCGATCTGCGAGGGCTCTGACTGGTTCTGGTGGTTCGGGGATTATAACCCGGCCCAGATCGTCAGTGACTTTGAACACCTGTACCGCCGGCACCTGGTGAACCTGTATGAGATGATCGGTTATCCGGCCCCGCCGTCGGTGTTCCAGCAGTTAAGCCAGGGCAGTGGGGAACCGGCACGGGGAGGCACCATGCGGCCGGGGCACGAAGCGGATAAGCCGGTATGACTTCGAGCAACTCCGATGATCTTTTCAGTACCCGGCGGGCCGGTGTTTTGCTTCATCCAACCTGCCTGCCAGGATCCTGGGGGGTTCTTGGCGCAAGCGCCCGCACCTTTACCGATTTCCTGGCGGACTGCAGCCTGAGCATCTGGCAAACACTGCCCATCGGGCCAACTCATCGGGATCTCTCGCCTTATCAGTCATTGAGTGCCCATGCCGGCAATCCGGACTTCATAGACCTGTATGAACTCGTCGAGGCTGGTCTTCTGGCAGACCGGGAACTGTCGCAGCCCGCGCCCGAAGTTCGCCACCACCTGCTTACCCTGGCTGCGAAGCGCTTTTTCAGCAGCGATAGTGGTGGCAGGAATGGACTCGACAGGGCTGCCTATCAACGCTTCCGGGCAGCCAACGATTACTGGCTGGACGATTTCTGCCTGTTCTGGGCGATTCGGGAGATTCAGGATTCACCGGGCTGGCTGCAATGGCCGGAACCGCTGAAAGACCGGGATAGGGGAGCCTTGCGTGACTTTGTTGACCAGAACCGCTCCCGGCTCGCACGGATCCGGTTCGAGCAGTTTCTGTTCCATTACCAATGGCAGGCGCTGCGAAACCACGCCCGGGAAAAGGGCGTTTTACTGTTTGGTGACATCCCCATTTTCGTTGCCCATGACAGTGCCGATGTCTGGGCTAACCGACACCTGTTCAAGCTTGATGAACGGGGTGAATCCACGGTGGTTGCCGGCGTACCGCCGGATTATTTCTCATCTGAAGGTCAGCACTGGGGCAACCCGCTCTACAACTGGGAGGCCATGGCGGCCGATGGATACCAATGGTGGCTGGAGCGACTGGAAAGCCAACGCCACCTGTTCGACCTGATCCGAATTGATCACTTCCGTGGCCTGCAGGCCTATTGGGAGATTCCGGCAGCAACACCAGAACCCAGGCATGGCTACTGGGCACCCGGCCCCGGCGCCCCTTTTCTCGACGCCTGTTTCACCCGGTTCCCCGACTTGCCCCTCGTCGCCGAAAACCTTGGCGTTATCAGTGACGATGTGGAAGGGCTACGCAAACGGTTCCGATTACCAGGGATGACGGTGATGCAATTCGGCTTTGACGGCAGCCCGGATAATCCGCACCTGCTGCACAATCATCATGCACGGGATATCGTGTACACGGGGACCCACGATAACGACACCACCCTTGGGTGGTACCAAAGCCTTGACGACCATACCCGCAGGTACGTTAACGATTATCTGGGAACCACAGGAGAGGGCATGCCGTGGCCCCTTATTGACGCGGCTTTCCGATCCGTGTGCTCGCTGGCCATTGTTCCCATGCAGGATTTTATGAGCCTTGGAACAGAGGCCCGGTTCAACACGCCGGGAACCGTGGTGAATAACTGGATATGGCAACTGGACTGGAATCTTTGCAAAAAGGAGCTGTCTAGGATTATTGCCGACTCGGTTCGGCAACATGGACGATGGGCGCCTCCCATGAGCTTGACTGTGTTTTGATCAACATCAAAGAGTCGCCCTCAAGAGTCCGATATAAGTACAGGCAGTTTTCAACAATTGGCGGTCTTGATCAGTCACTTGGGGAGGGAACATGGAACACAGACTCAGTAAACGCGTACATGGAAAGCTCAGCCTGCTGGTATATAAACGCGGAATGCCTGTGGCAACCGGTCAGGTCCGGAACGCCTCAAAGCGGGGCCTCTTCATTGCGACAGATTACACCGATGTGCAGTTAAACCAGACCGTCGAACTCGAATTTCGGTTTCCAGACAAACAGGAAAAGCAGGCGCGAAGACTTAAAGCCCATGTTGTGCGCAAATCCGATAAGGGGCTCGGTGTGGATTTTGAGGGCGTTGAGAACAACAGCTTCACCGTCTCCTCGTTAATCTGGTGGCTGAAAAAACACCCTGTGCCAATGAACTATTTTCCGGTTCACCGGCAAGCCTAACACCGCGGTCCTTGCCGGAATCCCTGAACGGTTTGTTTCAGCTGGTACTGGACCTGCGGTGGAACTATACTCTCGCTAAAATGACCCTCAGGTGCGCCAGAACGCCGGCGCAAGCATTATTATAACACTCAGGATTTCCAGGCGGCCCATCAGCATGCCTGCCGATAGCACCCATTTTGCGGCATCTGGCAGCGGCCCGAAATTCCCTGCCGGACCAATGATGTCACCCAGGCCCGGGCCAACATTAGTGAGCGACGTCAGGGCACCGGACAACGCCGTTACGAAATCCAGCTGCATGGCCGCCAGGGCAACCGTTATCAGCAGCAGGCAAAGCAGGAAAATAAAGGTGTAGGCAATCATCGAAGAGATGATTTCATCACTCACCGAGCGACCATTGTACTTCCGGGTAAGCACCGCACGGGGGTGCAGCAGGCGCATCAGCTGTTCCCGAAGAATGATCAGTGACAGCTGGAACCGGAAAATCTTCATACCACCGGCGGTGGAACCTGAGCAGCCGCCCACGAACATCAGGAAGAAAAATAGCACAAACGCCAGTGGGCCCCAGGCGGAATAATCCTCGGAGGCGTAGCCGGTGGTTGTTACGACAGAGGTTACGTTAAACAGAGTGGCTGCATAGTCGTGGACCGGATGGAACGGCACAGGCGAAACCATCCAGCGGTACAGGGTCAGCAGTAAAGGAACAAGAAAGAGAATCGTCAGAAACAGACGGACCTGCTGATCCCGGAAAAGTACGCCGTGCTGGCCGTGCAGCTCCCGCACAAACAGGAAGAAAGGCAGACTGCCAATGATCATGAAAAAGGTGGCTTCCACCAGGATCAGATCACTGAACTTGCCCATGGACATGTCGGAGGTAGAAAAACCGCCCGTTGCAATGCTGGTAAGCCCATGGTTGAACGCATCGAACAGTGTCATGCCGGAAACCCAGTAAGTCACCACAGCAATAATCGAGAACACCACATAGACAAAAAGAAGGCCCCGGCTCAGTGTCTTCATTCTAGGCAAGGCCTTATCCGTCCACTCCGAAGATTCCGTGGCGAACAGACGCATACCGCCTACGCGGAGAAACGGCAGGACCGCAACGAACATACCGATGATCCCGATACCACCAATCCACTGCAGGATCGAGCGCCAGATCAGCAGATCCTTATCCATTGCATCCAGACCACTGAGCACTGTTGCACCCGTAGTGGTAATGCCTGATGTGCCCTCAAAAAACGCATCTGCGGCGGAAATATCCAGAGCACTCAGGTAAAAAGGCAGAGAGGAAAGCAGCGCAATAATAAACCAGGACGAAACCGTAAGCACGAACATGTACCTTGGTTTCAGATCCCGTGGTTTTCGATAGCTGAGGCCCATACCCAGAATCCCCAGGGCACAGGTAATAGCCGCCGATTCCGCAAACGCCATGGCGTTTGGCGTTTCGGAGCCGGCAAGCAAAATAACAGGCAATGTCATGAAAATACTCAGAAGCACAAACATGACGCTGACTATAAAAATAACGGGGTAAAGATTTCTCAATGGATGCTCGGGCCAGCTGATACCGGGAGACGGCGTCAGAATACCTGTGGCTTCGCGTTACCGCAAGGTAACACCGGGCTGATCGCAGAATTACCGGCAAATTAAATCATTGTAAATATCGGGTAAATGCGGATTTTTCCGATGGCAAATGTCGTGAGCCTGATGCAAGTTCAGTGTTGCTGCACCGAATTTTCCGGTAAAGGAGAAACCATAATGAAGCACGCACCTTCACTCGCCATATTTTTTGCGACTGGCCTGGCAGTTGCCGGCACTGCCAGCGCCCAGGATATCTACAAATCAGGCGTTGGCGGCCTCTATACCGGCCTGAATTACACCTTCATCAACCTTGAAAGCGGTAGCGCCGATGCCGATGTGGGCACGCTTTCAGCCAAGGTCGGCGTGATGGCCACGCCATTTCTGGGTATCGAAGCCCGGGGTGGTTTCGGTGTGGATGATGACCGGATTGGCGCAGCGGATTTTTCGCTGGACAACTTCTTCGGCGGCTATGCCACGTTTAACCTGGTCAACGAGTCTCCGATTACGCCTTATGCCATTCTTGGCTTCACCCGGGTCGAAATCGAAGTTGGCACGGCAACCGAGGATGAAACCGACGTTTCCTACGGCATCGGGATGAATATGGAGTTCGCACCGAACCTGTCCGGCAACCTCGAATATATGCGTTATTATGAAAATAACGATACCGAAATCGATGGTCTGGGCGTTGGCATTCAGTTCAACTTCTGAGACCCGATCACCGGGGAGACCGCTTGAACCATCTGGCTCACGTATTTCTTGCGCCTGATTCACCCGAAGCCCGGGTGGGCAGCATCCTCGGCGACTTTTCCCGGGGTGTCGATCTCTCGGCACTCCCGGACGCGGTGAGGCAGGGCGTTCGCCACCACCGGGCTGTCGACAGTTTTACCGACCAGCATCCGGACGTACTTGCCAGCAAACGGGTTTTCTCCCGGCAGCGCAGGCGCTTCGCCGGTGTTGCCCTTGATATCCTTTATGACCATTTCCTACTCAAACACTGGAGCCAATTCAGCGATATTGAACGGGAGCCCTTTATTCACCGGATCTACCAGGAGTTGCAGCAACACGAGCATCTGATGCCTGCACCCATGGCCCGGGTAACTCGCAGAATGGTCTGGCATGACTGGTTCGGGGCCTATAGGGATCTGCAGAGTGTGGGCTATGCCCTGGATCGGGTTGCCGGACGAATCCGCTTCCCGAACAACTTTGCCGGCATCATCATTGAGATCCGGGGGAATGAGACAGAGCTGGAACAACATTTTCTTTCTTTTTTCCCAAATTTACAGGAATTTGCAGGAGATATTGAATGAGATTTATAAACAAGGCAGGGCTAACCACAGCGCTGCTCTGTTTCTCAACGTTTCTGTATTCAGCGAATCCGGGCGAAAACAGCGACAGCCGTCCGCCGGAAGCCCTTGGTTATGTCGAATGGGTGGTTCTGCAAGACACCAGCCTCCGCCTTAAATCCCGCCTGGATACCGGCGCGAAAACCTCGTCTCTCCACGCTGTTAACGTCGAACCGTTCGATAAAGACGGCAAGGAATGGGTAAGTTTTCAGATTCCACTGGGTGATCACAAAGACCAGCCAACCGAGGGCGAACTGGACCATGAGGATATCACCCTGGAGCTTGAGCGGCCGATAGAACGAACGGTCCTCATTAAACGCAAAGGCGCGCCTTCCCAGAGGCGATACGTGGTACGTATGGAATTCTGCATCGCAGGCACCCCCCATGAAACACAGTTTTCACTGACCGACCGGAGCAAGTTTTCCTACCCGGTACTCCTGGGCCGGCGCTTCATGCGCGATGACAACATCCTGGTGGACTCCGCCGACGCATTTCTTGCCAAACGGGAGTGCGAGTACATGACGCTGGAAGAGCTGGCCGAAAAGCATCAGGCAAACGTGCTTGAGGAACTCAACTGATGTGATTCTGTGTGCGAAGGCCGGAGTAGAAGAAATCTCAATCGCAGGGACCGGGGTGCTCTTCCCAGCTTGCGAGCCTTTCCCGAAGAATAGCTTCTGCCTTGGGCGAACTGAACGCCTCCAGAGCCTCATCAATGATGGCTTTGTATCGACCACTCTCTCGTAGTGATGCCAAGCCCTTGTTGAACGCCTGAATCAGGCGGGCGGATTTGTCGTCGTTCCTTGAAAATGGCAAACGAAAGAACGACGTCCTGACGGGCTTCGGGTGAAAAGTGAGCCGGGATGCCGCAACAGGCCCCAATTGTTGCATAATCATAGTCTCGCCTACCACAGGGTCCATCGGGAACAGATCGATTCTTCCCAGGAGTAGCTTCTTTAAATTGGCAAGATCGGAGGTTGTCACATCACCGTAAACGAGCCCGCTTTTGATGACGTCGGCCAATGTCTCCCCATAGCTGTAATCCTGAGTAAGTCCGACGGTCATACCTTGAAGATCCGTCAAGGTTTCCCAGTCGAAATGTTGTCCGGCCCGGTAATAAAAATACCATCCGTAAGGAATCAGGGCCGCAGAGAACACGAACTCCCGGCTTCTATCTTCAGTACAGGACCACACCGCAGATGTTTCATAATCTGGTGAGTGAACCAGGGCCAGCGCTCTGGACCAGGGGAAGTAAGAAAACCTGACTTCAATTCCTTCAATCGCAAAAGACTCCCGGATGATCCGTGCAAGAAATCCACCACCCGGAAGATCTTTATCCAGATAGGGGGGCCAGTCCCCGGTCGTAATACGAACAGTTTCCGTGCTTCGGGTTATCGGAATGTGCAGCACCGTGGAAAAAAGCACAATCAGAAATACGAAGAACCATCCGCGCCTCATAATCGGCAGTGCCTCAAGCTGTGGTTAAGCTTAAGTTTAGACTACAGCGCCTACTTCGAAGAGCGAGCCGGCAGGAATGCAGGGCGCACCCACCAGGATCTGGAGTCTGAGTATTTCTGATCCTGACAGATGCGCCCTTAGTGAACTGAACCCTTCAACGAGCCTCTAGACGTAAAAGTCCAGATCCTCCTGAGCTTTCAGCAGGTCCCGCATCTTGATGGGATCGTCACCAAAGAAGAATACGAGACCCCAATGAGTACCGAAGGCCGACCGGTCAGGAACGGTCTCTTCTGTCGGTTCATGCAATTCGTGTGACTCGAAATAGGGATGCTCAATCGTTTCTTTGGGCATTTCCAGCTTGCTGACCACTCGACGCCGCGGGTACACACCGAAGCAACCTGCGTAGCCCTTCGCATCGACCACTTCGCGGGGGAAGAAGCCATCCACTTCCTCTTTGGTGCTTTTAGGATCGAATACCAGCATGGAAGCCTGGTAGGCGTTGAACCCGTATGCCCGCTCGATAAGCTCGAAAGCCTTGAACCCGGGCGGGCGATAGGCAACTTCCCCAAAATACATTTCGCCGTCTGCAGTGACGAAGTACTCGGGGTGAATCAGGCCAAACTGGATATCGAACGTTTTGATCAGCAATTCGATCTGCTTGGTGATCGCGTTACGCCAGCTCTCGAGTTGCTCGGTAGCGGGCACGAACACCGAATAGCCCAGCGTTACATACTCAGAAATGTTGAGAAACTTGATCTTGCTGTCGTGGATCCAGGCCTCAACGGCAAATTCCCAGCCACTGAGGTGACTTTCCATCAGCAGGGGATATTCTTCCGCAGGAATGTTGTCAATTTCTTCCACCGTGCGGATCATTCGGTGACCGAGGCAGCCGGCCTTGTCGAAGGCCTTGACGTGAATCGGATCATCCGGGTCACCATCAAGTTTCAGCAGCGTCTGGTTGACGCGCTTCATGAAGCGGACGATGTCCTCTTTCTCGTGCGCCTCTTCGAAAATCCCGACGCGAATGCCGCCAAGCTGGGCACGCCGCTTCATCAGAGCCTTGTCGCGAAACAGGATGGACTGCCCGTACATGCGAGGGTTGTTAAGGAGGACAGAGTTAATCGCCCCTGACCACTCGACGGTTTCCTCGAATAACGGTATGGCGACATCAACGCCTTCGGCCTTCAGCCTTTCGGCAATCTCCAGGGACCGATCATTCAACCGGATAAAATCCCACGGAATGAAAGGTATCTTGTTTGCGGTACAGAAATCCGTAGCCCACTCCGGAGCAACGACTATGTAGCGGCGGTCAAACTTTTGCGCCGCCTTGATAGCATTGACGCTCCAGCCAAGCAGGGCGATATAGCCTTTGTTCGGATTCTTGGGGGTTTCAGTCCCTTTAACCGAGTCCATGTCCGGATCGAGCCAGGCTTCAACCGCTTGGGGTAATTGCTTTTCTGATGTTATCGACATTCGATGTTCTCCTTGCTGGTTAACCCGGGAAAACTGCGCAGACATTCGAGCGCACCGGGTAAACGGAGCCTTCAGGCAGTGTCGTTTACAGGGGATTGAGTGACTCCGGGGCGAGGCGAGACACTTAAGTTCGTGAATTTCTCACCCGGCGGGATATCGCGGGTCACGTGTATCCCACCTATCAACATAGTCGGTCTGGTTACAAATAGAAACGAAAGCCCCCGGAATCATTTGCTTGTTGGACTGCAGGTTCTGGTAGCCGCCTACACCTGTGCATCTGAAAGCGGAGAAAGATATGCCAGCGTCAACGCGACAGGCTGCCGGATTCCAGGCACGAGGCGATGATTGCTGCCGTGAAGGAGGTCCGCTCAAAGCAGCGACGATAGCTACGGTTCCCGGCGAATTGTGGACGTCTACAAACTCAGGGGCGGTGCCGGCGCTGAAACACCCACAACTGCGCATAATGTATATTATGTTAAATAGTATACATCATGCGCAGTTAAGATTCTTAGTATCAAGGCTACCGGACTTAAACATTCAGAATCACCGGCTTTTGCTTCCGATTTCGATTACTAACTTGCCGGAAAACCGCTTGGCCATGAAATCCTCCTGGGCCTGCTCCCCCTTCTCAACCAGGTGGGGCGCAACTTGCGCACGAAGTCATAGTAGGTCGGTGGCAAAGCCATTTCAGCGGTCCTCTCGGGTATGCCACAGCCGCAGCACGTAGATGATCGAATCCTGAAGTTCGTAGCGAACCTCGTACTCCCCGACCAGAATTCGCCGTACCTCGCGCGGCTCGAACTGGAAAAGTTGCTCGCCGATGCGTGGGTTGGTCAGCAGAATGGCCGGGGCCTTGGTCAGCGCCTGCACCGTCCGCGCGGCGGCGGGCTTATTCATTGGAGCCAGGAACTCATACAAGCGCGCCAAATCGGAAAGCGCGTTGCTGGTCCACTTCAACTCCATCAACGTGGCACCGGCAGCGGCTGGTCGGTGCCAAGGCTATCGGCCCACGCTTGCACGGCCCGGTGGTCGATGACATGGCCGGCGGCTACGTCAGCCAGCGCTTCTTGGGTCAGCCTGTCGCGCTCCTCTTCCTGGGCGATCCAGGCGGAAAGCGCCTGCTTCATGATCCAGCCGCGCGAGCGCTCAAGTCGTGAAGCCATCTGATCCACCTTGTCGGCCAACGGAAGCGGCACATGTGCGGTCAGCACTTTGGTTGCTACGGTCATGTTGCACCTCTTATCGGAACTTGATCTTGCCGGAGCCGGAAACGCTGTGGTCACGGTGGGCGGGTTGCCCATAGGCGGTGACGTCGCCTGAGCCTTCGATTTCGAGGTCCAGGCCCGTTTGCCGCAGATTGACATCGTTCTCAATGCGTTCCCAGACCGAGCCCTTTTGGTTACTCGTCGCGGGTGGGCGGAAAATGTCCATCGGGCACGATTCTTTCCGGTGTAGCTTGATACATTTCAAATCATAGTGATTAGTTTTTAATCGGTCAAGCAAAATGTCAGATTGAGCTATGCCCCACCGGTCTCAGGGTTATGGTTGATTTGCCCTACACGGCAATCCATCATGCCATCAGTGCGATTGTTAAGGGATTCTCTGAAACAGTATTGAGGGTTGGCAAACAAACGTGAAAAATTCCCCAGAAACACGCCCAATCCATTGAATTGCCTAATTTTATGGTAGGTTTTTTATTCAGCTTCATCCTCAACGCTTGGCCGGGCTTTGGACGCTCCCTGAGAGGCAAGTTCAGCCAGTTTCAAATCAAATAGCTGCTGCCCCACCGGTCGCTTCAGATCCAGTGTGTAGTCCCCGAAACGATTGATATGGCGAGTTCGGTACGGCGATAACGCTTTC
>PAKW01000112.1 GCA_002707215.1 Halomonas sp.
CCGATGCTGTCGCCTGTCTGAAGCATGGCGTAGGTGTCACGGTCTTCCTGGGGAATGTCCTGTATCCGGAAAGGCTGGCCTTTTTCATCGCTGATCAGTTCCAGCGCTTTTCGAATGGCGGAGAGCATGCCAAGGGCCAGCACATCCACCTTCATCAGCCCCAGGCTCTCAAGGTCGTCCTTGTCCCACTGGATTACGGTGCGGTCGGCCATGGCAGCGTTCTCCACTGGCACCAGTTCGGCCAGTGGCCCGGCGCTGATCACGAAACCGCCCACGTGCTGGGACAGATGTCGGGGGAAGCTCAGCAGGGTATTCACTAGGGTGAAGAACTGGTCCGCCACCTGTGGGTTGCGGGTGATTTTCTTGTCGAGAATCTGCTGGCGCCAGTTGGTGGCCTTGTCCCGCCAGTCGATGCCTTCCAGCAGCTGTTCCACCAGGGCCGGATCAAACCCCAGGGCCTTGCCGACATCCCGAATGGCGCTTTTGGGCCGGTAACGGATCACCGTGGCAGCCAGGGCGGCGCGCTCACGGGTATAACGCCGGTAGATATACTGGATAACCTCTTCACGACGTTCGTGCTCGAAATCCACATCGATATCGGGCGGTTCGTTTCGGTCTTTGGAAATAAACCGCTCGAACAGCAGTTCCACCCGGGCCGGGTTCACCTCGGTGATGCCCAGGCAATAACAAACCGCAGAGTTTGCTGCCGACCCCCGCCCCTGGCAGAGAATCCCCTGGCTGCGGGCAAAGTCGACAATATCGTGGATGGTGAGGAAGTAATGCTCGTAGTTCATCTCCGAGATCAGGCCCAGCTCCTTGCGGATCAGGCTCTGAACCTGCAGTGGTGTGCCATCCGGGTAACGCCGGCGCTCGCCTTCGCGGGTCAGCCGTTTCAGGTAGCCGGCCGGAGTCTCGTCCTCCGGCACCAGGTCTGGCGGGTATTCATAGCGCAGGCTGCCGGGCTCGAAGGTGCACTGGTTGGCAATGGTCAGGGTTTCATGCAGCCAGGCTTCCGGAAACAGCCGTTGCAGAACGGGCAGGGGGCGCAGGTATCGCTCGCCATTCTGGAACAGGCAGTGGCCGGCATTCTCCAGGTTGGTGTGATTGCGCAGGGCTGTTAGCACATCCTGCAGAGGTTGGCGCTCCCGGCTGTGCATGTGCACCTCACCCACGGCAGCAACAGGAATGCGCAGCTGGTCGGCCAGCCAGCGTATCCGGCCAAGCCGCTGCTCCTCGCCGGATTCCAGGGTGCGGGCCGCGGCAATCCAGATCCGGGGGTCAAACAGGCGGGCCAGCCACTCGCCGCAGGCCAGGGCCTGATCGGAATCCGCCTCGGTGGGTGAGGGGGGCAGCCACAGGCACAGGCAGTCATCCAGGGTGTGGGTTTCAATGTCCCGGTAAAACAGCTGATACTGGCCTTTCTCGGCCCGGCGACGGCCGGTGGTGATCAACTGGCAAAGCTGGCCATAGCCTTTGCGTGTACGAGCCAGAAGAATAAAACGGGGCATGGTTGCGCCGGCTGGCGCATTCGACAGCTCAAACCAACTGCCGGTAATGAGTTTTACCGGGCTGTCTGCCAGCGTCGCCCAGGCCCGCGGAATGCCGGCAACGGAGCAGGCATCGGTGATGGCCAGAGCCTTGTAGCCAAGCTCGTGCGCCTGTTCGGCCAGTTCGTGTGGGTGAGAGGCACCGGTCAGAAAGGTGAAATTGCTGAAGCAGAACAGCTCTGCGTACTGATGATGTTCAGGCATCAGCCGAACCAGCCATGCACAAACCAGCCTCCGCGGGCATCCCGGAAGACCCAGGCCAGTTGGCCGCTGTTTAATTGGGCAACGTAGTAATCCCGGTGCACCCGCTGACCATCCCACCAGCCAGCGCTAATCCGCTCCGGGCCGGCAAACCAGGCGGCTGGCGCCTCGGTCAGCGGTTGCGGGTCTTTCAACAGCCAGAAAGGGCGCCTTGGCAGCTCTTCAGCCGGTGTTAACGGCGTTCCGGTTTTACGCAGAACTTCCGAGGCCGACCAGGCCCGTTCGGGGCGATGGTCGGCCTGGGGTGACAGTTGCCTGAGGGCCTGATCGCCCAGACGCGCCCGCAAGCGGCTGATCAGGGTATGCCAGGCTTCATTCAGATCCTGGGTTTCGCCCAGCAGATCCTGCCCGGCGGGCGCTTCCCGGGACAGGAAGCGCTTCACCAGCAGAACCATTGAGATAACTGGCGCGCTCAGGGAATGCTGCTCCAACCGCAGGCGAATCAGGTTGAGGAAATTATCGGCCCGGTGCTCCGGCCCGGACGTGCGGATCTGCAACCGGGTTGGTTCCGCATGCCGGTGCCTCAGAACCAGCCGCAGGCTGTCGGTATCCTGCTGGCGCCAGCAAAGGTCTTTCTCCAGTTCCGTGAGTATGCGCTGGAGCGGAAACAGCAGCCCCTGTGTGTGCTCAATCTCCTGTCCGAAATCCGCCTGTTGCCGGAACGAGTGGGGCGGTTGCCAGGGTGCCCGGGGATCCGGCCGGGTGCCCTGGATTTTCTGGGTATAAGCCAGAAGTTCCGGAGACAGGCGGCGTGCCAGCTCGTTGGACGGCAGATCAAAAACCTCCCCCAGCGTGTTCAGCCCCAGGCGTTGCAGGCGCATACAGGCTTTCTCATCGAATTCCGCGGCAAGCAGGGGTATCTGGCTCAGGGTTCGCTGAATATGGCCCTTGTCAGTTGTGCATTCCCCCTTACCAGCGCGGGCAATCAGACGGGCCGCCAGGGGTGTGTAGCCAACCCCGATCCAGGCATTCAGGTGGCGCTCATTCAGCCCCTGTTCCACCGTTAGCCAGGCAGCAGGCAACCCGCCGTACAGTTTCTTCAGGCTGCCAACTTCAGCCAGAATGCCATCCGGCGGCATCAGCACAATGTGGGCGGCATAGTGATACAGCCAGCGGGCCTGGTCTTCCAGAATCCTGGCTTCCTGAGTCTCATCAGCGCGCACCACGCCCAGATCCGGCACCAGACTGATGGCGGTTTTCAGACGCATACCGCTACGAATACCCTGGCTCCTGGCTTCGGGGCAGGCCTGGATCACCTTCTGGCCAGAGCCTTCCACAATCACCAGCGCGCCCTGGTTTTCACGGGAGTGGCGAATATGGTCCAGCAGCAGGTGCGGGAAATGCAGATACAGCCACAGCATGGAGAAGGATTACCCGGTTGAACCCGACCAGGGGCTCTGGACAACCCGGGTGGTTTCACGGAACGAGAGATCAGCCCGCTGGGCCATGGCCAGTGAACAGCGCTGCCTGGGCCAGCTTCCACGGCGTTTGACAACATTCACCTTGAGATCCTGCTGCTCGCCCGGCTCCAGTTCCAGGCGCAGGACAGCTGGAGAATTCTGCCCGGCGTAACGCCGCTCCCGGAACAGCACGCACACATTGCTACCGGCTTCGGCCGCCAGTTGCAGGCGCCGGACTTCCCGGGAAGCGAGTTTTCCCGGCCAGGCCATCACCAGACCCGTTACCGCTGAGCGAAGGCAGTTTTCCAGTGTCCACAGAAAGTCGCCCTCATCCTCGGTATGGATCAACACCACCTGATCCAGCTTCACGCCTTCCCGGGCCAGAGCGGGCGCATAAGGCGTGTGCGGCGGGTTCAGCCAGAACACGGTTTTACCCTCCCTGCACAGCCGCTGCATGAGTGGCAGCAACAAGTGCAGCTCACCAATACCCGGTGCATCCAGAAGGCATTCACTCAGGGCACCCCGGGGCCAGCCCAGGCCGCCAAGCTGGTTATCCAGAACCTGATATCCGGTTGGTTCTGCAGGTTGTGTGGTCTGGATGTGACGGTGCCCCTGCCAGACACGGGCATCCTGCATCAGCGTGTTCAGAAGCTCGCTCATGATGAAAGTTCTCAATATACTGTTTAAATATACAGTATATTGAGAATGGCAGGATTTCAAGGGGAGGGTTGATAAAACGAACGGCCAGGCCCACGCTTGTAGTACAGCCATCAGCCATGGAGGTTGAGATGAGTGACCTGAAAGAACACAGCTGCGAAGCCTGCAGCCCCAACGTGCCCAAGGCGACTGAGGAAGAAAAGCAGCAGTTGCACAAGAGCGTGCCAGACTGGGAGATTCTGAACATTGACGGCGAAGAACAGCTTTACAAGGTTTACAAACTCAAAAACTTTGTTAAGGCCCTGGAATTTACCAACAAGATCGGCGATCTCGCCGAAGCCGAGAATCATCACCCTGTGATTGTTCTGGAATACGGAAAAGTCGCGGTAAGCTGGTGGAGCCACGAAATTGGCGGCCTGCACAAAAATGACTTCATCCTGGCGGCACGAACCGATGCTGCGTTTAACGACATGCAATAATCTGGGTTGCGGCGGAATCCGGATGCCGCCGCCCTCCTGCCGGCTACCGGAGATCCTGAACATAGCTGCCAACGCTTCCAACTACCTTGACAGAGGGGGGAGGGCGGGGATCGTGACCAAGATCAATCGCAAAAGTGTGATCGTGCTGGCAGAGGACGGTAAGGCACAATACAAGGTCTCCCCAGGATTACTCAGGCCTCTTCGTGACGTGAAGTAAAGTAAGCCCACTACGTCGTGGAATGAACGTGCAGTTAGCGGTATAGGTTTGCATGAAATTGCTTTGGTTCTTAGAATGGCAAAAAACCCAGCGAAATATAAAATGAGGTATATCAGCTATGGAACCCGATAAATTGATGGAAGGCATTTCCAAGGAGATGTCTGCCGCTCTGAAAGTTATGGGTAAAGCCAAGACGGCTGAAGAAAAGCTCATGTACAGTGAGATAGTAAAAAACCTGAGCGAATCGCTTGGGGTTTTTCTCGGTTTGATGAGCGAGCTGTCATATATGGAAGATGATGATGGACCAATGCCATTTTAAAATGGCAAAACTTAAAATATCGATGGTTTAAACAGTCTCCCCCCTCTGTCACGATAGTTGGCAGCAGATTCAATTGGGCTCTAATGGACCAGGCTTTTTCAACCCAGCGCCTGAGCGGCCCGGGCAAAGGTCTCACCGGATGCGGCCGTCATCAAGTCAATGCCAGAACCCAACCTCGCGGCCCTGGAGAACGAGTATATCGCCCGCGATGGAGATCCCTTGCAATTTCGCTTCCGAATTGTCTCAAATAACCTATAGTTTCCTCACGAGGGGGTGTCAATTTCTTCCATCGACAGAGTGTGCTCGTTCCGGACCGTTCTGATAAGCAGGTAATCGGCTATGTCTGCCAACATACGAAAAGCCGCCATTGCGTACGCACAACCTGCGCAACTTCATGACCGCATACGTCGGGCTGTACTTCTGGGACCCTCTCATCGTTTGCCTTTGAGAGGCATTGCTGCCCCGCCTGCAGTCCCTGCCCCGGGTTGGCTATCTGGATTCGCCTCTAAGGTACTTCGCTATACCGTCGAATCCATCAGGAGGATGTAATGCCATTACCCGCCCCGCTATCCGAAGAACAGGTTTACCACGGTTGCCCAACGGAAAAGCTGGATTTCATCACCACGGACGATCTTGAAGACCTCGAGCAGCCCTGCGGGCAGGATCGTGTTCTGAGGGCGCTGGAGTTCGGGGCAAGTATGCAGGCCAGTGGGTTCAATCTGTTTGTCCTGGGGCCTTCTGGGGCAGGCAAGCACGAACTGGTGGAGCGGTTCCTCTCGCAACATGCGGCGAGACAGCCGGTACCCCCCGACTGGTGCCATGTATTTAACTTTGGGTTTTCAGACCGTCCGAAAGCCATCCAGTTGCCGGCCGGGGAGGGGCAGCAGTTCAAGAAAGGCATGGATGACCTGGCGGAGGAATTGCGCACGGCCATCCCGGCGGCCTTTGAGAGTGAGGAATACCAGGCACGGCTGCAGGAGTTGCAGGAAGAAATGGCAAAACGCCAGCATCAGGGCCTGTTTGAAATCCAGGAGGAGGCAAACCGCAATAACATTGCGATGATCACCACACCGGCTGGCTTTACCTTTGCGCCTATGCGAAAGGGCGAAGTGATTGACCCTGAAGAATACAAAACCTTCTCTGATGAAGAGAAGCAGCTGATCGAATCCAAGGTCGAGGAGTTGCAAAAGAAACTCCAGCAAACCATCCAGCAGGTTCCCAGGTTGCGGAAGGAAGTTCGGGAGCGCGTGCATGCCCTGAACGAGGAAATGGTGCAACTGACCCTGGGTGGCCCCATTGGCGAACTGCGGGAGAAATGGTCGCATCTGCCGGACGTTGTTGACTACCTGGATGCAGTGCGGGAAGACGTGGTTGAGCATGCAGAAGCCTTTCAGGGCAGCGATAACGGTCCCCCGGCCGGTTTGCTGGCGCGCTACAGGGTCAACCTCCTGGTGGACAATGCGGACACTTTGGGGGCACCGATCATTTATGAGGACTTGCCCAATCACCAGCATCTGGCCGGGCAGATTGAGCACCGGGCCCACCAGGGTAATCTCTACACCGATTTCACCCTTATTCGCGGCGGCTCCGTGCACCGGGCCAGCGGTGGGTATCTGATCATCGACGCCCGTCGTGTGCTGACCCAGCCAATGGCATGGGAGAGTCTTAAGCGAATCCTTTTCTCTGGTGAAATCCGGATCGAGTCGCTGGAGCGGCTCTATGGGCTTGTCAGCACCGTCAGCCTGCAACCAGAGCCGATTCCGGTTTCGGTCAAGGTGCTGCTGTTGGGGGATCGGATGTTGTACTACCTGCTTTCCCATTATGACCCCGATTTTCTGGACCTATTCAAGGTGGAAGCGGATTTCGAGGATGATCTGGATCGGAACGACGACTGCTACGAGCTGTATTCCCGAATGATCGCCACCATGGCCAGAACACTCGAAATACGGGCCCTGGAACGTGACGCGGTAGCGAGGCTGATTGAGCATGCCAGCCGGCTGGCGGCGGATCAGCGTAAGCTGACCGCCCATGATCGGGTGCTTCGGGATATTCTGAGTGAGGCAGACCACTGGGCTGGCCAGTCCAGTGCCGATACCGTTGAAGCCCGCCACATCCAGCAGGCCATCGATGAGCGTGAATACCGTGCCAGCCGGGTTCGGGAGCGAAGCCGGGAGCAGATAAGCCGGGGCATTGTGATGATAGCCACGGAAGGTGAGGAAGTGGCCCGGGTCAACGGTTTGTCGGTGCTCAGGCTTGGCGCTTCCATGTTCGGGCAGCCCACGAGGATTACGGCAACGGCCCGGCCGGGGAAAGGCCAGGTTGTGGATATAGAGAGAGAGGCCAAGCTCGGCGGTCCGATCCACAGCAAGTCCGTGATGATTCTTTCCCGGTTTCTGGCGAGCCGATATGCGGGCGAGGGTGATTTGTCGTTGTCTGCAAGTCTGGCTTTTGAGCAGTCTTACGGCGGTGTAGAGGGGGATTCCGCCTCGGTGGCGGAAACCTGCGTGCTGCTTTCCGCAATTTCCCGGGTTCCGCTGAAGCAGTCCTTTGCCGTGACCGGGTCCATGAATCAGCATGGTGAGGTTCAGGCGGTGGGTGGCGTCAATGAAAAAATAGAGGGCTTTTTTGACGTTTGCCGGGAGGCAGGTGAAATAGGGGGGCAAGGGGTCTTGCTGCCGGCGAGTAATGTGGAGCATCTGATGCTCAGAGCGGACGTGCGCCAGGCGATTGCCGAAGACCGGTTCCGGATTTATCCAGTCTCTGACATCAATCAGGCCATTGAGCTTTTAACCGGCCTGGAGGCCGGGGAACCCGGCAGTAGCGGGGAGTTTCCCGAGAACAGCTTCAACCGGCGGGTTGCCGAGCGGCTGGCGAGGTTCGCTGAAGCCAGTAAGAAGCGGGATGACAACGCAGACGCGAACAGCAGTGGGGGCAAAGGTAGTGACTGACGCACCTGCAGATCAGGCTAACCCCGGCACGGCAACCGGACGTGTGTTGGTACTGCTGGATGGCTCCAGAATGAGTTATGCCGCACTGGGGGCAGCGGCAGAAATTGCTGCGAATACCGGTGCCGATGTTCTGGGTGTGTTTGTTGAGGAACTGAACCTGCTGCGCAGTGCGGGTTATGATTTTGCCAGAGAGGTCGGCTCGGCGTCCGGCGTTAGCCGGCCCTTTGACCCGACCAAGCTTGAGCAGCGCATGCAGAGGCTGGCTGGCCAGGCTCGTTGTGCTCTTGCTGGCGCCGTGGCCCATTACGGTGGCCGGCATACTCTGAGCATCGCCCGTGGCAGTGTTGTTGAGGAGGTGCTCGCGCTGGCAGGGCCCCAGGATCTTCTGGTTCTTGGTCGGGTTGGCTGGTCCTCGGCACCCGGGGCGCGGCTGGGCTCCACGGCAAGAGGCCTTCTTCGCCGGTCGCCGGGCAGGGTATTGTTCTGGTGCGAAAGGCGGGTCTTGCCACAGGGCAGGGTTGTGGTCTTTCTCAATGACCACGAGGATGCAAATCGCCGCGCTATCAGGGCAACGGCAGAGGCAGTCAGGCATTCCCATCAGCCTGTGACGCTGTTACTGGGTTCGGGTTCGGAGATGCCACTGGAAGCCTTTCAGGCCATCAGGCAGGACCTCGGTATTCCGGAGTCAGACCTTCGTGTACGGTCGCTTCCTGCGACCGATCCGGTTACCGTTGTCCAGGTTTTGCGTCAGGAGAAGGCCGCCCAGTTGGTGCTCAGCCGGGAATGTACCTTGCTTCAGGAGCCCGGCGCGGAGCAGCTGCTGGTGGCCCTGAATCTTCCGGTAACGGTCACGCCATGAAAGCCCCTCGTTTTTTAAAGGCCAGATGCTCTGATGTTCCTGGATATTCTCCATCTGATTTCTCAGGATATCGCTCCGCGATCCAGGCTCGAGCACCACTGGGGCCCACCACTGGGAGTCGTGGTGGGGTTCTGCATGGCGCTGTTCAGTCATGACCTTGTGGGCCAGGTCTGACCCGGCCGGTCAGGCAATTTTGCGAGCATCCTCCTTGCGGAGGATTTCCTCGACGTCTTCGGCAGACAGGGTTTCCGCTTTCAGCACCGCTTTGGCCAGCGCTTCCAGCTGGTCGCGGTGATCCGTCAGGAAATCCAGGGTCGCTTTTTCCATCGCCAATAACTGTGCCTGGATTTCCGCATCGATCATTTCTGCCATTTTTTCACTGAACTCTCTTGGCAGCCCCATTTCCCGGCCAAGGAATACATGCTCTTCTCCAATGCTCAGGCCGAGGGGGCCGATCTTCTCGCTCATCCCCCACTGGCCAATCATGCGGCGAATCAGTGTCGTGGCTTCCTTCAGGTCGTTCTGGGCGCCGGTGCTGACTTCGCCATAAACCAGTTTTTCCGCACAGCGACCTCCGAGCATTACCTTGATTCGATCCTTCAGGTAGCTTTCCGTATAGGTGTAATGGTCTTCCCTCGGGGTCTGTTCAGTGACACCCATGGCCATGCCGTGAGGAATGATAGTGAGCTTGGTGAGTGGGTCGGCGTTGGGCATGTAATAGGCCATGATGGCGTGGCCACATTCGTGATAGGCCACCGCTTTCCGCTCTTCGGGAGACAGCCGGGCGTCCCGCTCCTCGCCAAGGATAATCCGGTCCCGGGCGACCTCAAAACAGCGGGCGCTCACTTCATGGAGGTTTTCCCGGGCTGCGGTGAGCGCGGCCTCGTTTACCAGGTTCTTCAGGTCTGCGCCGGAGAAACCGATGGTCCGGGCGGCCAGTTGCTCCAGGTCGACATCACTGGCCAGTGGCACCTTGCGAACGTGAACCTGCAGGATCGCGGTACGTGCGTCCTTGTGGGGCCGGTCCAGGGTGACCTTGCGGTCAAACCGCCCCGGGCGGAGCAGCGCGCTGTCCAGGACATCGGGCCGGTTGGTGGCGGCCAGTACCAGGACATTCTCGTGGGCCTCGAAGCCATCCATCTCGGTCAGGATCTGGTTCAGGGTCTGTTCCCGCTCATCGTGGCCACCGCCCAGGCCGGCGCCCCGGGAGCGGCCGATGGCGTCCAGTTCGTCGATGAAGATCAGAGCTGGCGCGTCCTTCCGGGCTTCCTGGAACATATCCCGCACCCGGGCTGCACCCACACCCACGAACATTTCAATAAATTCCGAGGCGCTGATGCTGTAAAAGGGCACTTCTGCTTCGCCGGCGATAGCCCTGGCCAGCAGGGTCTTGCCGGTGCCCGGCGGGCCAACCAGCAGAACACCCTTGGGCATGACGGCACCCAGGGCCCGATACTTTTCGGGGGATTTCAGGAAGTCGATAATCTCCGCGATTTCCCGCTTGGCAGACTCGATGCCGGCCACATCATCGAGTGTGGCTGTAGAGGTTTCCCTGCGCGCCTTCCGCGCCTTTGAACGGCTGAAATCAAAGGGGCCGCCTCCCTGGGTCATACGCTTCTGGGCTGCGCCCCAGAACCAGAACATCAGCGCCAGCAGCAGTATCCAGGGCAGGAATCCACGAATCAGCTCCTGCCACCAGGGCAGACCCGAGGGCATCGCCCTGATGGTCACCCCTTGTTCTTCGAGAAGGCCCAGTAGTGAGGGATCTTCCATGGGTGGGCGTATGGTGCGAAACCCCGGCGTGCTTGCCTGGGACGGGGTGTCAGAACTGAATGATGCCGCGCCACTGTCGGTGAACAGGCCGGTAATCGCCTCTTCCTTGAGTGTGACTTCTGAAACCTGATCGTTCACCACCGCGGTTTTGAAGTCGGAATAGGCCAGTTCCCGAAGCTGTGGCTGCCCACCGTCCTGCAGCCAGAGCACCATCAGGAAAATGGCGGCACTGAGCCACAGGAACGAGTACTGGTTGGGTATTGCCGGTTGCGGATTGTTCCCCGGCTGTTGCGGATTGCCTGTCCCGTTCGGTGCTGTCATTTCGGTCTCCGGTCGCCCTCCATGATCTTCGCCACGAAGACGGATTTGCCGTAAGTCTCGAATGACCACTTCATGGTATCCGAGAGAACCTTCATAACCTCATCATAGTCGCCGAAAATTTCCGTGCTCATGCGGCCCGGATAAACTTCCAGCCCGGTTTCCTCGAGTCGGGCGATGAGGTCCCGTATCGGCTGTTTATACTCTTGCTTCAGGGGATAACAGCTTAGTTGTACAGAAAGATACATAATGCCTCCGGTCAGGTCAGTGACCCTGGTCAATTACTGTCATCAGTAGCCCATGGCCGACGATGTGCTTCGCCTTGGATCCGCGCCACCGTACAGAGTACCGTCTTTACCCACCATAATACTCTGGATGGCGCCCATTGCTGAACCACGGACAACGGTGTGCCCCCGCTCCTCCAGCAGGCGAATTGTGTCCGAGCTGATGCCCTGCTCAATGCGAATCTCATCCGGCAGCCACTGATGGTGCATGCGCGGCACGCTTACCGCCGTCTGGATGTTCATGCCATGGTCAATCACATTCAGGATCACCTGCAAGGTGGTGGTAATAATCCGCGAGCCTCCCGGGCTGCCGGTTACCAGCACATTTCTGCCGTTCTTCTTGACGATGGTGGGCGACATGGAGCTCAGCATGCGTTTGCCGGGCTCAACCTTGTTGGCTTCGCCGCCAATCAGGCCGTAGGCATTTGGCACGCCGGGCTTGGCACTGAAGTCGTCCATTTCGTTATTGAGCAGGAAGCCGGCGCCTTCCACCGTGATGCCGGACCCGTAGCTGAAATTGATGGTGTAGGTGTTGGACACCGCATTGCCCCATTTGTCCACCACCGAGAAATGTGTGGTTTCCGGGCTTTCCCAGGCAGCCGGCTGATCGGGCTTGATCTCGCTGGCAGGGCGGGCTTTTTCTGGATTGATGGTTTTTCGGAGTTCTTCTGCATAGCCCTTGCTGGTAAGGCCTTCCAGGGGCACGTCTACGTAGTCGGTATCGCCGAGGTATTTCGAGCGGTCAGCGTAGGCGAGTTTCATGGCCTCCGCCATGTAATGAATCGCATCGGCCGAATTATGACCGAAGTCGGCCATCGGAAAGCCTTCCAGAATGTTGAGGATCTGGACAATGTGAGTGCCGCCGGAGGAGGGCGGCGACATGGAAAAGATATCGTACCCGCGATAGGTACCGTGAACTGGAGTGCGGACCTCCGGGCGATAGTCTTTCAGATCCTCAAGGGTGATCAGGCCGCCGTACCGGGCCATTTCGTCGGCGATCAGCCTGGCGGTTTTGCCCTCGTAAAAGCCTTTTACACCGTGATCCGCAATCCGCTGCAGGGTGTCCGCCAGTTCCGGCTGGTGAAACCGCTCGCCAGGCTGCCAGGCGCTGCCGTCTGCTCTATAAAAGGTGGCAAGAGTGGCCGGCCAGCGTTCAAGTCTTTCGCGGGCTTGTTCCAGGCCTTCGGTAAAGCGCTGGGGGACAATAAATCCTTCCCGGGCCAGTCTGATGGCCGGTGCCAGTGCCTGTTTCAGGGAGATGGTGCCGTAGCGCTCCAGCGCCAGCGCAAGGCCGGCCACGGTTCCGGGCACACCTGCGGCCAGGTGGGTGAAGCGGCTGCGATCACGGACCACATTGCCGGATTCGTCCTGAAACATCGCCTCTGTAGCGGCGGCGGGCGCTTTCTCGCGGTAATCAATGGCCTCCGGCTCTGAGCCATCGCCTTTGGATATCAGCATGAAACCGCCGCCGCCAATGTTGCCGGAGCGGGGCTGGGTTACTGCCAGGGCAAATCCGGCCGTGACCGCGGCATCAACGGCGTTGCCTCCTTCCCTGAGCACGTCCAGGGCTACTTCGGTGGCCAGGGTGTGGCTGGTTGCTACCATGCCCTGTTTCGCGGTGGCCGGGTGAAACCGTTCGCCCTCAAGAATGGCCTGCCCGAACGCCGGCCCGATAACCACAAGAAAAGCGAGGGCTGTTGCAATCGAAAGGCGGCCTGAGCGTGCTCTGGCGAGGTTTTTGATTGTGTGTTGGTAGAGGCCCCTGTCCATATCTCCATTCCTCGTTTCTGGCGCTCAGATAGGCTATGATAGCCGGTCATTTTCATGGGTGTGTACCATTAACCTGCCGTTAATGCCGGTGGTGATTCCCCGACGCACCTGCTTTCCCGGATTTCAGTTAAGGAAAGGCTTTCATGGAGCATACCTATCGTCTTGTGATTTCCTGCCC